>NZ_JBVJJA010000026.1:0-108006 GCF_055586005.1 Micromonospora sp. NPDC051924
CCCCCCCCCCCCCCCCCCCCCCCCCCCCCCCCCCCCCCCCCCCCCCCCCCCCCCCCCCCCCCCCCCCCCCCCCCCCCCCCCCCCCCCCCACCGCAGGCGCCGGTCGGTTACGTCGCTCACACCGGTTCCCGGATCCCCGTGCCGCGGGCCGGAAAAGCGGATGCCTCGCCGGTGCGGGACGACCTAGCTTCGCGGTCATGCAACCACTCGATGAGAAGGACATCCGGCAGTCCTTCGTCAACTGCAGCAAGGGCGAGGCGAGCCGGATCCGGATGCCCCCCGGCTTCGCCGAGAGCGGGGTGCCCTGGGCCGACCTGGACTTCCTCGGCTGGACCGACCCCGGCGCCCCGCTGCGGGCGCTGCTGGTCGTACCCGGCGAGGACGGGCTCACCGGCGTCGTGCTGCGGCGGCCGGAGCCCCGTAGGCAGAACACGGTGCGGTCGAGCATGTGCCGGATCTGCCTCACCGATCACGCCTCCTCGGGAGTGGCGCTGTTCGTCGCGCCGCTGGCCGGGGCGGCGGGGCGCAAGGGCAACACGGTCGGCGAGTACATCTGCGCCGACCTCGCCTGCTCGCTCTACGTACGGGGCAAGCGGCAGCCGAAGATGCGGCTGGTCCGCCGGGAGGAGACCCTGACCCTCCAGGAGCGGATCGACCGGGCGATGGCCAACCTGACGGCCTTCACCGACCGGGTCGCGGTGGGCTGACCGGCGCCCGTTCCGCTCGACGGGCGGAGCCCGCGCCGACGCGACGACCGGGAGAGACGGCGAGCTGATGAAACGCGCACCGAGTGGCGGCACAAGACGCGGCCCCGCCGGCCGCGATGTCGCGGCCGGCGGGGCCGAATCCGCGTGACCGGTGCCGGTCACCCCCGTCGGGGGTCTGTGCCGGGCCGCACCCCTGGCATGTGAGGATGCGGCGCATGCGTGCCGTGATCTTCGACGAGTTCGGTGCCCGACCGCAGGTCCGCGACGTTCCGGACCCCGAGCCGCCGGCCGGAGGCGCGGTCGTCCGCGTCGAGGCGACGGGCCTGTGCCGCAGTGACTGGCACGGCTGGCAGGGACACGATCCGGACATCCGGCCGCCGCACGTACCCGGGCACGAGTTCGCCGGGGTGGTCACCGCGGTCGGCGTCGGCGTCCGCAACTGGCGGGCCGGCGACCGGGTCACCGCGCCCTTCGTCTGCGCCTGCGGGCAGTGCCCCGCCTGCCTCGCCGGCGACCAGCAGGTCTGCGAGCGGCAGACACAGCCGGGCTTCACCCACTGGGGCTCCTTCGCCGAATACGTGGCGGTCCGGAACGCCGACGTCAACCTGGTCCGGCTCCCCGACGAGCTGGATTTCCCGACCGCGGCGGCGCTGGGCTGCCGCTTCGCCACGGCGTTCCGGGCCGTGGTCCATCAGGGGCGGGTGGCCGCGGGCGAGTGGGTGGCGGTGCACGGCTGCGGCGGGGTGGGACTCTCCGCGGTGATGATCGCGGCAGCGTGCGGCGCCCGGGTGGTGGCTGTCGACGTCGCCCCAGGCGCGCTCGACCTCGCCAGGAGCTGCGGCGCGACGGTCTGCCTGGACGGCAGTGCCCGTACCGGGCCGGGCGCGGTGGCCGCGGCCGTCCGGGAGGTGACGGGCGGCGGCGCCCACCTGTCCCTCGACGCGCTCGGCAGTCCCGCCACCTGCGCCGCCTCGATCGAGAGCCTGCGACGGCGCGGACGACACGTGCAGGTGGGCCTCCTGCCCGCCGCCCAGGGCCGCCCGGCCCTGCCGATGGAGCGCGTGATCGCGTACGAGCTGGAGCTGCGGGGCAGTCACGGCATGCCGGCGCACGCCTACCCCGAGATGCTCCGGCTGGTCACCGGCGGGGTGCTGCGCCCCGGCGAGCTGATCACGCGCACCATCGGCCTCGCTGAGGTGCCCGACGCGTTGGCCGCGATGGAGCTACCGGCTCGCGGCGGGATGTGCGTCATCCGCCCCCGCTGAGCGGCGACCCGCCGGAGGCACCGCGAGGCCGTCACCGGCCGAGGGCAGCACCGGGTCGATCGGGGTGAGGACGCCACCGGCGTCCTCGACGGCCTGTGCCGCCGCGAGGGCCGTGAGGTCGCCGAACCGGCGGGCCGTGAACTGCGCGCCGACCGGCAGTCCGTACGCCGTCCCGCAGGGAACGACGGCCGCCGGCAGGCCCAGCAGGTTGGCCGGCAGCAGCGGCCGGAGCAGGTCGAGCGCGGCACGCAGCCCGTCCAGGGAGGCGATGTCCGCGTCGTGGTGGGGCGGCGGGGTGGCGCCGGCCGGGGTCAGCAGCACGTCCCAGTCCGACAGGAATCGGTGCCAGCGCAGCTCGGTCGCGTGGCGTTCGAGGTGCAGCGTCGTCACGGCCGCGGTGTCGAGCGGCGGAAGCAACTGCCGGGCGTACGTGAGGTAGGCCTTCGAGCCCGCGCCGAGCACGCCCTCCAGGGCGGGCAGCAGCACGCGGAAGTCGTTCATCACCAGCGCGGCCCACAGGTCGACGATGCGCTCGTACCCCGTCGGCGTCGCCTCCTCGACGATGTGTCCGGCGGCGGCCAGCCGGTCGCCGGCGGCCCGGACGGCGGCGGCGATGGCCGGATCGACGTCGCAGCCGGCCGGTTCGGCGGCGACCGCGATGCGCAGCCGGGCGTCCGGATCCGGGGCGGTCAGGGTGACCGGCAGGGCCAGGGGATCGCGCGGGTGCGGCCCGGCGAGCGCCAGGAGCGCGGCCCGGACGTCGGCGACCCGCCGGGCCAGCACGCCCTGGGCCAGCATGAGCTGGTACGTGATGAGCGCCTCCTCCGGCGGGATCGACGAGGCATGCGGCACGAGGCCGGTCGACGGCTTGACGGCCACGATCCCGCAGCGGTTGGCGGGCTCCCGCACCGAGCCGCCGACGTCGTTGCCCACACCCAGCGGCGACATGCCGCTGGCGATGGCGGACGCCTCGCCGCCGCTCGACCCCCCGGCGGTGACGGCGGGATGCCACGGGTTGTGCGTGCGCCCGTGCAGGGACGAGTCGGTGTGCGCGCGCACCCCGAAGTCGGGCATGTTGGTCCGGGCGAAGGGAATCGCCCCGGCTGCCCGCAGTCGCTCGACGACCGGTGCGTCGCGCGGCGCGAGCGCCTCGGCGAACGCGGCGGCGCCGTGGGTGGTCGGGCATCCCGCGACGTCGATGTTCTCCTTGACGGTGACCGGCACGCCGTGCAGCGGGCCCAGGGGCGTCCCGTCCGCCACCGCCCGGTCGGCGGCGACCGCCGCCTCGGTGGCGCTGTCGTCGAGCCGGGCCACGACGGCGTTGAGGTGGCCGTTGACCTCCTCGATCCGCCCCCGGAGCGCGTCGAGCACGGCGAGACTGGTCGTCTCCCCGTTCCGGATCGCGGCGGCGATCTCGACGGCTCCCAGTCGCCACAGTTCCCTCATGCGCGTCCTCCCTGCTTCCGGGCCCGCCTCTCGCCGAGGATCGACCGCCACTGTAGACCAACGGTCGTCGATTGGATACATCCGCGCTCATATCGGATGCACATCGCGTCCGACGTTCCTCCTGTAGGAATTTTTCGCCCAAGGCGTTGACGTCGGTGAATATTCACCACAACAATTGCCATCTATATCGATGCTCATCGCTGTCGATGAGACGCAACGGGAGGAGGTAACCATGGCAGCTCTACGCGGCGAGATGTCGTGGTTCTGCTGCGGCAACGCCTGGGGGCCCTGCGGCTCCACCGGGCACGGCGCCTGCGGCACCTGCAACTCGGGCAACTACCAGCACGCCTGGCCCAACACCTCGGACGCCTGCTTCGCCATCACCCACCCCGACACCTGCGGAGTCAGCATGAGTCGGCGCGGTTGCGGCTTCCGGCACTACACCACCAACCTCTGCAACGGCGCCCGCGTCGGCACCACCATCGCCGACTGCGGCCCGCAGACCGACCTGTTCTGCGGCGAGACCACCTGCTGCGGCTCGGCCTGCGGCAGCAACCGGATCATCGACCTGACGCCGGCGGCGTTCAGCGCGATCGCCAGCCTCTCCGTCGGGCTGCGGCCCTGCTCGGTCGACATCGTCTGAACAGGAGGATCGGCCATGCCTCACACCCTGGACCGTCGACGCCTGCTCGCCACCGCCGCCCTGGGCGGCGTGGTGGGCGCCACCGGGCTCGGATCGCTCGCTCCCGAGGCCGCCTTCGCCGCCGAGGCGGCGACCGTCGAACCCGGCGCGCCGGACCCGAACTTCATCGAGGGCCGGATCAGCAAGATCTCCGGCCACCTGCTGCTGGTCACCGGCTCGGACACCGTGCTGCACCCGATCCGGATCACCGACGGCACGAGCATTTGGAAGCTGCATCCCACCACGTTCGACCAGGTGGCCGTCGGCGACGGGCTCTACGCCCGCGGCGTCCGCCTGCCCGACGGCACGCTCGCCGCGGACTCCGTCTGGGTCAACATCGTCAACCTGCACGCGCACATCGCCGCGGTCGGCCGCAACGTGCTGCACCTCGACCACATGGGCCGGCGGATCGTCGCCCACGTCGTGCCCGGCCGATCCGCCGCGGTCTACAACGGCACACCGGCGGTCAGCGACCTGTCGCTGCTGAAGGTCGGCCGGCACGTCCAGGTGCTCGGCGCCTGGCACCCGGACACCAACGAGATCGACATCGCCACCGTCTACGCCGCCGCTTGACCGGCGCCGCCCGGGCGGCGCGGGTCCGGGCCGCCCGGGCGGCGCCCACCGGCCAACCCGATGGGAGAACCCATGATCGACATGATCGCGGCGCTGCAACCGCCGGTCCTCGGTGCGGTGCTGATCTGGTCCGCGCGCGTCAAGCTGTTCAGCCGGCACGCCGCGGCCGCCGCCCAGCGGTCGGCGCTCACCCGGCTGATCGGGCAGCACCGGGCGCTGCCCGCGTACCGGCTGCTCGGCGGGGTCGAGCTGACCCTCGGGGCGCTGCTCCTGCTGCCACCCGTACGGCGGCCGGCGGCGGCCGCCGCGGCCGTGCTGGCGATCGGCTTCCTCGCCTACTTGACGTACGCCCGCCGCGCCGCACCCACCTCCTCGTGCGGCTGCCTGAGCGCCCGGCCGACCCCGGTCTCCCGCCGCAGCCTGGCCCGGGCCGCGCTGCTCGTCGTGGCGGCCGGACTGGCGGGGCTGGCCCCCGGTGGCTGGCCGGCGGCCCTCGCCACCCGGCCGCTGGCCGGCGGCGCCCTGCTGCTCGCCGAGTCGGCGGTGGTCGTGGCGCTCTCCCCCGAACTGGACGCCGCCTGGCTGCTGCCGCTACGCCGGCTGCGGGCCCGGCTGACCCACCCGCTGCGCGGTGGCTCCGGCCTCCCGCTGCTGGCCACCCTCCAGCAGGTCCAACGCAGCGACGCCTACCGGCGGGTGGCGCCGCTGCTCCGCTCCGACGTGCGCGACCACTGGGACGACGGCGTCTGGCGCTTCGTCGGTCACGCCGCGCTCCTCCAGGGCCGGCCGGTGACCGCGGTGTTCGCCGTGCCCCTGGCCGAGCACGATCCGGACACGGTGCGGGTCGCCCTGGTCGACGACGGCACCGGGCAGACCCTCCTGGCCCTGGCCGGTACGCCGAAGCCGGCCGGCCCCCGACTCGACGTGGTGCCCGCGTAGGGCGAGGGCTCCCGGATCGGGCGGAGCACCGGGCACGGTGGCTCCGCCCGACCCCGGCGATCAGTCGCCGCGACGGGAGCTCGGCGCCGATGTCGATCGGCGGGGGCGAGTTCACCATGGACTACGCGAGGCCGCCGCACGATCAGCCGCAGCAGAACGGGGAACTCCAGAGTCTCTTCGACTCCGGCTGTCTATCACCGTGCTCCGGCAGCCGGACAGCGAATTCGCAGCCGACGCGGCGGGCGCGCGGCCGGGCGCGCACCCTCGGATGACGCGGTGTCCTCATTCTGAAACGACCGGTCAGACAATCGCCGCGAGGCTCAGATAGTGGCTGAGCCGGGAGGCGGCGTCGAGCATGGCGACGCCCTGCGCGGTGAGCCGTCGCTGCCAGTCATCCAGGGCGCGGGAGAGCGTCTCCGTGCCGCCCGCCGTTCGGACCTGCTGGACCACGGTGGCGATGTGGTCCAGCGGATATCCTCCACGTCGCAGCAGGTGGGCCAGCTCGGCGTCGCGGGTGTCACTCGCGCGGAACAGCCGGTAGCCGGTGGCCGGATCGCGTGCGGGGGCGAGGAGGCCGGCGCTCTCCCATTTGCGCAAGGTGGCCGGCGTGACCCGGAGCCGGCGCGCGAGCTCGCCGATGGTCCACCCGCCGGAGCCCGGAGCGTCGTCCGGCCCCGCGGGAAGGTCCAGGATGGCTTCTCGCACCGCGTCGAGCGTGTTCCGGTCGCGCAGCATCTGGCCGTGGCCACGATCGATGACGACCAGCGCGTCGTCGAGCGCGCCATCGCGCAGGGCGTTCATGATCTGGCCGGCGGCCGGGTAGCCGTAGGCCGCGACGAGCGTCAGGTAGGCACGCAGCGCGGCCGCATGAACCTCGGTGTAGACCCGGTAACCGCTGCGCGTGCGCTCGGCGGGCGGGATGAACCCGTCTCGCTCGTAGTTGCGGACCGCCTGGGTCGAGAGTCCGTGCTCGCGCGCAAGGTCGGATGGTCGCACGATTTGAGACTTTACCGCGACGTCGTGCACCGCTCTCCGCCCAAAGTCTCCACCGAAGTTTCAATGGTACGTTTGAGCCACATGAGCCAGGACATTCGCGACTTCGTACCCGAGCCATGTGATCTCCTCGCTTTGGGCGAGCCGACCCACCAGGAGCCCGCTTTCGGCGCGGTCCGCAACGAGCTCTTCGCCCAGCTGGTCGAGCTCGGCTTCCGTTCGATCGCCCTCGAGACCGATCGCGTGGCCGCGCTCGCCGTCAACGACTACGTACTGCACGGCACCGGAAGCCTCGCCTCGGTGATGAGCGAAGGCTTCTCCCACGACTTCGGCGCCTTGGACGCCAACCGGCGGCTGGTCACCTGGATGCGGGAGCACAACCGGAACCGGCCAACGCAGGACCGCCTGACCTTCCACGGTTTCGACGCCCCGACCGAGAACACCAGCGCACCCAGCCCGAGAAGCTATTTCGAGTACGCACGCGACTATCTCCACATCGAGGACCTCGACATCGCGGGCATCGCCGGGGACGACCATCGCTGGAGCCGCGCTGAGGCGATCCTCGACTTCGCCATGTCCATGGGCGCCACGCCCGAAGCCGAGCGGCTGCGAAGGATCGGCGAGGATCTGCTCACGAGGCTTTACGCCGGCGCACCGGAGCTGATCGCGAGGACCTCACGCGCCGAGTGGCTCCGAGCCAGGACGCACCTCGATGCGGGCCTCGGGCTGCTCCACTACCACTGGCAGGCGGCGCAGCCCCTCGGGCAGAGCGACCGGCTCCCCCTCCTGCTGACCACGCGGGACACGTTGATGGCGCGCAATCTGCTCGACATTCGCAGCGTCGAGGCGGGGCGCGGCCCGACGATGCTCTTCGCCCACAACCTTCACCTGCAACGAAACGGGAGCGCCTGGAGCCTGGGAGACATGAGCGCCAACTGGTTCGGCGCCGGGGCCATCGTCGACTCCCTGCGGTTCGAGAGCTACGTCTTCATCGCGGCCAGCCTCGGGCGCAGTGAGGTTCTCCAGCTGGGCGAGCCCGAGCCGGACACCTTCGAGGGTCTCCTGCAACGCCGCATCACCGGCTGGGGGCTGATCCCGGCCACCGAGGTGCCCCCGGCTCGCACGCGCACGGACACCACCCCGCAGCAGGGCTATTTCCCGCTCGACCAGGCGACCGTCGAGGAAGCCGACGCGATCATGCACATCACCGGCTGACGCCGCCACTTCGTACGTCCGATGCGGCGGCCGTGCGGCCGCCGCATCGGACGTAGTTGCCGTTGCCGTTCCGCACCGTCGCCGTAGAGCCCTTGACCAGGCATGACGACCGGCTTAGCTTCATCGATCAGGAAGGTTCCTTTACTAATCTCGCTCCATCCTCGTGGGAGTGCCGATGCGACCATTCCGCCACCGCCGTCTCACCGCCCTCGCCGCCGTGGCCGCCGTGCTGGTCACCGCCGCCCCGCCGACCGCCGCGAGCGCGGCCGGGGACCCGGACCGCCGTGCCGGCTACCACCGGGTCGGCTACTTCACCCAGTGGGGCATCTACGGCCGGGCCTTCCCGGTGAAGAAGCTCGACACCTCCGGGGCGGCGAGCCGTCTCACCCACATCAACTACGCCTTCGGCAACGTCAGCGAGGACGGGCGCTGCTATGTGGACGGTGGCCCCGGCGAGGGGGACGCCTGGGCCGACTACCAGCGCCCGGTCCCGGCGGTGGAGAGCGTCGACGGCGTCGCCGACGCCTGGGGTGAGCCGCTCAACGGCAACTTCGGCCAGCTGGCCAAGCTCAAGGCCCGGCATCCCGGCCTACGCGTGATGATCTCGCTGGGCGGCTGGAGCTGGTCGACGTACTTCTCGAACGCCGCCCGTACCGACGCCTCCCGCAGGGCGTTCGTCGCCTCCTGCATCGACCTCTACCTGAAGGGGAACCTCCCGGTCCTGGACGGCGGCAGCGGCGGCCCGGGCGCCGCCGCCGGCGTCTTCGACGGCATCGACCTGGACTGGGAGTGGCCGAACTGGCCGGGCGAGCCGGGCAACGTGATCCGCCCGGAGGACCGGGAGAACGTCACCGCGCTGCTCGCCGAGTTCCGCCGGCAACTCGACGCGTACGGCCGGGAAACCGGCAGGCACTATGCGCTGACCGCCTTCCTGCCGGCCAACCCGGCCACCATGGACGCCGGATACGAGGGCCGGAAGATTTTCCGCTACCTGGACTTCGCCACCGTGCAGGGGTACGACTTCCACGGCTCCTGGGACGGGGTGACCAACCAGCAGTCGGCGCTGCGGGTCCCGGCCGGGGCGCCGGACAACCCGGACTTCTCCGCCGAGGTGGCCATCGACGGCTGGATCGCCCGCGGCGCGCCCCGCGACAAGCTGGTCCTGGGCATCCCGTACTACGGCCGAGGCTGGACGGGGGTGACCGGAGGTGGGGACGGCCTGTTCCAGCCCGCGGCCGGGCCCGCGCCGGCCACCTTCGAGGCCGGGTCCGAGGACTACCGGCGGCTCAAGACCCTGGCCGGGAACGGCTTCACCGTCCACCGCGACCTCCGCGCCGGGCACGCCTGGCTGTTCGACGGCACGACCTTCTGGACGTACGACGATCCGGTGGTGGTGTGGCAGAAGACGCGCTACATCCGCCGGGCCGGCCTGGCCGGAGCGATGGTCTGGTCGCTGGACGGCGACGACGACAACGCCACGTTGACCAGGACGATCAGCCTCGGGCTCGGGACGCCCTGAGCGTCCGGGAGCCCGTCCCGGTCAGCGCCACCACGGGCGGCCCGCCGCCGCCACCGCCCGCTCCGCGGCGTCGGCCAGGTCGTCACCGACCTGGTCGATGCTGCGGATCCACTCCGTCGCGACCACCAGTGCCAGCACGGAGGTGCCGGCCCGCTGGTCGGCGCGCCAGCGGCCGAGACAGGCCCGCACGGGCGCGCCCAGCTCGGGCAGGGCCGGGCGGGGCGGCGGGCGGCCGGCGCCGCCCAGTGCGTCGGACAGCCGCGCCAACCCGTCGAGCAGGGGCTGCTGGGCCGCCCGGACGGCCGCGGCCGCGTCCGGGCACCGGTCCGCCCGGTAGCCGTACTCGTCGGTCGCGCTCTCCATCAGGCGGGCCGCCAGGGCGAGGTGGTTCGCCCCGGCGAGCAGGACCACCGCGGTCGCGGAATCGAGTGGCCCGGTCGGCCGCTCGGACAGGTAGTCGCCGAGCGCCAGCTCGGCCCGGATGCGCACGCCCAGCGGCACGGGCGGCGGTCGGTCGGCGGTGGCGAGCACCCGGTCGAAGGCGTGCCGGAGCTGCCCGACGGAGGCCCGGTAGTAGGCGGCCGCGCTCCGGACGAACTGCCGGCGCACGCCGCGCGGCCACAGCAGCAGGCTGAGCGCGACGCTGACGGCCACGCCGACGCCGATGTCCGCCAGCCGGATCAGGCCCAGGCGCCAGCCCACCGGAGCGAGCAGGTTGAAGATGATCATCAGGTCGACCGTGAAGGCCGCCTGGCTGAGCAGGAACCGCTGGGAGCCGGCGGTGTACGCGGAGAGGAAGACCGCCACCGGCAGCACCACCCAGAGCAGCACCGGGCGGCCGGTGGCCCCGATCACGAGCGCCGCACCGACGGCGACGCCCACCACGTTGCCGGCAATGGCCCGGGCGACCGAGCGGGCGGTGCCCAGGGCGTTGGTCCGCAGCACCTGCAAGGTGCCCAGCACCACCCAGAATGCGTGCGGCAGGCCCAGCCGCCCGGCGAGCCACACCGACAGCGCCAGGCCCAGCCCCGCCCGCAGGCTGTTCCGCAGTGCGGTCGAGCCCGGCGCGGCGGACGACGCCAGCCAGCGCAGCCGCCGATGCCGGTCCGGCGGGCCGCTCACGGCCTCCGCCACCGGGCCACCGCCGCGGGTGCCGGTGTCCCGCCCGGCCGCGGTGGCGGCGTTCACGGCCACCGCCGTAGCGAGATAGGCCAGCACGCGCAGCGTGTGGTCGACCGCCAGGCCGTCGAGGATCTGCTCGGCGGGCGCCGAGCAGTCCAGTGACCGCCGGGCCCACTCCGTCAGCGCCTGCCGATGGGCCCGCCGGCGCCGTTGCACCGCACCGGCGTCCGGCACCCCTGCGGCGCCCTCGAGGCTGGCGGCGCTGGCGCGCAGGGCGTCCGACACCGCTGCCACCAGCTCGTCCTCGGTCCCGGTCCGGCGGCGGGCGAGGTGTTCCGGCCGGTACGGCGGATGACCGGCAACCCCCACGATCAGCTGCAGGTCACCGACGAGTTCGGCATACGCGCGCAGTTGCCGGCGGGAGCCGACGGACCGGCCGGCCGTGCCGGCGTACCGGCCGCGGGCCGTGGCGACCGCCTGGGCCGCCGCCGCGCGCAGCCGGGTCAACGCCGGATCGGCCGGATCACGCGCCATCGCGTCGACCAGGTCGGCCACCGAGCGGCAGGCCGCGCCGGTGGCCCGGGCCAACGCCAGCGGACCGGCGCGGGGCAGCAGCACCAGGGCGGCCGCGGTCGCGGTGACGCCGGCGAACAGCCACCCCGCCACCCGCATCGGAACCTGCCCGACGGCGGCGGGGAGCGTGCCGGCCAGGACGAACGAGAGCAGCACGCCCTGCCGGGCCGTGCCGACGTGGCCGCCCACCACCACGGCGAGGAAGGTGGCCGTGAACGCCACCAGGAACATCACGGCGGCGACGGCGAGCGACGAGCGGGCCAGCAGGCTGCCCAGCGCGACCAGCACCGCCCCCGCGGCGGTGGCGAGCAGGTAGGAGCGGGTGCGTTCGGCGCGGGTGCCACCGAAGTCGCTCATGATCAGCAGGGCGAAGCCGCCGAACACCGCGAACGTCGCGAAGGACTGGTTTCCCACGACGTACCGCCCGATCGCGAACAGAACCGGCAGCACGATCGCGGCGCGGACCGCGTCCCGCGGCGCGCTCCGCGCGGGATCGGCCAGCGTCGCCACCAGCCGGCGTAGCGGCCGGCCGGTCGGGTCGCCCCGGCCGCCCGGCCCGCCCTCGGCGCCGTCTCGTCGTCCCCCGTCGGGCTCCGCCACGGAGCCCCTGTAGCCAGCAGCGACCGCGCTACACCCCGGAACCGCCGCGGAGCGGCGAGACGTTCGCGCCCCCACCGACGGGGCGGCCCGATCGAGGACCGGAAACAACGGCGCAGAAGACCGCAAAGCTCCCGGGAGGGGCCTTCGGCGCAATGCCCTGGGGGCGGCGTCACCGATATGACACCGCCGGTCCGAGAAATAGACGAACGTGCAACGCCGTTGGCCGAACGCATCGATGGCCGACACGATCCGGGGATCCCGTTGAAGATCACCAGTGTCAAGATGTGACCAGCCCTACTCATCGAGGGATCTGCATCTGTCGTATGGACGGCTGTTCAGGGGCCCGGGCACGGGTAGCTTCCGGAACCAGCGGGGTCACCCTGCCGGCCGGTCGTGCCGGCGTGTCCCCGGACCGTATCCACGGCCGTTCTCCACCAGGCCGATCCGACCCAGGTCAACCAGCCGTCATCGCCAGATGAGGGCTGCTGAACCACGAGCAACCGACGGCACGGGCCGGCGCTTCGGGGGGGCGCGTCGGCCGGTGCCGGTCCATAGGAGGCGGACCGAATGACCGACGTCCTGAGATCCCGGCAGGCGACATCCGCGGCGCCGCGTCGGGTCGACGCCGACGGTGCCGCGGGCCCGGTCCCGGCGTCGTACGAGCAACGGCAGATGTGGTACCTGGGCCGCCTCGGCCCCGAGGCGGCCAGCTACCTGGTGCCGCTGGCCTACCGGCTCCTCGGGCCGCTGGACGTGGCGGCGCTGTCGGCGGCGCTCGACGGGCTGGTGGCCCGGCACGCCGCCCTGCGCACCACGCTCGCCCCGGTGGACGGCCCGGCCGGTCCGTCCGATGCGGACACGGCGCCGGACCGCCTGGTCCAGACGGTCCACGAGCCACGCCCGGGGCTGCTGCGGGTGCACGACCTGAGCGGGCTGCCCACCTGGCAACGCGACCAGGAACTGCAGGCCCGGCTCCACGCCGAGGCGGGCACCGCGATGGACCTGGAGCGCGGCCCGGTGCTGCGCGCCACCCTGCTGCGGTACGCGCCGGAGGAGCACGTGCTCCTGCTGACGTTCCACCACGTCGCCGTCGACGAGTGGTCGCTCGGCATCCTGCACGAGGAGTGGGAGCGGCTCTACACCGCGCACCGCACCGGACGGCCGGCGCACCTCGACCCGGTCGAGGTCGACCACCGCGACCACGCGGCGTGGCAGCACGACTGGCTCGCCGGCGCGGAGGCGGCCGCTCAACGGGAGTACTGGCACGGGCAGCTCGGGGACGCCCCGGCCGTCCTGGAGCTGCCCACCCGCGGGCCGCGGCCCACGGTGCCGTCCGGCGCGGGATCCACCCTGTCGGTCCCGCTGGACGTGCCCACCGAGGCGCTGATGGCGCTGTGCCAACGGATGGGCGTCTCCCCGTACATGGTCATGCTCGCCGCCGTGCAGGTGCTGCTGGCGCGCTGGACCGGGCAGCGCGACATCGTGGTGGGCACGCCGGTGGCCAACCGGCGGCGGCCCGAGGCGCAGACACTGGTCGGGTTGCTGCTGAACACCGTCGCCGTCCGGGCCCGGCTGGACGACGACCCGGCGTTCGAGACGCTGCTCGGCCGGGTTCGCACCGCTGTCCTCGAGGGCCTGGCCAACGGGGACCTGCCGTTCGGCACGCTGGTGGAGTCGCTGCGCCCGGCCCGCCGGCCCGGTTTCACCCCGCTGTTCCAGGTGATGTTCGTGTACGGCCGCGAGGCGGCTCCCCCGCGCCTCGACGGCCTCCGGGTCATCCCCGTCGAGGTGCCCGGCGTCACGGCCAAGTTCGACCTCACCGTCTCGGTACGGGAGAACGCCGACGGGGTGCGGACCGTGCTGGAGTACCGCACCGACCTGTTCGACGACGACGCGATGGTCCGCCTCGCCGGGCACTTCCAGACGCTGCTGCGGTCACTGCTGGCCGACCCGGGCGCGCCGGTCGGCTCGGCCACCATGCTCACCCCCGACGAGCACCGGCAGCTCGTCCTGGACTGGAACCGCACCGCCACCCCGGCCGAGCCGGACGACCTGGTCCACGTGCTGATCGAGCGGCAGGCGCGGTCGACCCCCGACGGCGTGGCGGTGACCGACGGCGACACCGCGCTCAGCTATCACGAGCTGCACCTGCGGGCCGAGGCGCTGGCGGAGACGCTGCGGCAGCGGGGCGTCGGCGTCGGCGGCCTGGTGGGCGTGCTCCTGCCGCGCGCGGTCCCGTTCGCCGTGGCGGTCCTCGCCGTGCTGAGGACCGGGGCGGCCTACGTGCCGATGGACCCGGCCAACCTGCCCGCCCGGCTGCGGTACCTGCTCGACGACACGGCCGCCCCGGTCGTCCTCACCTGCGCCGAGCTCGCGCACCTGGTGCCCGAGGACCGGGCGCTGCTGATGCCCGACCAGGACCCACCGCTCCCGGCGGCCGACCCCGGTCGCGGCGGCCCCGGCGGCGGGCCGCGGCGACGCCCGCGCCGGCGGCCCTTGCCCTCGGCGGAGGAGCTCGCGTACGTCATCTACACCTCCGGGTCCACCGGTCGCCCCAAGGGCGTCATGGTCACCCATCGGGGCGTGTGCAACTACGTACGCTGGGCGGCCCAGGCCTACCGGCTGCGGCCCGGGGACACGGTGCCGCTGCACTCGTCGATCGGCTTCGACCTGACCGTGACGAGCCTGCTGGTCCCGCTGGTCAGCGGGGCCACCGTCCGGATGATCGGCGAGCACCTCGGCCCCGAGGCGCTGGGCGAGGCGCTGCTCGGGCAGCAACCGCCGTTCGGGCTGGTCAAGATCACGCCGGCCCAGCTCGACCTGGTCAACCACCAGCTCGGTCGCGCCGAGATGGCCGACCGCACCCGGTGCTTCGTCATCGGCGGCGAGAACCTGCGCGCCGACCAGGTGGCGCCCTGGCGGACGCACTCCCCCGCAACCGCGCTGGTCAACGAGTACGGGCCGACGGAGACCGTGGTCGGCTGCGCCGCGTACGAGGTCGACCCGGCCACGCCGGCCGACGGCTCCGTCCCCATCGGCCGGCCGATCGCCAACACCCGGCTGTACGTCCTCGACGGGTGGCTGAACCCCGTCCCGGCGGGCGTCGTCGGCGAGCTGTACGTCGGCGGGGCCGGCGTGGCCCGCGGCTACCTGAACCAGCCGGGACTGACCGCCGAGCGGTTCGTCCCGGACCCGTTCTCGTCCGTCCCCGGCGCGCGCCTGTACCGCACCGGCGACCTGGTGCGCCTGCGCCCGGACGGGAACCTCGAATGCCTGGGCCGCACCGACAGCCAGGTCAAGCTGCGCGGCTACCGGGTGGAGTGCGGCGAGATCGAGGCGGCTGTCCGCCGGTGCCGTCCGGACCACGACGTGACGGTGCAGTTGCGCCGGGACGACCCCGACGACCCGCAGCTCGTCGCGTACCTGGGCGGCGGGGCGGAGATCGACGCCGATGCGACGATCCTCCGGACGGCGCTCGCCGCCGAGCTGCCGTCCTACCTGGTGCCCACAGCGTTCGTCTTCCTCGACGCGCTGCCGCTGACCGGCAACGGCAAGGTGGACACCGCCGCGCTGCCCGCTCCCGGTCGCGCCCGGGACCTGCCACGACAGCGCCCCGCCCCCGAGCCGGACCAGCCCCCGGCGCCCGGACAGCCGATGGCCGCGCCCGCCGAGCCCGGCCCGGCCCGGTGGGACACCGCCCGGATACGTATCGAGCGGCTGGTCATGGACGTGTGGCGGGACGTGCTCGGCGTCGACCGCGTCGGCGTCCGGGACACCTTCTTCGACCTCGGCGGCCACTCGATGCGCCTGCTGGCCGTGCTCGAACGGCTGCGCGCCCAACTCGGCGACGTCGTCACGGTCACCGACCTGTTCCGGCACCCCACGGTCGACTCGCTGGCGACGTTCCTGACCACCGCCACCACCGGGCCGGCACCCGCGCCGCCCGCCCCGCGCCCCGCGTCCGCCCCCGTGGCCCGACCGTCGGTGGGCACGACCGACGACACCGGCCAGCCCGGCGGCCTGATCGCCGTCGTCGGCATGTCCTGCCGCTTCCCCGGCGCGCGGACCGTCGACGAGTACTGGCACAACATCCGCACCGGGGTGGAGTCGGTACGGGAGTTCACCGTCGAGGAGATGCTGGCCGCCGGGGCCGACCCGGCCCGGCTCAACGACCCGGCGTACGTCCGGGCCGGCACCTGGCTGCCCGGGATCGACGAGTTCGACGCCGCTTTCTTCGGGTTCACGCCGCGGGAGGCGCAGACCCTCGACCCGCAGCACCGGATGCTGCTGGAGTGCGCCTGGCACGCGCTGGAGCACGCCGGCTACGACCCGTCCCGCCACCCCGGTCGGATCGGCCTGTTCGCCGGGTCGGGCCGCAGCAGCTATCTGCTCGACCACCTGAGCAGCCACCCCGAGCTGATGACCAGCATCGGCGAGCACCAGCTGTCCCTCGGCAACGACAAGGACTTCCTGCTCAGCCGGGTCGCGTACAAACTGGACCTGACCGGCCCCGCGGTCACCGTCGCCACCGCCTGCTCGACCTCGCTGGTGGCCGTGCACCTCGGCCGGCAGAGCCTGCTGGCCGGCGAGTCCGACCTGGTGCTGGCCGGCGGCGTCAGCATCTTCCCCGCGCAGCGGCGCGGCTACCTCTACCACGACGGCGGGATCTACTCCCCCGACGGGCACTGCCGCCCGTTCAGCGCGGACGCCCGCGGCAGCATCGAATCCAGCGGGGTCGGCATCGTCGCGCTCAAGCGGCTGGAGGACGCCGACGCGGACGGCGACACCGTCTACGCGGTGATCCGCGGCTCGGCGATCAACAACGACGGCGCCCGGCGCACCGGATACACCGCGCCGGGCGTCGACGGCCAGGTCCAGGTGGTCAGCAGCGCCCTCGCGACGGCCGGCGTGGACCCGCGTTCGATCAGCTACGTCGAGGCCCACGGGACGGGCACCACCCTCGGCGACCCCATCGAGGTGACCGCGCTGACCGAGGCGTTCCGGAGCGGCACCGACGACCGGGGCTTCTGCGCCCTCGGCTCGGTCAAGGCCAACATCGGGCACACCGACGCGGCGGCCGGCGTCGCCGGCCTGATCAAGACGGTCATGGCGCTGTGGAGCCGGACGCTGCCGCCGACCATCAACGTCAGTCGGCCCAACCCGGCGATCGACTTCGCGGCCGGCCCGTTCTACCTCAACGACGCCGCCCGCCCGTGGACCGCCGACGGCCCACGCCGGGCCGGCGTCAGCTCCTTCGGCATGGGCGGCACGAACGCCCACGTGGTTCTCGAGGAACCGCCGGCGCCGTCGGACGCGCCGCCGGCCGCGCCGGGGCCGCACCTGGTGGTCGTGTCGGCCCGTACGGCCGACGCGCTGGACCGGCAGATGCGCCGGCTCCGCGCCTGGCTCGACGCGCACCCCGAGGTGGACCTCGGGGACGTCGCGGCCGGCCTGGGCCGGCGCCAGCCGATGACCCACCGGCGGTTCCTGGTCGCGACCGACCGCACCGACGCGCTGGCCGCACTCGACGCGCCGGGACGGCAGTTCACCGGTGCCCACCCCGGCGGCCGGCGGCCGCTGGTCTTCGCCTTCCCCGGGCACGGCGCCCAGCACGTGGCGATGGGCGCCGGCCTGTACCGCGCGGAGCCGACCTACCGGGCCGTGGTGGACGAGTGCGCCGAGCTGCTCCGCGACGACCTGGGGCTCGACCTGCGTACGATGCTGTGCCCGGGCCCGGACGGACACGAGCGGGCCGAGCGGCTGCTCGCCCGGCCCGCGCTGATCCAGCCGGCGCTGTTCGTCACCGAGTACGCGCTCGCCCGGTCGCTGCTCGCCCGGGGCGTGACCCCGGACCTGATGGTGGGGCACAGCCTCGGCGAGTACGTGGCCGCCTGCCTCGCCGGTGTCTTCTCCCTGCCCGACGCGCTGCGCCTGGTCCGCGTCCGGGGCGAGCTGGTCGAGCGGACCCCGGTCGGGGCGATGCTCGCGGTGAGCCTGCCCGAGACGGCGGTGACCGGGCTGCTGGGCGAGGGCCTGGCGCTGGCGGCGGTCAACGCGCCGGGGCTGTGCGTGGTGTCCGGCGCGCCGGAGGCGGTCGAGGAGCTCCGGCGGCGGCTGACCGGCGACGGGGTCGACTGCCGGCCGCTGCGGGTCACCCGCGGCTACCACTCCGCCCTGCTCGATCCGGTGCTCGACGAGTTCGCCGCGCACGCCCGCCGGGTGGACTACGCGGAACCCGAGCGCCCCTACCTGAGCAACCTGACCGGCGGCCCGGTCACCCCGGGGCAGGTCACCGATCCGGGTTACTGGGTGCGGCACCTGCGGGAGCCGGTGCGGTTCGCCGAGTCGGCCGCGCTCCTCGCCGAGCAGGACGTGGTCCTCGCGGAACTGGGCCCCGGACACGCGCTCGGCGGCCTGGCGCGGCTGGCCGGCCTGCGGCCCGGTCAGGTGGTGGCGGCGATGCGACATCCGCGCGCCGACGCCGACGACCTCGCCACGATGCTCGACGCGGTCGGCCGGCTGTGGCTGTCCGGCGTACCGCTCGGCTGGGAACGGTGGCACGGCCGCCCCCGGCACCGCCCGGCGCTGCCCGGCTACCCGTTCGAGCGGCAGCGCCACTGGATCGACCCGGCGCCCCGGACGAGCGCGGCACAGCCCGCGCCCGCCGCGCCGGCAGTCGCCCCGCCCACACCGGACGCGCCCGAGCCCGTCGACACCGGCAACCGGCCGGCGGTCAGCACCGCCTACGTCGCCCCGGGCACCCCGGCGGAGGAGTCCGTGGCGGAGCTCTGGAGCGAGCTGCTCGGCATCCGGCCGATCGGGGTGCACGACAACTTCTTCGAGCTGGGCGGGCACTCGCTGCTCGCCACCCAGTTCGTGGTGCGGCTGCGGGCCCGGCTCGGCGTGGCGCTGGCGCTCGAGACGGTCTTCGCCCAGCCGACCGTCGCCGAGATCGCGGCGGCGTTGCCGGCGACCGCCGGCACCCCCGCCCCCACCCCCGTCGCCGTCCTCGCGCAGCCGGCCACCGCGCCGGCCATCCCCCGCGCCGCCCCCGGGGCCGGGCCGGCGCCGCTCTCCTCCGGGCAGCACCGGCTGTGGTTCCTCGACCAGGCGTACGAGCAGAACGCCTACACCGTCAGCACGGCGCTGCTGCTGGACGGCCACCTCGACGTCGACGCGCTGCGCGGGGCTCTGGCCGAGCTGGTCCGCCGGCACGAGTCGCTGCGTACCGTCTTCCCGCTCGGCCCGGACGGCGACCCGGTCCAGGAGGTACGGCCGGCCGACGCGGTGGACCTGCCGATCGTGTCCGCGCCGGCCGGCGCGGACGGCCCTGCGCCGCGCAGCATCGTGGAGTCGGCGGTCGCCGACGCGCTGCCGTCCTGGGTGCACGCGGCCCTGGCCGCCGACGTCCGGCGCCCGTTCGACCTGGCCCGCGGGCCGCTGTTCCGGGCCGTGCTGCTGCGGATCGCCAACGACCGGCACGTGCTGTCGCTGACCATGCACCACAACGTCTCCGACGGCTGGTCGCTCGGCATCATCGCCGGCGAGGTGGCCACGCTCTACGACGCCGCCCTCGCCGGCCGTCCCGCGCCGCTGCCCGAGCTGGCCGTCCGGTACGGCGACTACGCGCGCTGGCAGCGCGGCCGGATGGCGGACGCCGACAGCGCGGACATGCGGTACTGGCGCCGGCAGCTCGACGGGGTGGCGAGCGTGCTGGAGGTGCCCACCGACCGGCCCCGGCCGCCCGTGCAGACGTTCCACGGCGGGGTCCGTACCCGGATGCTGTCCCTGGCGGCCGCCGACGAGCTGCGCCGGTTCAGCCAGGCCCGGGGCGCCACCCTGGCGATGACGGTGCTGGCGGCGTGGAAGGCGCTGCTCTGGCGCTACACCGGCCAGCGCGACATCTGCGTCGGCACGCCGGTCGCCGGGCGGGTCCGCGCCGAGCTCGAACCGATGGTCGGCTTCTTCATCAACATGCTGCCGCTGCGCACCGTGCTCGACGGCGACTGGACCTTCGAGGAGCTGCTCGGGCAGGTACGGCACACCGCGCTGGGCGCGTACGACCACCAGGAGGTGCCGTTCGAGCGCCTGGTGGACCTGGTCGACGCGCCCCGCGACCTCAGCCGCAACCCGCTGTTCCAGGTGATGTTCAACATGCTGAACGTGCCGGAGCGGGACCTGCGGGCCACCGGGCTGCGGCTGGTCCAGTTCGCCGTCGAGCCGGGCATCGCCCAGCAGGACCTGGCCCTGTACGCGTACGAGGTGGACGAGGGGCTGCGGTTCCGGCTGGAGTACAACACCGACCTGTTCGACGCGGCGACCGCCGAGCGGATGGTGGGGCACCTGGAGAGGCTGCTCGCCGCCGCCGTCGCCGACCCGGGCGTCCGGCTGCGGGACGCCGCCGTCCTCACCCCCGCCGAGCTGGCCCGCGTCGCCGAGTGGAACGACACCGCCGCCGCGCCCGGCTGGGACCCGCGGGTCGGGCCCGAGCCGACCCTGGTCGAGCTGATCGCACACCAGGTGGCGACGAACCCCGACCGGCCGGCGGTGACCTTCGGGGCCACCACGCTCAGCTACGCCGAACTGAACGCGCGGGCCAACCGGCTCGCCCACCGGCTCCGCCGGGCCGGGGTCGGCCCCGACGTCACGGTCGCGGTCTGCCTGCACCGGTCGGTGGAGCTGCCGGTCACGCTGGTCGGGGTGCTCAAGGCGGGCGGCGCGTACGTGCCGGTGGACCCCGACTACCCGATCGAGCGGCAGCGGTACGTGCTGACGCACAGCGGCGCCGCGGTCCTGGTCACCGAGGCGGACCTCGCCGACCGGTTCGCCGGGTACGCCGGCGAGGTGCTGCTGGGTGGTGGCGCGCCGGACGGGGAGCCGGACAGCGACCCCGCGCCGCTGGCCGGGCCGGACGACCTCGCGTACGTGATCTACACGTCCGGATCGACGGGCCGGCCCAAGGGCGTCCGGGTGACGCACGGCGCGATCGTCAACACCCTGGCCGCCATGCGCGAACGGCCGGGCCTGACCACCGACGGCACCATGCTCGCGATGGCCAGCTTCGCCTTCGACATGTCCGTCCCGGAGCTTTTCCTGCCCCTCGTCGTCGGCGCCCGGATGCTGCTGGTGGGGCGCGACGTCGCCTACGACGCGGCGCGGCTGGCCGACCTGCTCGCCGCCGAGGACGTCACCCTGGCCCAGGGCACGCCGGCGACCTGGCGGCTGCTGATCGAGTCCGGCTGGACCGGGCAGCCGGGTCTGACCGCCGTGTGCGGCGGTGAGGCGGTGCCCGCGCCGCTGGCCCGGCAGTTGGCCGAGCGGGTGGGCGCGCTGTGGAACCTGTACGGCCCGACCGAGGCCGCCGTCTGGACCACGATGGAGCGGATCGAGCCCGGCTTCGGCCACCTCACCATCGGCCGCCCGATCGGCAACATGCGCGTCCTCGTCCTCGATCCGCAGCTCTCCCCCGCCCCGGTCGGTGTGCTGGGTGAGCTGTACCTCGGCGGTTCGGGGCTGGCCCGCGACTACCACGGCGACCCGGCGCTCACCGCGCAGCGGTTCGTGCCCGACCCCGACCGCGGTGGCCGGCTCTACCGCACCGGCGACCTCGGCCGGTGGCTGGCCGACGGCCGCATCGAGTTCGTCGGCCGCAGCGACTCGCAGGTGAAGGTGCGCGGCTTCCGGATCGAACTGGGCGAGATCGAGGCGGTGCTGCGAGGCCACCCGTCGGTACGCGACGCCGCCGTGGTGGTACGCGAGGACGAGGCCGACAAGACGATCGTGGCCTACCTGACGCTGACCGGCGCGGCGGAATCCGGCGGCGACCCGGGTCAGGGGGCGGACGTCACGGCCGACTTCGACGCCGATCCGGGGCCGTGGCGGGCCTTCGCCCGCACCTACCTGCCGGACTACATGATCCCGTCGGCGTTCGTGGTGCTCGACCGGATGCCGCTCAACGCCAACCGCAAGGTCGACCGGGCGGCGCTGCCCGCACCCCGCCGCGGCGGCGCCGGGGTCGGCGCCGCTCCCCCGGACACCCCGCTGCGCAAGGCCCTGGCCGAGCGGTGGGCCACGGTGCTCGGGTACGACAGCGTCGGCATCGACGACGACTTCTTCGATCTCGGCGGCGACTCCTTCAAGGCCATCAAGGCGCTGGCCGGGAACGACCCGGCAATCAGCGTCCTGGACCTGTTCCGCTATCCGACGATCCGGTCGCTGACCGAGCACCTGGCCGCGACCGGGGGCTCCGCCGGACGGCTGCTGCACGAGCTGACCCCGGCGCGACCGGGGACGCCGACGACGCTGACGCTGCTCTGCGTGCCGTTCGGCGGCGGCAGCGCGATCACGTTCCAGCCCCTCGCCGACGCCCTCTCCCCCGGCGTGGCGCTGTACGCCCTGGAACGGCCCGGGCACGACCTGAACCGCCCGGACGAACCGCTGCTGGGCATGGACGAGCTGGTGGATCGCTGCGTGGCCGAGGTGGTCGAGGGGATCACCGGCCCGGTGGCGGTGTACGGGCACTGCGTGGGCGGCGCCGAGGCGGTGGAGCTGGCCCGCCGGCTCGAGGCGGCCGGCGTCGAACTGACCGGCGTGGTCATCGGCGCCCACTTCCCCGCGCCGCGGCTGCCCGGCCGGCTCTTCTCCTGGCTGCGGCGGTGGTTCCCGATGGAGCGCTGGATGTCGAAGCGGCGGACCCTGGAGGCGCTGCGCGCGATGGGCTTCTTCACCGAGGTGTTCGACGAGAGCGAGAAGGACTTCGTGATGCGCGTGGTCCTCGCCGACGCCGCCAAGGGCGAGGACTACTACACCGAGGTCTACGCCGACGGCCTGCCCCGGAAGCTGTCGGCGCCGCTGGTCTGCGTGGTCGGCAGCGGTGACCGGGCCACCGAGCTGTACCAGGAGCGGTACCTGGAGTGGGAGTTCTTCGCCGACCGGGTGTCGCTGGAGGTCATCGAGGGCGCCGGCCACTACTTCGCCAAGCATCAGCCCGCCGAGCTGGCCGGCATCATCCTGGCGCACTGCGCCGCGCCGGCGGCGGATCACGGCCCGCCCCCGGAGACTGACGTGATCGCGACCGCGTTGGCGAACCGCGGGCCGGCCCCGGAGCGCGACCCGGCCACGACCACGCCGGCGCGCCGGGAGCCGGAGAAGCGGGCGGCCGCGCCGGCTGCCGACCGGCCCGCCGCACGCCGCGCGATGCCCAGCCTCACGGTGTTCTACCTGGTCGCGATCGGGCAGCTCGTCTCGCTCATCGGCAGCGGGCTGACCGGCTTCGGCATGAGCCTGTGGGTCTACCAGCGGACCGGGTCGGTCTCGCTGTTCGCCACCGCCACCGTGCTCGCGCTGCTGCCCGCCGTGGTCCTCTCCCCGATCGCCGGCGCGCTGGCCGACCGGTGGGACCGAAGACTGATCATGATCCTCGCCGACTGCCTGGCCGCCACCGGCACGGTGAGCCTCGCCCTCCTGCTCTGGCTGGGCCAGCTCCAGCTCTGGCACGTGTTCACCGCCATCACGATCACGGCGGTGGCGACCGCCTTCCAGCAACCCGCCTACCTGGCCGCCGTCACGCAACTGGTGCCGAAGCGGTACTACGGGCGGGCCAACGGCATCGTCTCCCTCGGCACCGCGACGAGCACGGTGCTGGCGCCGCTGGTCGGTGGCGCGCTGGTGATCGCGGTCGGGCTGCGCGGGATCGTCCTCGTCGACCTGCTCACCTTCGCGTTCGCGGTCGCCGTCACCCTGGCCGTCCGCTTCCCCGACACCCTGTTCGTCAAGCGCGAGGAGCCGTTCCGGCAGCAGGTGCTGGGCGGCTGGCGGTTCATCGTCCGCCGGCACGGCCTCGTCGCCCTGGTCGTGCTGACCGCGTCGCTGAACTACTTCTTCGCCCTGGTCGAGGTCCTGGTCACCCCGCTGACCCTGTCGTTCGGCGACCCGGCGGTGCTCGGCCGGGTGCTCGCCGCCAGTGGGGTCGGCATGCTCGTCGGCTCGGTGCTGATGGGCGTGTGGGGCGGCACCGCCCGGCGTACCACCGGCATCCTGGGCAGCGTCGTGCTGCTCGGCGCGTCACTGGTCACCGTCGGCCTGCACCCGAGCCCGCTGTTCCCGGCGCTGGGCCTGTTCGGCATGGGCCTGGCCACCGCGCTGGTGAACACACACTGGCTGGCCATCGTGCAGGCCAAGGTGGGGCTGGAACTGCAGGGCCGGGTGCTGTCCATGGGCCAGATGCTGTCCTGGCTGATGGTGCCGGCCGGCTTCCTCAGCGCCGGCCCGCTCGCCGAGCAGGTCTTCGCTCCCCTGGTGTCGTCCGACGGGCTGCTGGCCTCGGTCGTCGGCGGTGGACCGGGCCGCGGCATGGCCCTCGCGGCGATCGTCGCCGGGCTCTGCGCGCTCGGCCTGGCGGCGGCCGGCATCGCGTACCGGCCGATCCGCCACGTCGAGGACGAGCTGCCCGACAACGACCCCGGCACGATCATCCTCGCCGACAAGGACCGCCTGCAGGAGGAAGCCGACCGCCGCCTCGCACTGGTGAAGAGCGGGGGTGCCCGCCGGTGAGCGCCCCCACCCGGTCCCCCGGCCCGACCCGCCGAACCACGAACCGGCGGACGACCGGCGCGCCGGCCGACGTGGACTGCCTGCACCGGATGGTGGCCGCGCAGGCCGCCCGCACCCCCGACGCCGAGGCGGTCCGGCACTCCGACCGCGCGCTGTCCTACCGGGAGCTCGACGAGGCGGCCAACCGGCTGGCGCGGGTCCTGCTCCGGCGCGGGGTGACCCGGGAGGAACGGGTCGGCGTCTGCCTGCCGCGTACGCCCGAGCTGGTCGTCGCGCTGCTCGCCGTGCTCAAGGCCGGGGCCTGCTACGTCCCGCTGGACCCGGCGTACCCCTCGGCCCGGGTGGCGTTCATGACCGCCGACTCCGGGGTGCGGCTGGTGCTGACCCACGCCGAACTCGCCGACCGGTTTCCCGACACGGCGGTGCCGATCGACCGGCTCGATCCGGACGGGGACGGCACCGATCCGGCGGTGGCCGCGACGCCGGGCGACCTGGCGTACGTCATCTACACCTCCGGCTCCACCGGCCGGCCCAAGGGCGTGGCCATCGAGCACCGGTCCGCGGCGGTGCTCATGCACTGGACCCGGCAGACCTTCGACGACACCGAACTGGGCGGCATGCTCGCCGCCACGTCCGTCTGCTTCGACCTGTCGATCTTCGAGCTCTTCGGGCCGCTCTGCTGGGGTGGCCGGGTGCTGCTCGTCGACGACGTGCTGGCCCTCGCCGCGCCCGGCGCGGAGCGGCTGCCCGTCACCCTGGTCAACACCGTGCCCTCCGCGATGGGCGAGCTGCTCACCGCGGACGCCCTGCCGGCGAGCGTCCGCACGGTCTGCCTGGCCGGCGAACCGCTCACCGCCGCGCTGGCCGCCCGGGTGTGGTCCCGTCCGCATGTCCGCCGGCTCTGCAACCTCTACGGCCCGTCCGAGGACACCACCTACTCCACCTGGGCAGAGGTGCCGCCGGGCGGCGGGGACCCGCCGATCGGCCGACCGCTGCCGCACACCCGGGTCTACGTCCTCGACCCGGACGGGCAACCCGTCCCGCCCGGCGAGCCCGGCGAGCTGCACCTGGCCGGGGCGGGCCTGGCCCGGGGCTATCTCGACCGGCCCGAGGAGACCCGGGCCCGGTTCCTGCCCGACCCGTTCCGGCCCGGCGAGCGGATGTACCGCACCGGCGACCGGGTCCGGCTGCGGGCGGACGGCCAGCTGGCGTACCTCGGCCGGCTCGACGACCAGGTGAAGCTGCGGGGCTACCGGATCGAGCTGGGCGAGGTCGCCGCGCGCCTCGCCGCGCTGCCCGGGGTCCACGAGGCGACCGCCGCCGTACGGCCGGGGCCGAGCGGGGACCCGCTGCTGGTCGGCTATCTGGTGGGCGAGCGCCGCGACGACGTGCGGGACCGGCTGGCGGCGGTGCTGCCCGCGCCGCTGGTCCCCGCGACCGTGGTCTGGCTGGACCGGCTGCCCACCCTGCCCAACGGCAAGGTGGACCGCTCGGCCCTGCCCGCCCCCACCCTCGGCGACGGCGTCGGGCCCGACGCCAGGGCGCTCGACGGGACGGCCGGCACGGTGGCGGCGGTCTGGCGCGAGCTGCTCGGCGTGCCGGTGACCGGCGTCGACAGCGATTTCCTCGCCCTCGGCGGGGACTCCCTGCTCGCGGTCCGCTGCGCGACCCGGCTGGCCGCCGCGACCGGCCGGCGCGTCGCGCCCGGGGACCTCTTCGCCCACCCGACCGTCGCCACGCTGGCCGCCCACCTCGACGGGCCGGCCGCCGGCCCGGCGCCGGGCGAAGAGCCGGCAGCCGTCGGGGAGACCGCCGGCCCGGCACCCGCAGGACCCGCACCGCTCTCCGCCGCGCAGACCCGGCTCTGGTTCCTGCACCGGCTCGACCCGGCCGACACCTCCTACCTGCTGGCCTTCGCGGTACGATTCGCCGCGCCGCTGGACCCGGACCGGCTGGCCCGGGCGCTGCGCCGGGTGGTCGACCGGCACCCGGCCCTGCGCACCGTGTTCCCCTCCGGTCCGGACGGGCCGGTGCAACACGTCCACCCCGCCGCCGACCCCGCGCCGGCCGTCGCGCCGCCCGACCCCGGCGCCCCGCTCGACGAGCGGTTGGCAGGGCTCGCCGCCGAGGCCACCCGGACGCCGGTGGACCTGGCCACCGGCCCGCTGCTCCGCGCCCACCTGGTACCGGACGACGCCGGGCGGGCCGTGGCGCTGCTGCTGGTCGTCCACCACATCGTCTGCGACGACTGGTCGTTCGGGGTGATCGTGCGGGACCTGGCCGAGGCGTACGACGACGCAACGGCACTCGACAGCCCGGCGCCCGGCCCGGCGGCGCTCGCCGTGGCACAGCGGGACTGGCTGGCCGGGCCGGCGGGCCGGCAGGCGGTGACCGAGCTCCTGGACGACCTGCGCGGCGCGCCGGACCTGCTCGACCTGCCCGCGGCTCCGCCGCAGCCCGGCCCGGGCAGCCTGGTCGCCGCCCGGCCCGGCGACAACCCGTCCGGCGCGGCTCGGCCCGGCGGACGGCCGCCGACGGGCCCGCGCCCCGGAGGCCGCCCGCCGTCCGGTGCCGCACTGCGCACCACGGTGGACACCGCCACGGCAGAGGCCGTGCGAGGGCTGGCCCGGGCCGAGCGGGTCAGCCTGCACATGGTCGGGCTGGCCGCCTTCGCCACCCTGCTCGGCATCGCCTCCGGCCGGCACGACCTGCTGATCGGCGTCGCCTTCGCCGGCCGGACCAGCGTCGCCGCCGAACGGAGCGTCGGCTGCTACGTCAACACCCTGCCGCTGCGGCTGCGCCCGGCGCCCGACCGCAGCTTCGCCGAGCTGCTCGACGAGGCCCGCCGGGTCACCCTGTTCACCGCCGCCCACCAGGACGTCCCCCTCGACGTGCTGGTGGAACGGCTCCGGCCCACCCGCCGGCCGCACCGCAGCCCGCTGGTACAGGTCGCCTTCGGCGTGCAGAACGCCCCGCCGGCCCGGCACCGCGACGCGACGGGCGTCGAGTTCACCGGTGTCGAACTGACCCCGGACACCGCCCGGCTCGACCTGACCCTCTGGCTCGACGAGCGGCGGGACGAGCTGGCGGCGCTCTGGACCTACCGCACCGACCTGTTCGAC
The DNA here is from genome assembly GCF_055586005.1 of Micromonospora sp. NPDC051924. NCBI lineage: Bacteria > Bacillati > Actinomycetota > Actinomycetes > Micromonosporales > Micromonosporaceae > Micromonospora > Micromonospora sp. NPDC051924. Next base: position 27,309 of record NZ_JBVJJA010000026.1, read on the forward strand.
CACGACGGCGTGGTCGCGTGGCACGGCCGCCTCACCGCGCTGCTGCGTACCGCCGCCGCCGACCCCCGGCGCAGTCTGGCCGACTGCGTCGACACCGCTGGGAGAGAGAAATGACAGAGCAGACCCGGGTCGCGCGGCCCATCCCCCGTCGCGGCCGTGACCGGAACCTGGTGGACGTACGCCCCGACTGGCCCGGCGGCCCGCTGCCGGCGCTGGTGCGGGCCAACGTGCCCGACGTCGACCTGGCCGGCTGGCTCGCCGGGCACCGGGACGAGGTCGACGAGCTGGCCCGCCGCGCCGGAGCGGTGCTGTTCCGCAGCTTCGCCGTGGCCGGCGCCGCCGACTTCCGCACCGTGATGGCCGGGCTCTCCGACGACGTGCTCTCCTACGGCGAGCGCTCCTCGCCGCGCAGCAAGGTCACCGAGGGGGTGTACACCTCCACCGAACACCCCGCCGACCAGCCGATCGTGCTGCACAACGAGCAGTCGTACACGGTGAGGTGGCCGCTGCGGATCGTGTTCCACTGCGAGGTGGCGCCGGCCGCCGGCGGGCGCACCCCCCTGGCCGACAGCCGCCGGGTGCTCGCCCGGCTCCGCCCCGAGACGGTCGCGGAGTTCGAGCGGCGCGGGGTGCTCTACCGGCGCAACTACCTGCCCGGCATCAGCCTCCCCTGGCAGACCGCGTTCCAGACCGAGCGGCGCGAGGAGGTCGAGGCCTACTGCGCCCGGGCGCTGATCGACGTGGAGTGGGTCGGCGACCGGCAGCTGCGCACCCGGCAGGTCCGTCCGGCGGTCCGCCGGCACCCGGTCACCGGCGAGCGCACCTGGTTCAACCACGCGCTGTTCTTCCACGTCACCTCGCTGCCCGACGACGTGAGCGCCGGGTTGCGGGCCGCGCTCGCCGAGGAGGACCTGCCCTATCAGACCGCGTACGGGGACGGCACGCCCATCCCCGACGAGGTGCTGGCCGAGCTGCGGGCCGCGTACGCCGCCGAGACCCGCTCGTTCGACTGGCAGCGCGGCGACGTGCTGCTGGTGGAGAACATGCTGGCCGCGCACGCCCGGGACCCGTTCACCCCGCCCCGGCGGATCCTCACCGCGATGTCCGACCCGGTGGCCGCGCCCGAGCTGACCGAGGCGCACGCTTCCGGGGCGGTGGCGTCGTGAGCGGGCCGGCGCCGCGTCGGCGCGGTACCGCCACCGTCACGTCCCCGGTGGCCCGGCGGGTGCTGGTAAACGAGAAGTTCGTGCTGCTCGTCGAGGCCACCGTGCCCGACCTCGACCTGGCCGGCTGGCTCGCCAACCGGCGCGAGGAGCTGCTGCGCGACCTGGACCGGCACGGCGCGGTGTTCTTCCGCGGCTTCGAAGTGGGCACCGCCGACGACTTCAGCCAGGCCGCCCGGGCGGTCAGCCCCGACCTGCTCGGCTACCTGGAGCGGGCCGCCCCGCGCCACGAGGTCGCCGACCGGGTGTTCACCTCGACCGAGTTCAACGCGGAACAGTGGATTCCGCTGCACCACGAGATGTCGTACTCGCACAACTGGCCGACCTACCTCTACTTCTGGTGCGCCCAGCCGGCCACCGGCAGTGGCGGGGCCACCCCGCTGGCCAGCGAGCGGGTCATCAGCCCGCTGATCCCCGTCGAGGTGCGGGAGCGGTTCCTCCGCGCCGGCGTCTGCTACGTGCGCAACTACGGCCCGCACCTGGACCTGCCCTGGCAGGAGGCGTTCCAGACCATCGACCGGGCCGAGGTGGAGGCGTACTGCGCGGCGTCCGGGACCGAGTTCACCTGGCTGGGCGGGGACGGGCTGCGTACCCGCTCCCGCCGGCAGGCCGTCGCCACGCACCCGCGCACCGGGGAGACGGTCTGGTTCAACCACGCCCACCTGTTCCACGTCTCCAACATGCCGGCCGAGGTGTCCGGCGCGCTGCTGCGCGAGTACGGCCCGGAGGGGCTGCCCCGCAACGCGTACTACGGCGACGGCGAGCCGATCCCCGACGAGGTGGTGACCGGCATCCGCGAGCTGTATCGGCAGCACGCCGTCTCGGTGCCCTGGCAGCGCGGCGACGTGCTGGTGGTGGACAACTTCCTGGCCACCCACGGCCGGGAACCCTTCAGCGGCGACCGGCAGATCCTGGTCGCCATGTCCGACCTCTACGTCAACCGGAGTGTGCTGCTGTGAACGGATACCGTCTGTCGCCGATCCAGCGCCTGGCCTGGTCCGGGAAGCAGGACCTGGTCCGGGCGCGGGTCCGGCTCGACCGGCCGCTGGACCGGGCGCGGTTGCAGGCCGGCGTCGACACGGTGGTGGCCCGGCACGAGGCGCTGCGGCTGGCCCTGGTGCACCACCCCGGCCTGCGGGTGCCGTTGCAGGACGTGGACGACGACCGCGCCGTGGTCATCGGCGCGCAGGGCGAGCTGTCGGTCACCCTCACCGACGAGACGCTGGAGCTGGCCGCTACCCCGCTGATCGCCGACCCGGCGAGCCTGCGCCTGGTCCTCGCCGACCTGGCCCGGGCGTACGCCGGCGAGGCGCTGCCGGACGACCCGGAGGCGTTGCAGTTCCTCGACGTCGCCGAGTGGCAGCTCGAGGAGCGCGAGCAGACCCGGACCCCCTCGCCCGCCGCCCCGGCCGCCCGGCTGGTCACCCCGCACGGCGACGACCCCACCGCGGTGGCCACCGGCGCCGTGACCGCCGCCGACCTTGCCGATGTCGTGCGGGCCTCGGGGGTCGAGCCGGCCACCGTGCTCCTCGCCGCCTGGGCGCTCGCGGTCTCCCGTCGGGCCGAGGCGCCGGACGGGGCCGACGAGGCGGACCTGGTGCTGGCCCGGTGGAGCGACGGCCGCCAGGCCGCCGGCACCGCCGACGTGGTGGGCCCGCTGGGCGGCTACGGCCCGCTGCGGCTGGCCTTGCCGCTGCCCGTCGCCCCCGCCGAACTGCTGGCCGCCGTCCGCGCCGCCGAGGTCGCCGCCGAGGAGACGTTCCATCTGGTCGACCCGGTGGACGAGCAGTCCGGGGCGGTCGCCGGGTTCGCGCTCATGCCCATCGTGGACAGGGCGACCATGGCCGGTCTCGGTGGTGGCGCGGTGGAGGTCGCCGCCCCGCCGGCGCCCGCCGGTCCGCAGCTCACCGCGTCGATCGACGGCGACCGCGTCACCCTGCGGGTGGTCGGCGGGCAGTGGCTGCTCGACGGGCTGCTGGCGATCCTGCGGACCCTGCCGACCGCGCTCACCGAGGGCGTCCCGCCGGCCGTGCTCGGCGACGGGGAGGCCGGCTGGCTGGCCGACGCCGCCGGAACCCCGTCCGAAGCGTCGGCGCGTACCCTCGTCGAGCTGCTCGACGCGGGCCTGGCCGGCGTCGACCAGGACGCGCCGGCGGTGGTCGCCGCCGACGGCGCGTACACCGCCGGTGAGCTGCGCGGACGGGCCGCGCGGGTGGCCGCCGCGCTGGCCGCGCGCCGGCTGGCCGGCGCCCCGGTCGGGGTGCTGGCCACCCGGTCCCGGGAGACCGTGGTGGCGTTCCTCGGCGTGCTGGGGGCCGGGGCGGTGTTCGTCCCGCTGGACCCGGACGCCCCCGCGGCGCGCCTCGCCGCCCAGCTCCGCGCGGTCGGCGCGGAGGTCGTCGTCGGCGCCGGCGGCCCGGCAACCGTGACGGTCGACGAACTGGCCGCCGCCGGAGACCCGCCGGCCGCCACGGCACCGGCCCCGGTCCCGGCCGACCCGGCGTACGTGATCTTCACCTCCGGCTCCACCGGCACACCCCGCCCGGTCCAGGTGTCGCACGGCGCCGCCGCGCACCTGGCCGACGCCCTGGAGCGGACCGTCTACGCGGACAGCCGCCCCGGGCTGCGGGTGGCGGTGAACGCCCCGCTCACCTTCGACGCGTCGGTGAAGCAGCTCGTGCAGCTCGGCCAGGGCCGCAGCCTCTACCTGGTGCCCGAGGAGGTCCGCCGGGACGGCGCCGCCCTCGCGGCCGCGCTGGCCGACCACGGCGTCGACGTGCTCGACTCGACCCCCTCCCAGCTGCGCATCCTGCTCGCCGGGGCGGGCGACACCCGGCTGCCCGGCCTGCTGCTACTCGGCGGGGAGGCCATCGGGCCCGACCTGTGGGAGCAGGTCGCGGCGCTGCCCGGCGTCCGGGCGGTCAACCTGTACGGCCCGACCGAGTGCACGGTGGACACCAGCGCGGCGGAGATCCGCGCCGGGGACGCCCCGACCATCGGCCGGCCACTGCCCGGCGTCGCGGTCCGGGTGCTCGACGAGCACCTGCGCCCGGTGCCGCCGGGCGTCGCCGGGGAGCTCTGCGTCGGCGGGCCACAGCTCGCCGACGGCTACCGGGGCGACCCGGAGACCACCGCACGGCGGTTCGTGACGGTGACGCTGCCGTCCGGCCACGCCGAGCGGGTGTACCGCACCGGCGACCGGGTCCGCTTCGACGCCGACCGGCGGCTGCGCTACCTGGGCCGGCTGGACGACCAGGTGAAGATCCACGGGTTCCGGGTGGAGCCCGGCGAGGTCGCCGCGGTCCTGCGCGAACACCCGGAGGTCGCCGACGCCGCCGTGGTGGCCCGGGACGATGACGGGCACGGCGACCGGCTCGTCGCCTACGTCCGGCCGGGCGGGGCGGCCCCCGCGGTGGACGTCGCGCGGATCGCCGGGGTCAACCCGCACGAGACCCGCTACCTGTACGACGAGATCTTCGTCCAGCAGGTCTACCTGCGCGACGGGATCGTGCTGCGGCCCGGGGCGACGGTGCTCGACGTGGGCGCGAACATCGGCATGTTCGCGCTCTTCGTCCACGCCGTCTGTCCGGACGCGACGGTCCACGCGTTCGAGCCGGTGCCGTCGGTGGCCGACCTGCTGCGGCGCAACGTCGCCGAGTTCGGCGTACCGGCCACGGTGCACGGGTTCGGGCTGTCCCGGGCGGCCGGGGAGGTCTCCTTCACCTACTACCCGGGCTACTCGATGATGTCCGGCCACGCCGCGTACGCCGACCCGGACGCCGAGATGTCGGTGATCAAGCGGTACCTCGCCAACGAGCGGGACGCCGGCGCGGACGAGCGGGACGTCCTGCTCGACCGGGTAGACGAGCTGCTCGCGGAGCGCTTCGCCGGCCGGGAGCTGACCGTCCCGGTCCGGCCGCTCTCGGCCGTCCTCGACGAGCTGGCCCCGGAGCGGGTCGACCTGCTGAAGATCGACGTGCAGCGCGCCGAGGCGGACGTGCTCGCCGGGCTGGCCGACCGGCACTGGCCGCTGATCGCGCAGGTGGCCATGGAGGTGCACGACGCGGCCGGCACCGAGACCGCGGGCCGGCTGGCCGAGCTGGTCGCCTTCTTCGAGGGCAAGGGCTTCGACGTCGTCACCCGCCAGGACGAGCTGCTCGCCGGCACCGACCGGCACACCCTGCACGCCGTGCGCCCGGAGTACGCCGACGACCCGCGTCCCGCGGTGGTCGTCCCGGCCGGGCCCACGGCCGGGCCCCTCGACGAACGGCTGACCGGCTGGCTGGCCGACCGGCTCCCGGCCCACCTGGTCCCGGCCGCGGTGGTGCTCCTCGACCAGCTGCCGCTGACCCGCAACGGCAAGCTCGACCGGGCGGCGCTGCCCGCGCCGCGGCTGGACCGGCCCCGCGACAACGCGGCGGTGGCGCCCGCCAACCGGGCCGAGGAGATCCTGGTCGAGGCGTGGCGGGAGATCCTCGGGGTGCCGACGGTCGGCGTGACGGACAGCTTCTTCGCCCTCGGCGGCGACTCCATCCGGAGCATCCAGATGCAGGTCGCGGCGAATAAGCGGGGGCTGTCCTTCCGGCTGGCCGACATCTTCACGTACCAGTCGATCCGGGAGCTGGTCGCGCACGGGGAGATCACCCTCGACGGCACCCCGCCGGCCGCGGCGGTGGAGCAGGACCGGTTCACGCTGGTCGCCGCCGCCGACCGGGAGCTGCTGCCCGCCGGGCTGGCCGACGCGTACCCGATGACCGCCCTCCAGCAGGGCATGGTCTACCACTGCGAGCTGACCGGCGACCCGGCGATGTACCACAACGTCACCGCGCACCGGATCGCCGCGCCGCTGGACCCGGCGGCGCTGCGTCGCGCGCTGGCCGGCCTGGTCGCCGCCCACCCGGTGCTGCGGACCGGCTTCTCGCTCGGCGCGTACTCGGAGCCGTTGCAGCTCGTGCACGCGGACGTGCCGGTCGAGGTGCCGGTCACCGACCTGGCCGACGCCGACCCGGAGACCCGCCGGGCGCGGATCGACGACCTCGTCGCTCAGGAGCGGGTACGCCCCTTCGACTGGGCCCGCCCGCCGCTGCTCCGGCTGCACGCCGTCCAGGAGGACGCCGCGGCGTTCACCCTGATCGTCGCCGAGTTCCACGGCATCCTCGACGGCTGGAGCCTGCACCTGTTCCTGGCCGACCTGCTCGCCGGGTACGACCGGGAGCGGGCCGGCGCCGCTCGCCCGGCCCGCCCGGGCCTGCCGTTCCGCGAGTACGTGGCGGCCGAGCGGCGGGCCCTGGCCGACCAGGTCACCCGGCGGTTCTGGCTGGACGGCTCCGGCGCGGTGCCGCCGCTGCTGCTCGGCGGGCCCGAGCCGCGGACCACCACCACCCAGCGGGTGCCGCTCGAGGCGGGCATGACCGACGCGGTCACCGCGGCGGCCCGGGCCGCCGGGGTGCCGGTCAAGTCGTGGCTGTTCGCCATCCACCTGCGGCTGATCGGTGAGCTCTCCGGCCGGGACGACGTGGTCAGCGGCCTGGTGGTCGGTGGCCGGCCGGAGGGGGACGGCAGCGACGCCACCCTCGGGCTGTTCCTCAACACCCTGCCGGTCGGCGTCGTGCTGGGCACCCGGTCCGTGGCCGAGCTGGCCGCCGAGGTGTGGCGGGCCGAACGGGAGCTGATGGGGCACCACCGGTTCCCGCTCGCCGAAATCGTCCGCGCCGGTGGGGCCGGCCCCCGCTTCGACCACTTCTTCAACTGGACCCACTTCCCGACCGGGCCGGCCGAAGGCGGCAGCCGCATCGTGGACAGCCGGGGCGTCACCGTGGACGTGGCGTTCAGCCTCGCCGTCGACGCCGAATTGGACGCCGACACCGGCCGGCTCGCCCTCACCGTGCAGTACGACCGCCGGCACGTGGGCGCCGACCGGGTGGACGCCTTCGCCGACGGCTTCCGCCGGCTGCTGGCGGCCGACCCGACGGCGCCCCAGCCGGCCGTGGGCACCGGCGGGCCGGCGGCCGGCGGCGCTCGGGCCCGGTGGGCGCCGAAGGTGGCGGCGGCCTGGCAGGAGGTGCTCGGCACCGCGCCGCGCGACCCGGCGGCCGGCTTCCTGGCGGCCGGCGGGGACTCGCTGCGCGCCCTGCGGCTGGTCACCGTGCTGCGGCAGCGCCACGGCAGCGACCTCACGCTGCCCGAGTTCGTGGCGCTGGACAGCTACGGCGCGCTGGTGGACCGGGTGGCCCGCGATCGGAGAGGAGTTCTGTGACCGGCTTCAGCACCACCGCAGTGCACGGCGACGACGGCCTGACCCCCGGTACGGCGGTGTCGCCGCCGATCGTGCAGAGCGCAACCTTCAGCGCCGAGTCCGACGAGCACTTCACCGCGATCGCCACCGAGACGCGGGGCAGTGCCTTCTACACCCGGTACGGCAACCCGAACCACAAGCAGGTGGCCGCCGTCGTGGCCGAGCTGGAGGGGGCGGAGACGGGTCTGGTCACCGCGTCGGGGATGGGCGCGATCAGCACGATCGCGCTGGCGCTGCTCTCCGCCGGGGACCACGTGGTGGTGCAGCGCAGCACGTACGGCGGCACCACCTCGCTGGCCACCGGCCTGCTGTCGCGCTTCGGGGTCTCGTACACCCAGGTCGACCAGACCGACATCGCGGCGTTCGCCCGGGCGCTGCGGCCGCGAACCCGGCTGGTGCTGATCGAGACGCCGAGCAACCCGTTGCTGGAGCTGACCGACCTGGCGGCCGTGGTGGAGATCGCCCACGCGGCGGAGGCGCTGGTGGTGGTCGACAACACCTTCGCCACCCCGGTCAACCAGCGCCCGATGACCGCCGGGGCGGACCTGGTGTGGCACAGCGGCACCAAGTTCCTCGGCGGCCACTCCGACGTGTCGGCCGGGGTGGTGGTCGGCTCGGCCGAGCTGGTGGAGCGGGTGTGGCAGACGTCGATCGTCACCGGCAGCACCCTCGGCCCGGTGGACGCCTGGCTGCTGCTGCGCGGCATCCGCACGCTGCCGCTGCGGGTCGAACGGCACAACGCCAACGCCCTCGCCCTGGCCCGGGCCCTGGAGGGGCATCAGGCGGTGGCCCGGGTCCGCTATCCGGGGCTGCCGTCGCACCCCCAGCACGCCCTCGCGCGCCGGCAGATGACCGGCTTCGGCGGGGTGCTCAGCGTCGACCTCCGGGCGGGCCGGACCGGCGTCGCCGCGCTGCTGGCCGGGCTGCGGCTGGCCAAGCGGGCGGCCAGCCTGGGCAGCGTCAGCACCCTGGTGGTGCACCCGCGGTCGATGTGGGCGGGGATCGTGGACGCCGAGCAGCTCGCCGCCACCGGGATCGGGGACGGGCTGGTCCGCGTCTCCACCGGCATCGAGGACACCGCCGACCTGGTGGACGACTTCCTGACGGCGGTGGACAAGGCGGTCGAGCCGGATTGACGGCGGCGCCGTCCGGCGAGTGTCGCCGGCTGCCCCGGGTCCCGGGGCAGGCGGTCCGACCTCGTCGTTAACAAATCCGCAGGGTTTGCGCGGCCTCGTCGGTTCACCGTTGGCGGTGCGGGCCACCCGGGTCCGGCCTTCAGGAGGCAGGCGTGAAATCTCTTCGCCGGTACCGTTTCACCGCGCTGATCGGCACCCTGCTGGTGCTCGGCGCCGGGTGCGCCGCACCCGGACCGTCCGACGCCCTCGGTCCGGACGACCGGCGGCAGCTCCGGCAGGTGCTCACGGCCCTGAGCCACCCGCCGTCCCCGGAGGCGGTCGAGGACTACCACCGCCGGCAGGACGACGTGCTGGTGAGCTGCATGCGGGAGGCGGGATTCAGCTACGTGCCGTGGCACCGGCCGGAGCCGCCACGAACAGCTCTCGGACTGCCGGCGGATGTCTTCGCCCGCCGTTACGGCTTCGGCTTCTCCACCCTGATCGACCTCCGGCAGCCCGGCCGTCCGCTGATCGACCCCAATCGCGAGACCGTGCGCGCGCTGCCGCCCGAGCGGCACGGCGACTACCAGGCCGGTGAGCAGCGCTGCCGACGGGCGGCGCAGAGCCGGCTGGGCCTCCCCCCGATGCGGGAGGGCGGCGAGATGGAGACCAGCCGCGCGGTCGGTGACCGGTTACGGGAGATCTCCGGGGCGGCCGAGCGGGACGCCCGGGTGGTCTCCGCCACGGCGGCGTACCGCGCCTGCGTCGCGGACCGCGGCCATCCGGCAGCCGGCCCGGCTGAGCTCGTCACCGACTTCCGGGAACGTGCCGCCCCCTTCTCCGCCGCCTATTACCGCCGGGCCGTCGCGCTGGTCGACGCCGGACGGCAGAGCGTCGCGCCGACGATGTCGGACGTGCTCGACGCGCCCCGACTCGCCGCGCTGCGGGCCCTGCAGAAGGAGGAGATCGCGGCCGCCGTGGCGGATCAGCCGTGCAGCGCCGTGCTCGACGGCACCGTGCGCACCGTGCACCGGGAGTACGAGCAGCGGGCGCTGCGCGCGCTGTCGGCTGACTGACGCCGCCGCCGGCCGGTAGGGCATTGCCCCGCATTCCATCGATGTCCATGATGGTGATGGCGGTGATGCGACGACGGCCCGCCCTGAGGGCGAGCGAGGTGCGCGGCGATGGAGTTCCGGCTGCTCGGGTCGGTGGAGTTGTGGAGCGGCGACGGACCGGTCGACATCGGGCCTCCACGCCAGCGGTCCGTGCTGGCGGCCCTGGCCGCCGAGCCCGCCCGTCCCGTCCCGGTCGACGCGCTCATCGAGCGGGTATGGGGTGGCGAGCCACCGACCCGCGCCCGACACACCCTGTACGTGCACGTCGCGCGCATCCGGCGCAGCCTCGAACCGTCCGCCGCGCCGCCGACCGCGGCCCGGATCATCCGCCGTGCGGGCGGCTACCTGCTCGACGTGGACCCGGACCGGGTGGACGCGCACCGCTTCCGCCGGTACGTCGACCAGGCCCGTGATCCCGCCTGTCCACCGGACCGGGCGGTCGATCTGCTCGACCGGTCGCTCCGCCTGTGGCGCGGTGACGCGCTGGCCACCGTACCGGGCGACTGGGCGGCGGCCGTACGCGAACGGTGGCAGCGGCTCCGGCTCGACGCGGCGGTGGCGTGGGCCGGACACCGACTCCGTGCCGGCCGCGCCGACGAGGTCATCGACCGGGTCGACGAGCTGGTCGAAGGCCACCCCACCGCGGAGCCACTGGTGGCGGTCCTCGTGCGCGCCCTCCACGCGACGGGGCGCGACGCGGACGCCCTGCAGCGCTACGAGCGGACCCGCCGGTTCCTGCGCGACGAGCTCGGCGTCGACGCGGGGGCCGAACTGCGTGAGCTGCACCGCCAGTTGCTGCGCGGCGGTGGCGATGCCACGCCGGCCCGCCGACCCGCGCCGGCCACGCCGCCGGCCGGACCCGCCTCCCCGGTCGTCGCACCGGCACAGCTGCCCCTCGACCTGCGTACCTTCGCCGGCCGGACGGACGAGCTGGCCCGGCTGGACCGCCTGCTCGTCGACGACGCCACCGCGCCCACCCTGGCGGCGGTCTGGGGCACCGCCGGGATCGGCAAGACCACTTTGGCGGTGCGGTGGGCCCACCGGGTGGCGGCGAAGTTCCCGGACGGGCAGCTGTACGTGAATCTGCGTGGCTTCGATCCTGGCCGGCCTGCGCTCGCCCCCGCCGAGGCGCTGCGTGGCTTCCTGGAGGCGCTGCGCGTGCCCGGGCCCGCCGTTCCGGTCGACGAGGACGGACGCGCGGCGCTGTTCCGCAGCCTGGCACAGGGGCGACGGCTGCTGCTGGTGCTCGACAACGCCCGGGACGCCGAGCAGGTGCTTCCCCTGCTGCCCGGCGCACCGGGGTGCCGTGTCGTCGTCACCAGCCGCACCGACCTCACCGGACTGGTCGCCGCCACCGGCGCCCTGCCGCTGCCGATGGGGCTGCTCACCGACGAACAGGCGGGCGAGTTGCTGGCCGCCCGCATCGGCGCGCCCCGGATCGCCGCTGAGGCCGCCGCGGCGGACACGTTGATCCGGTGCTGCGCCGGCCTGCCGTTGGCGCTGTCCATCATGGCGGCCCGGGCCGCCGGCAGCGGGCATCTGCCACTGGAGACGCTCGCCGCCACCCTGACCGACGGACGGAACGGGCTGGACGCCTTCGCCACGGGCGACGCCCACACCGACGTGCGGATGGTCTTCTCCTGGTCGTACCGGAGCCTGCCGGCGCCGGCCGCGCGCCTGTTCCGGCTGATGGCGCTGCACCCGGCGCCCACCGCCGCCGTCACGGCGATCGCGGCGCTCTCCGGACTGCCGGTGCCGGATGCCCGTCGGCTGAGCCATCAGTTGCGCCGCGCCCAGTTGCTCGCGGAGCCCGCTCCCGACCGGTTCAGCTGCCACGACCTGCTGCGCGACTACGCCGCCGAACTGCTGCGCACCGACGGCGACGCCGAGGAGTGTCAGCGCGCCGGCCGGCGGTTGCGGGACCACTACCTGCACACCGCCGCCGACGCGGCCGCCCTGCTGGAGCCGTACCGCCCGCGGATCGCGCTGCCGGCCATCGCCGAGGGTGCCGGGACGCAGCTGCTGGGCGACGCCGAGGCGGCGTTGGCCTGGCTCCAGGAGAACGCCGGCGCCCTCGCGGCGTTGCTCGACGAGGCCGTACGAGCCCGGGACGACGCCGCCACCTGGCGGCTGGCGGCCGTCGTGACCACGTTCCACCAGCGCAGCGGACGGTCGCGCGAGCTGGAGTCGGCGCAACGCTTCGCGCTGGCCGCAGCCGAACGCCTGGCCGACCCCGTCGCGCGGGCCACGGCGCACGCCGGCCTCGGCCGGGCGCTGTTCCGACTCGGCGAGGTCGACGCCGCCCAGCAGCACCTGCGCCACGCCCTGACCCTGTACGAACAGCTCGGCGACCGGGTCGGCCAGGCACGGGCCCACCGCGGCATCGGCTACACCCTCGTCCTGCAGGGACACCCCGGCAGGGGCCTGCGCCACGACCAGGTGGCGCTGGCGCTGTTCGAGCAGTTGGGTGACCGAGGCGGTCAGGCGGAGGCGCTCAACGGCATCGGTTGGTGTCACGCCCAGAACGGCGAGTACGAGACGGCCATCGAGTTCTGTCGCAGGGCGCTACGCACGTTGCGGCACGCGAGCGACCAGCACCGGACGGCGGAGATCTGGGACAGCCTCGGCTACGCGTACCACCACACCGGCGCCCTGCGCCAGGCGGTGGCCTGCTTCGAGCGCGCCCGTCGGCTCTTCAGTCGGGCCGGGGACCGCTACCAGGAGGCGGAGACGCTGTCCCGGCTCGCGGACACCCACGAACGCCTGGGTGACACCGCGACGGCGGCCCTCACCCGGCGGGGCGCCCTGGCGGTCTTCGACGCTCTGGGGCATCCGGACGCGCAACGGCTGCGACGCCTGCTCGGTCACGGGACCCGGCTCGCGGGTTAAGAAGCCGGCAGGGTTTCCACCCGAACCGCCCGTGGAGCATCCCGGTCAGGCCGGGCCACCGTGACCCGGCAGGGAAGGGAGATCCTGCGATGATGGGTTCCATCCGGAAGCTGTTCCCGGGGACCGGACGACTCGGCCGGTCGGTGGCCGCTCTGGGGCTGCTCGTCGCCGGGGCGGTCGCGCCGGTCGCGCTGATCCCGGGGCAGGCGCAGGCCGCCTGCTACGGCACCGCCTACACGGTGACCATGTACTACGACAACCACCTCATCGGCCAGGAGGCGGCGCAGTACGCGTCGACCTGTGACGGGGACAGCGAGTATCGCGGGCACGTCTACGACATGTACACCGACGGAAGCTGCGTGTCCGCGTACTTCTGGAATCCGACCAAGGTGCGCCAGGCCCGGTCGTGCGACTCGGCCGGCACCTACTTCACCCTCTGGGACGCGGAGGGCGACAGCCACGTCTACTGGGACCTGTGCACCACCTACCACTGCCGCTACCTCACGAACCAGGGCGGCGACGACGCCATGATGTACGGCTTCTGAGGCATCGCGCCCGCGGCCGGCGCCGCTGACCTGGTGTGCGAGCACCGGGCTCACCGGCGCCGCGCCGTCGGCCCGGCCGAGTCTCCGTCACGACCGTTCTGACGACGGCCCCCGGTTTCGTCGGTGTCCGATGAGAATCGCTGGCCTCGTTCGTCGGTACCGGTGATGACACTCGACCGCACGAGGGAGACAGCAATGACCGCAAACCCCGCGATGCCCCCGGTCGTCGACCGGGAGGCCTGGCTGCACGCCCGCGACGAACTGCTGGCCCGGGAGAAGGCCCACACCCGCGAGGGTGACGCGATCGCCGCCGCCCGCCGGAAGCTGCCGATGACCCTGGTGCCGCCCGTGTCGGTGCGGGGCCCCGGCGGGGACACCCCGTTGGTCGAGGTGTTCGAGGGACGGCGGATGCTCATCGCCTACTTCCACATGTGGCACGACGGCCGGCCGTTCGAGGAGCAGTGCGAGGGGTGCACGTTCTCGACCTGCCATGTGCAGACGCTGGACTACCTGCACGCCCGGGACGTCACCTACGCGGTGTTCTGTCAGGGTCGCTACGACGAGAGCGCCCCGTTCGCCGAGTTCATGGGCTACCCCTTCCCCTGGTACTCGGCGCGGGACTCCGGCCCGGCACTGGTGGACGGCCGCGACTTCGGGTTCATCGCGTGCTACCTGCGCGACGACGACCGGGTCTACGAGACCTGGTGGACCACCGGGCGGGGCGTGGAGTCGCTGATGACCAGCTACCACGCCCTGGACCTCACCGTGTACGGCCGGCAGGAGAAGTGGGAGGAGGCGCCGGAGGGTTGGCCGAAGGTGACCGGGCACCCGTGGCGCCTCGACGGCCGCCCGGTGGCGCAGTGGAGCCGACCGGGCGTGGGGCCGGCGAAGGCGTCCTGCTGCTCCGGCTAAGTTCACGGTCCGAACGTCACCGATTGACCTGTCTCGATGCCAACCCGGCGGTCCGGGCCCACGGTTCGGACCGCCGATCGACAAGCCGAGATAAATCGACAATCATCCATCATATGGCCACCAGGTCCGCCGACGCCCGATCCACCGCCGAGACCACCGACCCCGGCGAGGTGCCCGCCACCCCGAGCCGGGGCAGGTGGCGCCGGTGGCGTTGGCTGCGCCACGAATGGACGCTTGCGGCGCTCGGTGGCCTGCTGCTGGCAGTGGTGCTGACCTGGCCGACGCTGCGGCATCCGGCCAGCACCCTCCCTGGCGACCTCGGCGATCCGACGCTGCAGGCGTGGCAGATCGCCTGGGCAGGACACGCCGTGTTCAGCGACCCGGCCGGCCCCTGGCACTCGAACACGTTCTACCCGGAGACGTACACCTACGCCTACAGTGACACGCTGCTCGGGTACGCCCCGATCGGGATGCTCGGCTCCGGCTTCGCGGCCGCCCTGGTCCGCTACAACGTCATGTACGTGCTGGTGCACGCCCTGGCGTTCGTCGGGGCGTACGCGCTGGCCCGGCAGCTCGGGGCGGGCCGGTGGGGCGGGGCGGTCGCCGGGGTGGCGTGGGCGTACGCGCCGTGGCGGCTGGCCCACGCCGGTCACCTGAACATCCTGTCCAGCGGCGGGATCGCGTTGTGCCTGGCGATGCTGGCCCGCGGTCACGGCTGGTCCCTGCGGCACGGGTACCGGCCGGAGCGACGCCGGCCGGGCTGGGCGCTGGCCGGGTGGCTCGTCGCCGCCTGGCAGGTCACCCTGGGCTTCGGCATCGGGCTGCCCCTGGTCTACTTCCTGCTCGCCACGGTGCTCGTGGCCGCCGGCGGCTACGGCTGGTCGTGGTGGCGACGGCGGGAAAGACCGGCGTTCGGCCGCCGGTTGCTGGTCGCCGACCTGGCCGGTGGGCTCGCCTTCGGCGCGGTGACGCTGCTGCTCGGACTGGTCTACCTGAAGGTCGTCGACCTCAATCCGCAGGGCCGGCGCACCCTGGACTGGACGGAGATGTTCTCCCCGCCCCTGACGGGCTTCGTCACCGCCCCAGCCGACTCGTGGTTGTGGGGCGACGCGCACGCGGCGGCCCGGCAGCAGCTGTCCTGGCCGCCCGAGATGGCCCTGCTGCCCGGGATGACGCTGATCGAGTTGGGCGTGGCGGGGCTGCTCGTCTCGGTGTACCCGGCCCGATACCGGATCGCGATGGGGCTCGGCGTCCTCGGCACGATCCTGCTCGGCCTCGGCGCCACCCTCGGCGGCGACGGCGACCCCGGCTACCTCACGCTCTCCCGGCACCTGCCGGGGTGGGACGCGTTGCGCACGCCGGGCCGGCTGATGCACTGGACCAGCCTCCTGCTGGCGGTGCTGGCGGCCGGGCTGGTGACGGTGTTCGCCGAGTCGCTGCGCCGGCCGGAGGCCCGCGGTTGGCGACGGGTCCTCGCGCCGGTGGTCCTGCTGGTGCCGCTGGCCCTGGTCGGGCTGGAGGGAACCAACCGCACGCCGCACCCGGTGGTGCCACCGCCACCGGCCGCGATGCGTACGGCCGGCGAGCCCGTCCTGGTGCTGCCCGCGGGCGGCACGGGCGACCTGCTCTACATGCTGTGGACGACCGACGGGTTCCCCCGGGTGACGAACGGGCTGGCCGGCTTCGAGCCCGTCACCCAGGCGCAGACCCGGGCCGCGACGGCGTCCTTTCCCGACCCGAGCAGCGTCGCCTACCTGCGCGGCATCGGGGTGCGGTCGGTGGTGGCGCTGCCCGACCGGGCCGCCGGGACGCCGTGGGAGGGCATCGCGGCCCGGCCGGTCGACGGTCTGGGCATCACCCGGGAGGACCTCGATGGTGTGCTGGTCTACCACCTCTGACCAGGCGGGCACCGAGCGGCGCGGCGCCCGGGGCGGATCGTCGGGCACGGGCCGGACGGGGTGACGACGGTGCGGTTGTCGGTGGTGGTGCCCTGCTACAACGAGGAAGCGTCCGTGGAGCGGTTGCACACGGCGGTGACCGAGGCGCTCGCGGACCTGCCCGACGTCGAGGTCGAGGTGGTGTACGTCGACGACGGCAGCGAGGACGGCACCCTGGTGGCGTTGCGCCGGCTCGCCAGCCGCGATCCGGCCGTCCGCTACACGGCGCTGAGCCGGAACTTCGGCAAGGAGGCGGCGATGCTGGCCGGCCTGGAACGGGCCACCGGGGACGCGGTCGTCATCATGGACGCCGACCTGCAGCACCCGCCCCGATTGCTGCCCGAGATGGTGGCGCTCTACCGGCAGGGGTTCGACCAGGTGATCGCACGCCGGGACCGGCACGGTGACCGGTTCCTGCGGATGCTCGCCTCCCGGTCCTTCTACCGCCTGGTCAACTGGTGGATCGACGTACGGCTGCTGGACGGGGCGGGTGACTTCCGGCTGCTGTCCCGGCTCGCCGTGGACGCGGTGCTGGCGATGCCGGAGTACAACCGGTTCTCCAAGGGGTTGTTCTCCTGGATCGGGTTCCGGACGGTGGTGGTCGCGCACCGCAACGAGACCCGCCAGGCGGGGCGGAGCCGGTGGACGTTCGGCAAGCTGTTCAACTACGCGTTCGACGGTCTCCTGTCGTTCAACAACCGGCCACTGCGCCTGGCCATCTACGGTGGCCTGTTCCTCACCCTGATCGCGGTGGGATACATGGCCTGGGTGGTCGCCGACGCCGTCGAGAAGGGCGTCGACGTTCCCGGCTACACCACCATCATCGTCAGCGTGATCGGTCTCGGCGGGATCCAGATGACGATCCTCGGCGTCATCGGGGAGTACATCGGCCGGATCTACTACGAGGCCAAGCGCCGGCCGCACTACCTGGTCCAGGAGACGGAGCACCTGGTCACGCGGGCCGGGCAGGTGCCCCCGGTGCGTCGCCTGCCGGGCTCTCCCCCTGAGCGGGCGGAACCATCACCACGTGGAGGTGTCGGGGCCCGTGGACGCCCTCGACCCGGTTGAGTTCGATGTCGCTGGTGGCCGAGGGCCCGCTGATCCAGGTCAACGGCCGGTGCGAGTCCAGCCGGGCGAGGGCGCTCGGCACGTCGGCGACGACCTGGTCGGTCCGCAGCACGCAGACGTGCACGTCGGGCAGCAGGCTGATGATTCGGCGGCCCTGGTCCGGGTGCGCGTCGAGCACGATGGTGCCGGTCTCGGCGACGGCCACGGCCGCCGCCGTGACCACCCCGTCGACGGCGGAGATCTGCTCCGCGGTGAGGTTCTCGTCGGCCACCGCGGCGACGGTGTCGGGCAGCCAGTGCCGGGGCAGCCCGGGCGGGATCACGACGCGCCGGCCGCCGAGGATCTGGTCGACCACCCGCGCGACCTCGCCGTCGGCGCACCGGTGCACGATGGCCCGGTAGTCGGTCAGCCGGTGGGCCAGCAGGTCGAGGTCGACGGCGGCGGAGCCGGCGGGCCGGTACTCGCGTGGCACGTCGACCGGTGCCGCCGGAGTGTCGCCGAGGGCGGCGCGGATCCGGCCGAGGACGAGCTCCCGTGCGTTCACCGCTCGGCCCACCACTGGCGGAAGGTCTGCGGGGGCGCGGCCGGCACGTCCCGGCTGGTGGTCCAGCCGTTCAAGGGTGGCGGCAGGGCGCGGCCGGCCAGCCGGCCCAGGCCCGCGGCGCGCTGCGCGGCCGCGTACAGCGCGGGGTGGTCCATGGCGTACGCGGCCGCGGCCATCGCCGCCGCCTCGCCCTTCGGGTGCGGGGCCTGGGCGCGCAGGTGGACCAGGATCGACGGGATGTCGATCATCACGGGGCAGGCGTCGTAGCAGGCGCCGCAGAGCGACGAGGCGTACGGCAGAGAGGCGTTGTCGGCGACCCCGGTCAGTTGCGGGGACAGCACCGCACCGATCGGTCCCGGATAGACCGAGCCGTAGGCGTGCCCGCCGGTACGCTCGTAGACGGGGCAGACGTTGAGGCAGGCGGAGCAGCGGATGCAGTGCAGCGCCTGCCGACCCACCGGGTCGGCGAGCACCGCGCTGCGGCCGTTGTCCAGCAGCACCAGGTGCACCTGCTGCGGCCCGTCACCGGGGGTGACCCCGGTCCACATCGACGTGTACGGGTTCATCCGTTCCCCGGTCGAGGCCCGGGGCAGCAGTTGCAGGAACACCCCGAGGTCGGCCCAGGTGGGGATGATCTTCTCGATGCCCATCACGGTGATCAACGTGTCCGGCAGGGTCAGGCACATCCGCCCGTTGCCCTCCGACTCGACCACCGCGAGGGTGCCCGTCTCCGCCACGGCGAAGTTCGCCCCGGACACCGCCACCCGGGTGGTGAGGAACGTCTGGCGCAGGTGCCGACGGGCGGCGGCCGCCAGGGCCGGCGGGTCGTCGGTCAGGTCGGGGTCGACGCCGGGCATCTCGCGCAGGAAGATCTCCCGAATCTCCGCCCGGTTGCGGTGGATCGCCGGCACCAGGATGTGGCTGGGTCGGTCCCGGCCGAGCTGCACGATCAGCTCGGCGAGGTCGGTCTCGACCGGCTCGATCCCGGCCGCCTCCAGCGCCTCGTTCAGGCCGATCTCCTGGGTGGCCATCGACTTGACCTTCATCACCCGGTCGGCGCCGGTGGCCCGGACCAGGTCGGTGACGATCCGGTTCGCCTCCGCCGCGTCGGCCGCCCAGTGCACCGTGCCGCCGGCCGCCGTGACCGCCGCCTCCAACTGTTCCAGCAGCTCCGGCAGCCGGGCCATCGTGTCGGCCTTGATCGCCGAGCCGGCGGCCCGCAACTGCTGCCAGTCCGGCACCTCACCGATGACCGCACCGGACTTGCCCCGGATCGTGGTCGTGGCGTGCCGCAGGTTACGACGCAGCTGCGGGTCGGCGAGGCTGCGCCGCGCAGCGGCGGGGAACGGTTCGTCCCCTCGCAGGTGTCCCACCCCACGCGGGGCGGTGGCCGGCATGCCCAGGAAGGTCCGCACTCCGCTCACCCTCTCGTCACTGGAACAGTCTCGGTGCTGGCCAGGATCTCCGCCAGATGCACCGTCCGCACCCCCGCCCGCAGCCGCGACAGCCCACCACCGATGTGCATCAGGCACGACGCGTCCCCCGCCGTGCACACGTCGGCCCGCGTCGCCAGCACGTGGCGCATCTTGTCCGCCAGCATCGCCGTGGACGTGTCCGCGTTCTTCACCGCGAACGTGCCGCCGAAGCCGCAGCACTGCTCCGCCTGCGGCAGCTCCACCAGATCCAGCCCCCGCACCTCGCGCAGCAAGCGCAGCGGCTTGTCCCCCACCCGCAGCATCCGCAGCGAGTGACACGTCGGGTGGTAGGTCACCCGGTGCGGGTAGTACGCGCCGACGTCGGTCACCCCGAGCACGTCCACCAGCAGCTCGGACAGCTCGTAGGTGCGCCGGCCCACCTCCTCGGCCCGGCTGGCCAGCCGCTCGTCCCCGGCCCGGCGGGCGACCATCGCGTGCTGGTGCCGCACCGACCCGACGCAGGAGCCGGACGGGGCCACCACCACGTCGTACGGTGCGAAGACGCGCACGTGCCGGCGTACCAGCCGCGCCGCCTCGTCCGGGTAGCCGGTGTTCACGTGCATCTGCCCGCAGCAGGTCTGATCGGCGGGGAACACCACCTCGTGGCCGAGGCGCTCCAACAGCCGTACGGTCGCCTTCGCCGCCTCCGGAAAGAGCGTGTCGGCGAGGCAGGTGACGAACAGCGCGATGCGCATCTTCAACCACCCATCCGGTCCTCGGCGGCCCGCCAGGCCGCCTCGTCACCGCGCGGCTCGTACCGCACGATGTGCTCAGTCTCGCGCAGAACGGCCCGCAGGGCAGCCAGGTCATCCCCGATGACACCGGCGGCGCGGGCCTGGACCAGGACGTTGCCCAGCGCGGTGGCCTCGACCGGACCGGCCAGCACCGGCAGTCCGCAGGCGTCGGCGGTGAGCTGGCACAGCAGTTCGTTGCGGGCGCCGCCGCCGACGATGTGCACGGCGTCGACGTGCCGGCCGGAGAGCTGCTGTGCCTGTCGGACGGCCCGGCGGTGCGCCAGCGCGAGGCTGTCCATGATGCAGCGGACGGTGGCCGCCGGGCTGGCGGGCACCGGCTCGCCGGCGCGCCGGCAGGCGTCGGCGATGCGCGTGGGCATGTCGCCGGGCGGCAGGAATGTCGGGTCGTCCGGGTCCACGACGGAGCGGAAGGCCGGTTCCCGGGCCGCGCGCCGCAACAGGTCGGTCAGGTCGCCGGCGCCCCAGGCGCGCAGCGATTCCTGCAACAGCCACAGGCCCATCACGTTGCGCAGGTAGCGGAACGTGCCGTCAACGCCGGACTCGTTGGTGAAGTTGGCTCGGCGGCTCGCCTCGCTGAGTACCGGGGCGTCGAGTTCGACGCCCACGAGAGACCAGGTTCCGCACGAAATGTAGGCGAAGTGGTGCCCCGCCGCCGGCACGCCCACGACCGCCGAGGCGGTGTCGTGCGAGCCGACGGCCACCACCTGCGGCGAGCCGGGCAGGTTCAGGTCGGGCCGGACCGGGCCGATCCGGGTGCCCGGCTCGCGCAGCGGCGGGAACAGGTCGCCGCGGATGCCCGCGTCGGCCATCAGGCCGGTGGCCCAGGCCCGCCGGCGCAGGTCGTACAGCTGGGTCGTCGAGGCGTTGGTGAGCTCGGCGCCGAGCTGGCCGGTGAGCCAGTACGCGATGAGGTCCGGGATCAGCAGCAGCCGGTGGGCGATGTCCAGCTGCGGCGTGCCGGCGGCCGCGGCGAGCTGGTAGAGCGTGTTGAACGGCAGCTGCTGCAGTCCCGTCGTCGTGTAAAGCCGCACCTCGCCCAGCTGTTTGGCGACCCGCTCGGCGACCCCGTCGGTGCGGCCGTCCCGGTAGTGCACCGGGTTGCCGAGCAGCGTGCCGGTGGAGTCGAGCAGCCCGTAGTCGACGGCCCAGGAGTCGACGCCGATGCTGGTCACCGGCCCGGCGGCACGCAGGCCGTCGAGGATGCCCCGGTAGAGGGCCAGGATGTCCCAGTGCAGGGCGTTACCGGCGCGCACCGGTTCGTTGGGAAACCGGTGCGCCTCGGTCAGTTCCAGGTGATCCGGCCCGACGCGGGCGAGCATGACCCGGCCGCTGGACGCGCCCAGGTCCACGGCGGCGAGATGGACGCTGCTCACAGCATCCCTCGCCGGGCTGCCCAGACCACCGCCTGGATCGGGGCCGTCATGCCGAGCCGGTCGCAGATGGCCCGGATCCGCCGGCGCACGGTCCGTTCGGACATCCCCGACCGGCGTGCCACCGTCTCCAGCGGCACCCCCGTCGCGAGCAACCGCAGCAGCCGCAGGTCCTCCTCGTCGAGCACCGGATTGTCCACGAGCATCGTCGTCCTCATCCCGCACCGGGCCGGGTCAGCGGAGGAAGGCCGCAGCGACGCCGGCGTCCACCGGAACGTGCAGCCCCGTCGTGTGCGACAGGTCGCCGCCGGTGAGCACGAAGACCGCGTTGGCCACGTGTTCGGGCAGCACCTCCCGCTTGAGCAGGGTGCGCTGGGCGTAGAACTCGCCCAGCTTCTCCTCCGGCACCCCGTAGACGGCGGCGCGCTGGGCGCCCCAGCCGCCGGCGAAGATGCCGGAGCCGCGCACCACCCCGTCCGGGTTGACGCCGTTGACCCGGATGCCGTGACCGCCGAGCTCGGCGGCCAGCAGCCGGACCTGGTGCGCCTGGTCGGCCTTCGCCGCCCCGTAGGCCACGTTGTTCGGGCCGGCGAACAGGGAGTTCTTGCTGGAGATGTAGACGATGTCGCCGCCCATCGCCTGGTCGATGAGGACCCGCGCGGTCTCGCGCGAGACCAGGAAGGAGCCCTTGGCCATCACGTCGTGCTGCACGTCCCAGTCGGCCTCCGTGGTGTCCAGCAGCGACCTGGACAGCGACAGCCCGGCGTTGTTGACCACCAGGTCCAAACCGCCGAAGGCGAGGACCGCCGCGCGGACCGCGGCGGCCACCGCGGCGGCGTCGGTCACGTCCAGCGGTACGGCCACCGCGACGTCCGGGCCGCCCAGCTCGCCGGCGACCGTTTCGGCGGCGGCGGTGTCCCGGTCGGTGACCACGACGCAGGCGCCCTCGGCGGCGATGCGGTGGGCGATGGCCCGGCCGATGCCGGAGCCGGCGCCGGTGACCAGGGCGATCCGGGTGGCGAGGGGCTTCGGCTTGGGCAGCCGGGCAAGCTTCGCCTCTTCGAGGGCCCAGTACTCGATGCGGAACTTCTCGGCCTCGTCGATGGGCGCGTAGCGGGACACCGCCTCGGCGCCGCGCATGACGTTGATGGCGTTGACGTAGAACTCGCCGGCGACCCGGGCGGTCTGCTTGTTGGCCCCGAAGCTGAACATGCCCACCCCGGGCACGAGGACGACGGCCGGGTCGGCGCCGCGCATCGGCGGGCTGTCCGGGGTGGCGTGCCGCGCGTAGTAGGCGCGGTAGTCGTCCCGGTAGGCGGCGTGCAGTTCCTTGAGCCGCGCCACGGTGTCCTCGAGCGGGGCGGTGGGCGGCAGGTCGAGCACCATCGGGCGGACCTTGGTGCGCAGGAAGTGGTCCGGGCACGAGGTGCCGAGCGCGGCGAGCGCGGGGTGCCGTTCCCGGGCGACGAAGTCGAGCACCACGTCGCTGTCGGTGAAGTGTCCGACCTGCGGTCGGTCGGTCGACGCCAGTCCCCGGATCACCGGTGCCAGCGCCGCCGCCCGGGCGCGCCGCTCGTCGGGCGGCAACGGCGCGTAGCCGGCGACCACCGGGCCGAACGGTTCGGGTCGACCCCGCTCGTCGAGGTACGCCTGCGCGGTGCGGATGATCTCCCGCGAGTTGCGCTCGCACTCGTCGCTGGTCGCGCCCCAGGTGGTGATGCCGTGCCCGCCGAGGATGACGCCGATCGCCTGGGGGTTGGCCTGCGCGACGGCGGCGATGTCGAGGCCGAGCTGGAAACCGGGCCGCCGCCACGGCACCCACAGCACCCGGTCACCGAAGATCTCCTTGGTCAGCTCGGGCCCGTCGGCTGCGGTGGCGATCGCGATGCCGGCGTCGGGGTGCAGGTGGTCGACGTGCGCGGCGTCGACCAGGCCGTGCATCGCGGTGTCGATCGACGGCGCCGCTCCGCCCCGGCCGTGCAGGCAGTAGTCGAACGCGGCGACCATCTCGTCCTCGCGCTCGACACCCGGGTAGACGTCGACGAGGGCACGCAGGCGGTCGAGCCGCAACACGGCCAGCCCGGCCTCGGTGAGCGTGCCGAGGTCGCCGCCGGAGCCCTTGACCCACAGCAGGTGCACCGGGCCGCCGGTCACCGGGTCCGTGGCCTTACCCTTCGCGGAGGTGTTGCCGCCGGCGTAGTTGGTCGTGGTCGGGTCGGCGCCGAGCCGGTTGCTGCGGGCGATGAGCGCCTGAACCTCGGAATGCATCGTCCTCACGTCTCCTGTGTGCGTTCTCGGTGGTGGTCAGGCGCCCCAGCCGGCCTGCTGGCCGCCGACCCGCTCGGCGCGGATGCGCTCGAAGTAGCCGGAGCGGGCGTAGGCGGCCATGGGGTCGGGATCGAGGCCCAGGTCGGCACGCAGCTCGGCGAGCAGCGGCCGCACGTCGGTCTGGTACGCGTCCATCAGCACCGCGTTCGCGCCGAGCACGTCACCGGCCTGCTGCGCGGCCGCGAGCGCTTCGGCGTCGACGAGCAGCGCCTTGGCGGTGGCCTCCTGCACGTTCATCACCGAGCGGATGATCGCCGGGATCTTCGGCTCGATGTTGTGGCACTGGTCGAGCATGAACGCGATGCCGGCCTCGGGGCGCAGGGCGTCCCCGCGGACGATCTCGTGCATGATGCGGAACAGCTGGAACGGGTCCGCCGAGCCGACCATGAGATCGTCGTCGGCGTAGAAGCGGGAGTTGAAGTCGAACGCTCCCAGCTTCTTGACCCGCAGCAGGAACGCGACGATGAACTCGATGTTGGTGCCGGGCGCGTGGTGCCCGGTGTCGATGACGACCTGCGCCTTCGGGCCCAGCTCCAGGCAGTGCGCGTACGCGGTGCCCCAGTCCGGCACGTCGGTGGTGTAGAAGGCCGGCTCGAACAGCTTGTACTCCAGCAGCAACCGCTGGTCGTCGCCGAGCCGGTCGTACGTCTCGCGCAGCGCCTCGGCGAGCCGGTCCTGGCGGGCGCGCATGTCGTCCTGGCCGGGGTAGTTGGTGCCGTCGGAGAACCAGAGCTTGAGGTCGCGCGAGCCGGTGCGGTCCATGATGTCCACGCACTCGAGCAGGTGGTCGATCGCCTTGCGACGCACCCCCGGGTCGGGGTTCGTGACGCTGCCCAGCTTGTAGTCGTTGTCCTGGAACACGTTGGCGTTGATCGCGCCCAGCGCGACGCCCTGGTCGGCGGCGTACCGGGCCAGGTGGGCGTAGTCGTCGACCCGGTCCCACGGGATGTGCAGGGCCACCGTCGGCGCCACTCCGGTGAGCCGGTGCACCGCCGCGGCGTCGGCGATCTTCTCGTACGGGTCGCGCGGCACGCCCTCCTGCGCGAAGACCTTGAACCGGGTGCCGGAGTTCGCGTACGCCCAGGACGGGGTTTCGATGCGCTGGATGCGCAGGGCCTGCTTGACCCGCCCCCGGGTCGGCGCGTCGGTCTGGGTCACTGTGGTTCTCCCGTCTGGGCGGCGAGCTGCGCCTCGAGGTTGAAGACCTCGTCGAGCGGTCGCATGGCGCGGTCGGCCGTGCCCTGGTCGAGGTCGAGGAAGAAGGACGCCATCTCCGCCTGCCAGCGGGCGTTGACGTCGCGGGTCTGCATGGCGGCCTGGACCGCCGCGAAGTCGTCGGTCACCAGGAACCCCACGAGCAGGCCGTCGTCGCGGAGGAAGAGCGAATAGTCGCGCCAGCCGCACTCGGCGAGGGCGGTGAGCATCTCCGGCCAGACCCGCTCGTGCCGGGCGCGGTACTCATCCAGGCGGGCGGGGTCGACCTGCAGGGTGAAGCAGATGCGGGGCATGGTTCTCCCGTCGGCGCCCCGGCCGGTGCCCGATGCGGAGCCGGGGCACCGGCCGGGCGGCGCGTCAGAACTGGAACTGGTCGATGTTGCTCTTGTCGAAGACGGTGGGCGGGCCGAGGACGACCACGCCGTCCTTGCCGACGGTGAACTCGCCGAGCTTGCCGGCCTTGAACTTGTCGCCCTCGGCGCCGGTGATCTGGCTGGAGGCGAGCGCCGCGCCGGCGTAGGCGGCGAGGTAGCCGAGGTCGGCCGGGTTCCACAGGGCGAACGCGTCGACGGTGCCGTCCTTGACGTACTCGCGCATCTGGTTCGGGGTGCCCAGGCCGGTCAGCTTGACCTTGCCCTTGTACTGCGACCCGCTGAGGTAGCGGGCGGCGGCGGCGACGCCGACGGTGGTCGGGGAGATGATGCCCTTGAGGTTGGGGTACGACTGCAGCAGGCCCTGGGTCTCCTGGAACGACTTCTGGTCGTCGTCGTTGCCGTACGCCACCGTGACCAGCTTGAGCTTGCTGTACTCCGGCTTCTTCAGCTCCTCCTTCATCAGCGCGATCCAGGCGTTCTGGTTGGTCGCGTTGGCGGTGGCGGACAGGATCGCGATCTCACCCTCGCCACCGATCTGCTGGGAGATGAGCTTGACCTGGTTCTCGGCGATGCCCTCGGCGGTCACCTGGTTGACAAAGATCTGCCGGCACTCCGGCTTGGTGTCGGAGTCGAAGGTGACGATCTTGGCGCCGGCCGCCTTCGCCTGGTTCAGCGCCCCGCAGATCGCGTTCGGGTCGTTGGCCGAGGTCACGATGACGTCCATGCCCTGCTGGGACAGCGTGTTGATGTAGCTGACCTGGGACGAGGCGCTGGCCTCGGACGGGCCGACCTCCTTGAACTCACCCTTGATCTCGGTGACCGCGTCCTTGCCGCCGTTGTCGCTGGTGGTGAAGTAGGGGTTGTTCACCTGCTTCGGCAGGAAGGCGATCTTGAGCCCCTCCTTGAGCTTGGCGTCCGGGTTGGCGGCGCCGCTGGCCTGCGCGCCGCCGCCGGTGTCGTTGCCGGAGTTCTCCCGGGTGGTGCCGCCGCAGGCGGTGGCGCCGAGCAGCAGCGCGGCGAGGGTGAGGGCGGTGGCCCCGGCACGGAGCCGTCGGTACGTGAACATCGATGTCCTTTCGAGGGTGGTGGGGGAAGCGGCGACGGTCACGACGCGCTGAGCTGCGCGCGTCGCCGTCGGCGGTGCAGCCGGGCGCGGACGTCCGCGACGGCGTTGGGCAGTACCACGGAAACGATCAGCAGGGTTCCGGTGACGATGGTCAGCGCGTTGGCGTCGACGTCGGCGAGCTGCAACGCGTTGCGCAGCACCCCGAGCAGCAGGACGCCGGCGACCACGCCGAGCAGGCCGCCGCGGCCACCGAAGATGGACACGCCACCCAGCAGCACGGCGGTCACCACGGTCAACTCCAGGCCGGTGGCGTTGTCGCCGCGGGCGCTCGCGTAGCGCAGGGTCCAGAAGATCCCGACCAGCCCGCCGACGGCCCCGGAGACCACGAAGAGCCAGAACTTGGTCCGGGCCACCGACACGCCGGCGAACGTGGCGGCCTCGTCGTTGTTGCCCATGGCGTACAACGCCCGCCCGACCGGGGTGGCGTGCAGCACGACGCCGAACACCAGCGCCAGCAGCAGCACCGGGACGACCGCGGCGGGGATCGACGTGCCGGGAATGGCCTGCACGGCGGCGGCGGTCCAGCTGGCCGGGAAGTCGGCCACCGCCTGGTCGCCAAGCACGACGAACGACAGTCCCCGGTACAGGGCGAGGGTGCCGATGGTCACGGCCAGCGACGGCAGCCCGAAGCCGGTGACGAACAGGCCGTTGACCGCGCCGAGCACCGCGCCGATCAGCACCACCAGGACGCAGATCAGCTCCAGGGACAGCCCGCTGGACAGCCACATCTGCCCCATCAGGGTGCTGCTCAGGCCGACCGTGCTGGCCACCGACAGGTCGATCTCGCCGGTGATGACGATCAGCGTCATGGGCAGCGCGAGCAGGGCCAGCGGCACCAGGTCGAGCAGCAGGAACTGGACGTTGCGGCCGGTGGCGAAGTTCTGCACGGACAGGCCGGCCAGCAGCACGGCGACCACCAGGACGGCCACGACCGCGCTGTCCCAGGTGCCGAGCGCGCCCCGCAGCCCGGCCAGGCGGCCCGCCTCCCGCTCGGTGTCCGCACCGGTCGGCGGCGCGGCGTACAGGCTGTCATGCGCCATGGACGGATCTCCCTCGGAGCCGGGCCGCCATCCGGAGGGCCAGGAGCCGGTCCAGGCCGATGGCGGCGAGGATGAGCGCGCCGACCACGGCCTGCTGCCAGAACGGGTCGATGCGCAGGACGGCCAGCGAGCTGCCGATCGTGGTGAGCAGGACGGCGCCGAGCGCCGCGCCGTACGCGCTGCCGCTGCCGCCGAAGATGGCCACCCCGCCGACCACCGCGGCGGCGACGACCTGGAGTTCCAGGCCGGAGCCGGCGGCCGCGTCGAGGGTGCCGAACCGGGCGGCGTAGAGGACGCCGGCGAGGCCGGCGAGCGCGCCGTTGGCGACGAATACGGCGAAGACCCGGCGGCCGACCGGGATGCCGGACAGCCGGGCGGCGGTCGGCTCGGAGCCGATCGCGTACAGCTCGCGGCCGCTGCGGTAGGAGCGCAGGTAGAAGCCGACGACGGCGACCACGACGAGCGCGACCAGGAAGAGCACCGGTACGCCGAGCACCGTCTGGTTGCCCAGGCGCAGGAACGACCGGGGCATGTCGGCGGCGTTGATCTGCCGGCCGGCGGCCCAGTAGTAGTCGACGCCGCGGAAGGCGTAGAGGGTGCCCAGGGTGATGACCAGCGCCGGCACCTTGGCCACCGCGATCAGACCGCCGTTGACCACGCCGCACACCGCACCCAGCGCGACCCCGAGCAGGAGGGCGACCGGCCAGGGAGTGCCGGGCGCGGCGAGGAAGAGCTCACCGGTGGCGAAGGCGACCAGCCCGAGGATCGACCCGACGGACAGGTCGACGTTGCGGGTGACGATGACCAGGGTCTGGCCGACCGCGAGGATCACCAGGATCGCGCAGCCCAGCAGCAGGTCCTTGATGCTCTGGGCGCTGAGGAAGCGGTCGTTGCGCAGCGTGGTGACCAGGATCAGCGCGCCGAGCGCGAGCAGCAGGCTCAGCTCGCGGACGGCGAGCAGCCGCTCGGTGAGACCGCGCCGGGACCGGCCGGCGCCGGGGGGCGGGTTGTCGGCGACCCGTTCGGGCGTACCGGTGTCGGTGAGGCTCATGCCGTTTCTCCCTGGCCGGTCGCGGCGAACATCACGGAGGTCTCGTCGGCCTCGGCCCGGGGCAGCTCGCGGACCACGCGTCCCTCGTGCATGACCAGGACCCGGTCGGCCATGCCGAGCACCTCGGGCAGCTCGCTGCTGATCATCAGAATCGCCAGGCCCTCGCCGGCCAGTTCGGACAGCAGCCGGTGGACCTCGGCCTTGGTGCCGACGTCGATGCCGCGGGTGGGTTCGTCGATGATCAGGATCCGGGGCTCGGTGGCCAGCCATTTGGCGAGGACGACCTTCTGCTGGTTGCCGCCGGAGAGGGTGGCCACCGGGGCCGCGAGGCGGGCGCTCTTGACCTGCAGCCGGCGGGTCCAGCGCCGGGCCTCGGCCCGCTCGGCGCCGCCGAGAAGCAGGCCGAGCCGGCTCAGCGCCCGGCGGCGGGCGAGGGTGGCGTTGCGCTCCACGGACAGCTCCATGACCAGGCCCTGCTGGCGGCGGTCCTCGGGGACGAGCGCCATGCCGGCGGCGATCGCCTTGCGCGGGCTGCCCGGCGGCAGGGGCCGGCCGGCGACGCGCACCTCGCCGGCGTCGTAGCGGTCGATGCCGAAGATGGCCCGAGCCACCTCGCTGCGTCCGGCGCCGACCAGCCCGGCCAGGGCGACGATCTCGCCGCCGCGGACGGAGAAGGACACGTCGGAGAAGACGCCGGCGCGGCTGAGCCCGCGCACCTCCAGCAGGGTGTCGCGCAGCCGGGCGTCCTGCTTCGGGTAGAGCGAGGACACCTCGCGGCCGACCATGCGCCGCACCACCTCGTCGACGGTGAGGTCGGCGGTCCGGTCGCTGGAGACCCAGGCCCCGTCGCGCAGCACGGTGATCCGCTGGCACAGGTCGAAGACCTCGTCGAAGCGGTGCGAGATGAACAGCACGGCCGCGCCGCGCTCGCACAGCGACCGGGCGACCCCGAAGAGCCGCTCCACCTCGACGCCGGAGAGCGCGGCGGTCGGTTCGTCCATGACCAGGATCCGGGCGTCGAAGGAGAGCGCCTTGGCGATCTCGACGAGCTGCTGGTCGGCGATGGACAGCCCGCGCGCCGGGCGGGCGGGGTCGATCCGTACGCCGAGGCGGTCGAACAGCCGCTCGGCGTCGCGGTTCATCGTCCGGGTGTCGATGCGCCGCAGGCCGCGCAGCGGTTGCCGGCCCATGAAGATGTTCTCCGCGACCGACAGGTCCGGGAAGAGGGTCGGCTCCTGGTAGATGACGGCGATGCCGGCGGCCCGAGCGTCGGCGGGCCCGCGCAGCTCCAGCGGTCGGCCGTCGAGGGTGATCCGGCCGGTGTCCGGGGCGTGCGCGCCGGCCAGGGTCTTCACCAGGGTGGACTTGCCGGCCCCGTTCTCCCCGACGAGGGCGTGGGCTTCTCCGGAGTGCAGCGCCAGGTGCACCCCGCGCAGCGCGGCGACGGCCCCGAAGGACTTCGTCACGCCGTCCAGTTCCAGCAGCGGAGCGCCGTCCGCGCCCGATGCGCCGGGGCTCATCCGATCCCCTCCTGAATCGTTTCATTGGTTGTGCATGGACGGTAGGGGCAGCCATTCGTGAGCGTCAAGAGTTTCCCGCCGATTTCTTGCCTGTTGCTGGAGCGGGCTTTCCGACCGCTTGCGTCATCCCCCGCGGGAGGAAGAATCGGGGCGCGCCGGGCATCCGGGCCGGCTGGATGAAACGTTTTAGGCGCTATAGACTGCCCGTCGTCAGCCGGTCGGACCTGTTCGACCGGCACCCGTCCGGCCGCGACCGCACCGCGGCCACCGCGCCCGCCCGCGAGCGGGCCGCAACCACCCCATCGCACGACCTCGAGGGAGCCCATGGCAGCGGCGAACATCAAGGAGGTGGCCCGGCACGCCGGCGTTTCCCTCGGCACGGTGAGCAACGTGCTGAACCGGCCCGACACGGTCGCCCCCGCCACCCGGCAACGGGTGCTCGACGCCATCAGCGAACTCGGCTATGTCCGCAACGACTCGGCCCGCCAGCTGCGCGCCGGGCACAGCCGCACCGTCGCCATCGTCGTGCTGGACGTGGCCAACCCGTTCTTCACCGACGTGGTGCGCGGCGCCGAGCAGGTGGTCGAGGAGGCCGGCGCCATGCTCGTCGTCTGCAACAGCGGCGAGGACAACGCCCGGGAACGCCGGCACCTGGAACTGCTGGAGGAGCAGCGGGTCCGCGGGGTGCTCATCACCCCGGTCGGCCACGGCCGCCAACCGAACCTGGACAAGCTCGTCGACCGCGGCATCCCGGTGGTGCTCGTCGACCGGGGCTCGGGCCGGGCCAGCCGCTGCTCGGTGGCCGTGGACGACGTGCTCGGCGGCCGGCTGGCCATGGACCACCTGCTGGAGCAGGGCCACCAGCGCATCGCGTACCTCGGCGGCCCGTTCTCCATCGCCCAGGTCGCCGACCGGCACGCCGGGGCCGCCGCCGCCCTCGACGAACGCGGCGGCGGCGCCGATCTGCGGGTGGCCACCACCACCAGCCTCACCGTCGCCGCCGGGCGGCGCGCCGCCGAGGAACTGCTGGCCCTGCCCGCCCGGCAGCGGCCCACCGCCGTCTTCTGCGCCAACGACCTGATCGCCCTCGGCGTGCTGCAGGAGGTCACCGCGCGGGGCCTGCGGGTGCCCGCCGACCTGGCAATCGTCGGCTACGACGACATCGAGTTCGCCGGCGCGGCGGCGGTGCCGCTGTCGTCGGTGCGCCAACCCCGCGAGCAGCTCGGCCGCACCGCCGCCCAACTCCTGCTCGAGGAGGCCGCCGCCGGCGAGAAGCACCGGCACCGGCACGTGGTGTTCCAGCCGGAGCTGGTCGTACGCCGCTCCAGCGAGCAGCCCCGACGCACCCGGCGCTGACCGCGCGGGCGGCCCGGCACGACGACGCCGGCCGCGCCCCCCGCGCGGCCGGCGTCGTCGGCGTGCTCAGGTGGCGGAACTGCTGACGAACCGCCAGGTGCCCGCGCCGACGGTGTGCACGAGGTAGCCGTCCGCCATCCGCCGGGCGGTCACCAGGCCGCCCGGGGACGCCTCCACATCCTCGGCCCGCGCCGCGGGCACGTGCACCTCGGCGGTGGCGCCCACCGGCACCTGCACGGTCAGCTCGAACGTGCCGTCCTCGATCCGCCAGGCCGACGAAGCCCGGCCGCGGACCGTGTCCACCGCCGCCGACGCGGCGGACACCTCGGCGCGAGCGTCCGGCCGCACCACGACGCGTCCCCAGCCGTCGGCGACCGGGCGCAGGCCGGCCACGTGCTCGTAGAGCCACTGCACCACGGTGCCGTGGAAGTAGTGCTGGCGTGAGCGCGTCGACGTCGGCCACATCTCCCACATGGTGTCGGCGCCGTTCTCCACCCAGTAGCCCCAGCTCGGGTAGGTCCGCTGCAGGGCCACCCGGGCGGCCACGTCGGCGTGGCCGTGCGCGGTCAGCACCGGCAGCAGGACGCTGGTGCCGAGGCAGCCGGTGTTGAGGTGCCAGCCCCGGTCGCGGATGTCGGCCACCAGGTTGTCCACCACCGCGCCGACCAGCTCGTCGGGCACCAGCCCGAACGCCAGCGGCACCGCGTTGGAGGTCTGCCGGTAGCCGGGGTCGCGGGAGGTGCGGTAGAGGCCGCGTGCCCGGTCCAGGAAGGTCTCGTTGAGCCGGTCCCGCAGCCCGGCGGCCGCGGTACGGAACCGGGCGGCCTGCGCGTCCTGGCCGGTCAGCTCGCCGACCTCGGCGGTGGCCAGCAGCGCCCGGTGCAAATACGCGGTGGCGGTGAGCCGGGTGTCCTCGGGCGGGTTGCCGCCGGTGCCCGGCGACAGGTAGTCCCCGAGGGCGGTCACGGCCAGCCCGTCGCGCAGCCGGCCCAGCTCCCACTCCAGGTAGTCGGCCACCGGCTGCCAGTGCTGCCGCAGCAGCCGGTCGTCGCCGTACCACCGGTGCATCTCGCGCAGCAGGAACGGGTAGACGGTCGTCCACTCCGGCGCCGGGGCCAACTCCTGGTAGCCCCAGCCGCCGCTGGGCACGATCACCGGCACCTGCCCGGAGGAGACCTGGCTGTCGCGCAGGTCGCCGAGCCACTTGGTGAAGAACCGGGACAGGTCGAGCAGGCCCGCCATGGTGGGGGCGGCCACCTGCGCGTCACCGGTCCAGCCGTTCTTCTCGTACATCGGGGTGTCGGTGGGGATGCCGTGCAGGTTGCTGCGCACCGTCCGGCGCATCATCTGCTCGAACCGCTCGAACAGCGGTTCGCTGCACCGGAACTCGCCGACGTCGCGGACGTCGGAGTGCACCACCCGCATGGTGACGGTGTCCGTGGTCGCCGCGCCGGGCAGACCGTCGAGCTGGACATACCGGAAGCCCTTGTAGGAGAAGCTCGGCTCCCACACCTCCTCGCCACCGCCCCGGGCGACGTACTCGTCCTGCTGGAACCGGGCGCTCTGCACGTTGCCGTTGGCCGCCTCGACGGTGCCGTCCGCGCGCACCTTCTCGCCGTACAGGATGCGGATGGTGGTGCCGGCCGGGGCGGAGACGCGCAGTCGCACCCAGCCGGCGGTGGTCCGGCCGAAGTCGGCCACCCACACGCCGCCGCGGGGCGAGGTGAGGGTGACCGGGGCGACGGACTCGACCACCCGGATCGGCTCGTGCTCCTGGGCGCGCAGCGTGCCGGCCGGGGCGTCCAGGACGCTCGCCCCCGCCCAGTCGGAGTCGTCGAACCCGGAGGTCGACCAGCCCGCCGGCTCCTGCCGGGCGTCGTAGGTCTCCCCCGCGTACAACGAGTTGGACCGGGTGGGGCCCGAGGTGATCCGCCAGGCGTCGTCGCTGACGATCTCGGTGCGTGACCCGTCAGGGTGCGCGACGACGAGGCGGGCGAGCAGTCGGGGCTCGCCGTGCCACGGCGGCTGGTGCCAGCGCCACACGTTGCGGGTGGTCATGCCGTAGAAGCCGCGGCCCAGCTCGGCGCCGAGCACGTTCTGCCCCTCGGCGAGCAGGTCGGTGACGTCGTGCGTCACGTACAGGACGGTGTCGTCGTAGTCGGTGAACCCGGGGTCCAGCACCGCGTCCCCGACCCGCTTCCCGTTGAGGTGCAGCACCTGGTAGGCGAGTCCGCTGACGTACAGCCGGGCGTTGACCACCGGTTTGGTCAGCCGGAACGCGCGGCGCAGCAGCGGTGCGGGTCGCTCCTCCACCGGCGGTTCGATGCCGCTGCCCCACGGCCCCTGCCCGTACGGGGCGAGCACCACCACCGGCGACCAGGCCGAGTCGTCGTGCCCCGGCTGCTCCCAGCCGGACTCGAGGGTGCCGGTGGTCCGCCAGCCGGCGTCGGTGACCAGCACCAGCTCGCGGCTGTCGGCGGTGCGCACGACGAGCTTCGCGATGAGGCCGCCCGGGTTGACCGACGCGCCGGCCCGGTTGGTGGCGATCGCGGCCAGCACCAGGTCGCCGCCGACGGCCTTGCGGGCCGGCTCGGTGACGTCCACGATCCGGGCGGTGCGCCAGCCGTCGGTCTGCTGGGGTGCGGACAGGGTGAGCTGCCCGGCGAGGTAGGCGGTGAAGTCGTCGTCGGCGCTCATGATCAGCCGGGCGGACGCGACGTCGAGCCCCGCGGGCAGGGCCAGCCGGCCCCGGAACCAGCGCGGGCCGACGGGTGCGTTGTTCACCGTCGCGCCGGGTCCCCACACCCAGGACGCGCCAGCCAGGTCCAGGGCCCGGGGTTGGGGCACGGTGACGTTGCCGCCCCACGGGCCCTGCCCGTACGGGGCCAGCACGGCCACGCCGGTCCAGCCGGTGTCGTCGTACCCGGCCTCCTGCCAGCCGGGGCGCTCGGTGTCCGTGCTGCGCCAGGTGCCGTCGGTGACCAGCAGCAGCCGCTCGCCGGAGGTGGTCGTCACCACCAGCTTGGCCAGCAGGCCGGCCGGATTGACCGAGGGGCCGGGCCGGTTGGTGGCCACCGCGGCCAGGGTGAGCGTGCCGCCGACGGCCGCGCGGGCGAGTTCGGTGACGTCGGCCAGCTCGGCGGTCTTCCAGCCGTCGGTCTGCTGCGGGGCGTACAGCACCTGCCGCCCGTCGAGGTAGGCGGTGTAGTCGTCGTCGGCGGTGACGACGAGGTACGCGGCCGCGATCTCGACGCCGGCGGGGAGGGCGAGCCGGCCCCGGAACCAGCGGGTGCCGGCCGGCGCGTTGCCGGCGGTGGCGCCCGGGGTCCAGATCCACGACACGCCGGCGAAGTCCAGCGGCGCCTGCTCGAGGTCCGGCTGCGCGCCGACCCAGCGGGCCGCGCCGAAGCCCTCGTCGCGCAGGCCGGTCTCGAACCAGGTCGGCGTGCTCCAGCCGCTCTCCCGGCCGGCGCCGTCCCAGAGCCGTACCGTCCAGTGGTAGCGGGTGCGCGCGGCCAGGGGCGGGCCGGCGTACGGCACGCCGACGGATCGCGCCGAGGCCACCCGGCCGGAGTCCCACACGTCGGCGGCGTCCGGGGTGAGCCGGTCCGGGCTGCTGGCCACCAGCACCTGGTACGCGCTCTGGGTGGCGCCGTGGCCGAGGGCGGTGCCGGTCCAGGAGAAGCGGGGCTGCGCGACGTCGGTGCCGAGGAGCTGGTCGGCGTACTCGGTGCGGGCGCGGCCGACCGCGAGCGGGCCGGCGCCGGTGCCGGGATCCGGGGCGGCCGTCGCGGCCGGCGCGGCGGTGGTCGCGCCGAGCGCCACGGCGCCCGCTCCGGCGACGCCCCAGCCGAGCAGCGACCGGCGGCTGACCTCCGTACCCTGCGGCGGGACCGGTGGGGGTGTCTGCGCCATGGATTTCTCTCCTCGAGGCGATGGTGGTGTGGGTCAGGACGGCAGGGGCGCGGACCAGACGTCGGCGACGGACGGGTCGTAGCCGTCCCCGGTGTCGCGGAACCGCACCCGCACCACGCCGTCGCGGGTCGCGTCCGGCAGGTCGACGACGAACTGGTAGGTGACCGAGCCGACGCCGCCGTCGGTGCGTCGCCAGGAGCGGGCGTGCGCCACCACCCCGTCGACGACGACCTCGTAGTCCTTCAGCTGCGCCTGGTCGTACGTCTCGACGGCGCGCAGCACGAACGGTTCGCCGGGCGCGACGGCGAGGTCGAACTCGAACCAGCCGCCGGGGTAGCTGACGTTGGTGTAGCGACGGGTCAGCCCGGCCTCGGTGTTGGTGCCCGAGTAGGTCGAGGCGGAAAGGTGGTGCGCCTGCTCCGACGCGGCGTCGCCCAGGTCGACGTGGTCGTACGCGTCCGGCGGCGGGTTGGTGAACCGGACCGGGACCGCGAGCGTGCGGCGTTCCGCCTCCGTCCCACCGGTGGCGAGGGTGACCTGCGCCGGCCCCTCGGTCACCGTCACCGGCGCGGTGAGGACGGTCGACACGGTGGTCTCCGCGCCGGGGGCGAGATCGTATCCGATCGCGCCGGGCGCCACGTGCCAGCCGTCCGGCGCGGTGGTGGTGAGCCGCCCGGTGACCGGTACGGTGGCCCGGTTGCGCAGCACGGCGGTGACGGTCGTCGCGGCGGCGGGGGCCACGGCGGTCGGGGTCGCGGAGGCCGACACGATGACCACGGCCGGGGCGGTGGTGATCGTGCCCGCGACGGGCAGGGTCGCGGTGCCGCCCTGGTGGCGGTAGCCGGCGGACCCGTCGAGGGACACGGTCGCCGGCGACTGCCCGGCGGGGATCCGCAGCTCGTAGCGGTGAATCACGGTGGCGCCGGGGGCGACGGTGGTGGCCTGGTCGCCGACCGGGGTCACCGTCCAGCCGTCGGGTGCGCGCAGGGTGGTGGTCACCCCGGTCAGCGGTTCGGTGCCCCCGTTGGCGACGACGACGCCGGCGGGCACGACGTCGCCGGGCAGCCGCTCGCCGACCGGCAGGTCGAGCTTGACCACCGCGCCGACCAGGGCCGAGGATGCCGCGGAGAGCCGCTGGTCGACCCGGGCGAGCAGGGTGCTGAACCGATCGGCGCGCGCCGCGTCGAGCCGACCGACGCCGACCTGGGTACGCAGCCAGCGATCCAGGTCGGCGGCGGTGGCCAGGGCCCGGTGCACGTCGGTGGCGGCGGCGACGCTGTCGCCGGCGAGGTAGGCCGTCCGCGCCTCGCTCGTCTCCTCGGCGAGCTTGCCGAGCTGGGCGCGCAGGTGTTCGACCACCGGTCGGCCCAGGTCCGCCGCCAGCTCGTCGGTCAGCGCCGTCGCCGCCCGTACGGTGTCGGCGGCGTCGCCCAGGTCGCCCAGCACCCGGTCGACGGCGAAGGAGTAGGAGCCGGATCCGATCTCGTAGACGGCGACCGCGCCGTCCATCTGGACGAACCGCACGCCGTCGGCCTCGTCCGCCGGCCGCCCGCCCTCGGTGACCGCGTGCCGGCCGGGCGCCGGGATGCGCACGGTCGCGGTGGTGTTCCCCGGGACGGTGAGGCGCAATCGCATGTCGCCGCGGGCGTCGAGGCTCCAGTCGCTGCCGATGACCCCCTGGGCCGCCCGGTACGACGCCCGGGCCGAGGTGAGGCCGCCGCCCGGCTGGGGCGCGAAGGTGAGGTGGGCGTAGCCGGGGTTGTCGGGGTCGGGCTGGATGCCGGCGACGGTCCGGTACATCCAGTCCCCCACCGCGCCGTAGGCGTAGTGGTTGAAGGAGTTCATCGACACGTCGCCGAAGCTGCCGTCCGGCATGATCGAGTTCCAGCGTTCCCAGACCGTGGTGGCGCCCTTGCCGATCTCGTAGCCCCAGGACGGGTAGGTGTCGTTGAGCAGCAGCCGGTAGGCGACGTCGCCGTGTCCGGTGTCGCTCAGCGCCGGCAGCAGGTCCGGGGTGCCGAGGAAGCCGGTGGACAGGTGCCAGTCGTGCCGGCGCACGTTGGCGACGAGCCGGTCGGCGGCCTTGGCGCGCACCGGCTCGGGCAGCAGGTTCATCCCGATCGCCAGCACGTACCCGGTCTGGCTGTCGCCCTGCACGGTGCCGTCGTCGGCGACGTACGTGTCCACGAAGGACTGGCCGATGTCCTTCGCCAGCGCCGCGTAGCGGGCCGCGTCGGCGTCCCTGCCGATGGCGGCGGCCATCTCGCCCAGCAGGCGGATGCTGTACGCGTAGTAGGCGGTGCCGATGACGCCGGCGGGTGTCGGGTCGTCGAGGTTGAGCCAGTCGAGGTACGGGCCGGCGTTGGTGCGCCGGTTGCCGGAGCTGGTGCTCTGCAGCCAGGACGCGTACCGCACCATCGACGCGTAGTGCTCCTCGATGACCCGGGTGTCCCCGTAGCGCTGCCAGAGGGTGTACGGGACGGTGATGCCGGCGTCGGCCCATCCGGTCGCGCCGTCGCCGCAGCAGGCGCGCGGCGCGACGTCCGGGTACGCCCCGTTGGCCGACTGCGCGTCGCGCAGGTCCTGCAGCCACTTGCTGAGGAACGTCAGGCTGTCCATGTTGAACGTCGCGGTCTCGGCGAAGACGTTGATGTCGCCGGTCCAGCCGAGCCGCTCGTCGCGGGCCGGGGTGTCGGTGGGGATGGACAGGAAGTTGCCGCGCTGGCCCCAGGTGATGTTGCTGTGCAGCTGGTTCACCATCGCGTTGGAGGTCTCGAACTCGCTGGTGAGCCCGCCGTCGGTGTGCATGACCAGGCCGGTGACGGTGGCCAGGTCGGGGGTGCCCGGGAAGCCGGTCAGCTCGACGTAGCGGAAGCCGTGGAAGGTGAACGCCGGCTCGTAGACCTCCGCGCCGGCGCCGCGCAGCGTGTACCGGTCGGTGGCCCGGGCCGAGCGCAGGTTGGCGGTGTAGGCGGTGCCGTCGGGATTGAGCACCTCGGCGTGCCGGATGCGCACCGTGGTGCCGGCCGGGCCGTCGACCTTCAGCCGGACCTTGCCCACCATGTTCTGGCCGAGGTCGAAGATCCAGGTGCCGGGGGTGGGCTGGGTCAGGGTCCGGGCCGGCAGCTCCTGCACCACCCGCACCGGCGGGTCGGCCTGCGCGACGATCGGACCGGTGGCGCCGGGGTCGTCGACGGTGGCGGGTGACCAGCGGGCGTCGTCGAAGCCGGGTGCGTCCCAGCCGGCCGGCAGCCGCCGCGCGTCGTACATCTCGCCGTGGATGAGGTCGGTCTGCAGGAACGGGCCGGGCGTGGCGCGCCAGGAGCCGTCGGTGCGGACCGTCTCGGTGCGCCCGTCGGTGTAGTCGATGACCAGCTGCGCGCTCAGGTGCGGCCGGGACCCGTAGTTGTCGGTGCCGAACCAGGCGATGGTCCCGGCGTACCAGCCGTCGCCGAGCATCGCCCCGAGGGCGTTGTCCCCCTGGCGGAGCTGGCTGGTCACGTCGTACGTCTGGTACTGCACCCGCTTGCGGTAGTCGGTCCAGCCGGGCGCCAGCTCGTGGTCGCCGACCCGCCGGCCGTTGACCGACAACCGGTAGACACCGAGCGCGGTGGCGTAGACGCGGGCGCGGGCGATGTCCCCGTCGACCCGGAAGCCCCGGCGCAGCAGCGGGTTCGCGTCCAGCGCGGTGAGCATCGCCTCGGTGTCGCCGGTGACCCGCAGGCCGCCCGTGGTGGGGGTGCCGCCGCCGAACGGGTTCTCGCCGTCGGTGAGCGGGGCGGCGAAGAGGGAGTCGCCGCCCCGGGTCACGGAGAAGTCGGAGAAGACGCCGGTCTCGCTCCCGCTGGTGCGCAGGCCCACCGAGCCGCCGGCGTGGGCGGCGTTGCGGGTGACGTCGACCTGGGTGCCGTCGACCCAGGTGGTGAAGGTGTCACCGGCGGCGGTGATGCGCAGGGTGTGCGGGGCGGTCAGCGTGTCGGCCGGCACGACCGCGCCGAGCGGCACCTCCTTGAGCACGCTCCAGGCGCCGTCGACCCGGACGTGCGGGCGCAGTTTCGCGGTCCCGCCGGTGATGGAGAACTGCCACATGTAGGCGTTGGCGGGGCCGTGGGCGCGCAGGAAGATGCCGGCCGCGTCCCGTTCCAGGCGCACGGTCGTCTGCACGGTGTAGTCGGTCCAGGTATCGGTGGGTGGCGGCAGCCCGATCCAGTCGCCCTGCCAGCCCTCGGCGCCCCGTACGCCGGTCTCCCAGGAGGCGGGGGCGCTCCACCCGGAGGTGCGGCCCTCGGTGTCCCACACCCGGACCTGCCAGACATAGCGGGTGCGCGGCCGCAGCGCCGAACCGGCGTAGGCGACGAGGGTGCTCTGCCGTGACCTGACCCGGCCGCTGTCCCAGACGTCGGCGTCGTCGAGGCGGGCCGGACTGGTGGCGACCCGTACCTGGTAGGACTCCTGGATCACGCCCCGGGCGGCGGACTCGATCCGCCAGCCGAGGCGGGGCCGCGCCACGTCCAGCCCGATCGGGTCGGTCGCCCGTTCGGTGGTCAGCCCGACCGCCGCGAGCGGTGCGGCCGCCGGCTCGGCGGCGGCCACCGGGCCCGCCGTCACCGCCGTCGGGGTCAGCCCGAGGATCAGGGCGAGAACCGTGGCGAGCACGGGTCGGCGCCGCGTCGTGAGCGTCATGGTTCTCACCCTTCTGGGTGCGGCGGTCCGCACCGATCTCGTGGGCGGCGTCCGGGCCGGTCGGTGGCCGGGACGGGGTCAGCGGGGCTGGGCGGCGGCGTCGGCGACCGGGTGGAAGCTGGACCGGCCCGAGCCCACCTCGAACACGGCGCGGCCGTCCTCGATCCCGACGAAGGTGGCCCTGCTCGGACCGGCCGCCCGGTAGGACGTCCCGTCGCCGAGCGGCAGGGCGACCCGGGCGGTGACGTTGACCGGCACCTCGAGGTCGACCTGCAGGCCGGCGCCGGTGCGCCGCCAGTCGAGGCGCACCGGGCCGCGTTGGGTGGGCACGGTGCCGGCCGCGTGGTCGAGCCCGGTCGCCGGCGGCGCCACGTCGACCACGGCGGCGCCCGGGCTGGCGGTGCGGACGCCGAGCAGGGTCTCCTGCACGTCGACCAGGGCCTGCGAACCCCAGCCGTGGGACTGGCTGAAGTTGGTGCCGGGGTCGAGGGTCCACGCCTCCCAGGTGAAGGTGCCGCCCTGGGCGAGGATGTTCGCCCAGCCCAGGTCGTCCGGGTCGGTCAGCAGCCGCAGCACCGCGTCGGGCCGGCCGGCGTCGGCGAGCGCCCGGAGCAGCCAGTGCGCGGTCATCGGCCCCTGCTTCATGCCCATCGCCGCGAGCCGGTCGGCCAGCGCCGGCAGGTCGGCGCGCGGGGCCACGCCGTGGGCGATGGCGTACGAGGTGGCGTGCTGGCCGGCGTGGCCGCTCTGCTCGCCGGTGGCGGACAGGCCGTCGACGTAGCTGCCGTCGGCGCGGCGCAGCCGGGCGTTCATCGCGTCGGTGAGGTCGCCGGCCCGGCCGTCGTACGTGCCGACCTCGGCGGCGGGCCGGCCGAGCGCCTCGGCCATCCGGGCGGTGGTGCGCAGCACGTCGACGCCCTGGGCGTTGATGGTGGTCCGGGCGGCGGCGCTCATGTCGTAGCCGAACCGCCCGGGCTCGGGCCAGTCGACGATGCCGTAGCGGTAGGCGCCGCTGCCTCCGGCCAGCTCGGTGACCAGGCCGGCGGTCGGACCGGTGGCCGGGATGTGGCGCAGCACGTAGTCGGCGGTGTCCCGGACGGCCGGGTACGCCTCGGCGAGCAGTGCCCGGTCGCCGGTCTCGGTCCAGTACCGCCACACCCAGTCGACGAACATCAGCGAGTAGTCGGGGATGTCCCGCTTGCCGTCGCCGTTGGGGTAGACGGCGTTGTAGCGGCCCCGGTCGTCGCCGGTGGTCCAGTAGCGGGCGGCGGAGCGGAGGAACTCGCGGATGGCCTGCTGGGTGGCGTCGCGTTCGCCGAAGGCGCCCATGGTGGCGTACGAGATGTTCGCGGCGTCGCCGAGGAACTGGCCCTTCTCCCGGGTGGGCGTGTCGACGAACGCCTCTTGCACCGAGTACAGCGCGGAGCGCCTCAGCATCGTCCACACCGCGTCGAGGGTGGCGTCCGAGCTGGTGAAGGTGGCCTCCCGGCCGGCGGGAACGTCGGTGTGCACGACGACCGCGGAGATGTCGTCGAGCGTGATGTCCTCACCGGCGTCGGGGATCTCCAGGTAGCGGAAGCCGAGGTGGGTGAAGGCGCGGAACTCCTGCGGACCGTCCTTCTGGACGTACGGAAAGCTCATGTTGGTGCCCTGCGACTGCAGGGTGGAGGTGGCGACCCGGCCGGTCTCGGTGAGGGCGTAGCCGGCCCGCACGGTGACCGTGCGCCCGGCCACGCCGGCGTCGAACCGTACGGCCGGGCGGGCCGGGATGACCACGCCGAAGTCGGCGACCACCGTGCCGTCGTCGGCGGTGCGCAGCGCCACCGGGGCGACGGTGGTCTCGGCCAGCCGGGTCTCCTGGCCGATCAGGTGCGGGTACGTCGCGTTCGGGTGCGCCCCGACCACCTCGGGCGCGGTGAACGGCGCGACGCTGTCGTCGTAGCCGGGTCGGGTCCAACCGGTCACCTCGGCGCGCGCGTCCTGCCGCTCGACCCGGTCGCCCTCGCCGTTTCGGCGTTCGGCGCCGGCGACGAACCGGGAGTCCCGGGCGACCCGCCACGAGCCGTCGGTGACGAACACCTCCCGGGTGCCGTCGGCGTGCTCGACGACCAGCTTCATCAGCAGGCCGCGGGCGCCGGCGGGGCGGCCCTGGCCGCTGCCGTACCAGTGGTAGCGCACCCCGATGGCCAGCGGCTCGCCGGCGCGTACCAGGTCAGTGACGTCGGCTGCCTGGTAGTAGTCCTCGCCGGGGTAGCCGAAGGAGGTGCCACGGTCGGCGCGGGTGCCGTTGAGGTACAGCTCGTAGGTGTGGTCGGCGGCGGTGTAGGCGCGGGCGCGGACCACCGGGCTGTCGTTCGGGTGCACGTCGGTGCGGGCCAGGGTGTAGTCGTCGGCCTCGGTGGTGGCGCGGCGGATCCAGTTGGCGCCCTCCCACTGGGCGTCGGAGATGCCCGTCTCGAAGGCGCCGGTGCCGGGCGGGGACTGCTGGCCGGTGCGGTCCCAGGTGCGGACCGTCCACTCGTACGCCGCGCCGGCGCGCAGGGCGGGCCCGCCGTAGGGCACATAGGACTGCTGCGCGGAGGCGACCTTGCCGGAGTCCCACACCAGCTCGCCGCCGGCCGCCGTGACGGTGATCCGGTAGGCGGTCTGGGTCTCCCCCGGGTCGACGTCCCGGGGCGACCAGCCGAAGCGCGGGGCGCCCTCCACATTGAGTGGCCGGGTCCGGTCGTCCACGGTCAGCGCGGCCGGCGCGTCGGGGGCGTGGCCCGGGTCGGCCAGCGCCGGTGGGGCGCCGGCGACGACCGTGGCGAGAACGATCACGGCCGCCGCGACCACGGTGGCCCGGGACCGGAGCAGCGGCTGGGGTTCGGGGATCCGAGGGGTCACGCCTGCCTCCGCCGTCATGAATCGTTTCAGGCAGGCTACGTGGCGATGTTTCCCATGTGAAGACATCCTTCGTGGCCGGATCCGGACACGGCACCCGCCGCCACGTGGTGACCGGGCCCACACGGAAATTCGTCAGTCTGAACTTGTCAGTTCAGACTGACTATCTAGGCTGGGAGCCGTGCCTGGGACTCCCGATCCGACCGGTGGCGCGAGCGACGACCTTGCGCTCGTCGCCGCCCGTGACCTTGTCGTCGTGTTCAGCCGGCTGCGTCGGCGCCTGCGCGAGCTGCGCGGCGAGGACGGGCTCAGCCCGTCGCAGACCGCCGTGCTGAAGCGCCTCGAGGAGAGCGGCTCGGCGACCGCGAGCGAGCTGGCGGCGGCCGAGCGGGTGCGTCCCCAGTCGATGGCGGCCACGGTGGCCGTGCTCGTCGACCGGGGCCTGGTCCGCCGCGACCCCGATCCCGACGACGCCCGCCGCCAGCGCCTCGCGCTCACCCACGCGGGCCG
Organism: Micromonospora sp. NPDC051924; assembly: GCF_055586005.1. Lineage (NCBI taxonomy): Bacteria > Bacillati > Actinomycetota > Actinomycetes > Micromonosporales > Micromonosporaceae > Micromonospora > Micromonospora sp. NPDC051924. The sequence goes on from NZ_JBVJJA010000026.1 coordinate 70,553, forward strand.
CGCCTGGATCAGCGACACCCGCCGCCTGCGTGACGAGTGGCTGGCGACGGCGCTGCGGGAAGAACTCACCGGCGCGGAGCTGGAGACGGTCATCCGAGCGCTCGCCCTGGTGGAGCGGGCGACCCTGCGATGAGGGCCGCCACCACGCCGGAAGCCCGCAGCGCCCCGGCCGGCTTCGACCGCCGGTTGATCGCGCCGATGGTCCTCGGCGCGGTGCTGAACCCGCTCAACACCTCGATCATCGCGGTCGCGCTCGTCCCGATCGGGCGGGCGCTGGACATTCCCACGTCCCAGACCGCCTGGCTGGTCTCCGCGCTCTATCTGGCCACCGCCATCGGGCAGCCGGTGGCGGGCCGGCTGGTCGACGTGCACGGACCTCGGCGGCTCTTCCTCGCCGGCACGGTGCTCGTCGGGGTCGCCGGCGCCCTGGGCTCGCTCGCCGCCGACCTGCCCGTTCTCGTCGCGGCGCGGGTGCTGCTCGGGCTGGGCACCTGCGCCGGCTACCCCGCCGCGATGTACCTGATCCGCGCCGAGGCCCGGCGCACCGGCCGGGACAGCCCCAGCGGCCTGCTCACGGTGCTGGCGGTGTCGAGCCAGACCGTCGCGGTCGTCGGCCCGACGCTGGGCGGCCTGCTGATCGGTCTCGGTGGCTGGCGGGCGACCTTCGCAGTCAACGTCCCGCTGGCGCTCGCCGCGTTCGCGGTCGGCTGGCGGCGGATGCCACGGTCGGCGCGGGCGGCGACCCGCGAGCCGGTCGGCCTGGACGTGCCGGGCATCGTCCTGTTCGCCGTGACGCTCGGCGCGCTCCTGCTGTTCCTCATGGAGCCCACGGTCGCCGACCTCCGGCTGCTCGTCGGCGCCGTGGTCGCGGGCACCGGCTTCGTGGTGCGCGAACTCCGCGCCCCGGTCCCCTTCGTCGACCTGCGCGTGCTGGGTGGCAACCTCGCCCTGATCGCGACGTACGCCCGCCAACTGCTCGCCGGCCTCACCATGTACGCCGTCCTCTACGGCGTCTCGCAGTGGCTCCAGGACGGTCGTGGGCTGTCGCCCGCCCAGGCCGGCCTGCTCCTGCTCCCGCTCAGCGGCTCCGCCCTGCTGGCCTCCGCGGTGACCGGCCGGCGCCCGGAGATCAGGGCCAAGCTGGTGGTCGGCGCCGCCCTGCAGGTGGCCGGCTGCGCTCTGCTGCTCGTCGTGGGCGGCACCACCCCGGTGTGGTTGCTGGTGCTGCTGGTGGTGTGCTTCGGGATCCCGCAGGGCCTGCTCAGCCTCGGCAACCAGAACGCCGTCTACCACCAGGCGGACCCGGCGCGGATCGCGTCGTCGGCCGGGCTGCTGCGCACCTTCGCCTACCTCGGCGCGATCGGCGCCGCCGCCGCCACCGGCGCCTTCTTCGGCCCCCGCGCCAGCACCCCCGGCCTGCACGAGCTCGCCTGGTTCCTGCTGGCCGGCGCGGTCACGCTGCTGGTCCTCACCCTGCTGGACGGCTCCCTGCGCCGCGTGAGGGCCCGGCCCGCGTCAGATCACCCCGAGCACGCACTCCCGGAGGAACACCGATGACCCTCACCCTCGACCCGGCTCGCACCGCCCTGCTGGTGATGGACTACCAGCCGCTCCTGGTCGCCCGGATCCCCGACGCCGCCGCCCAGCTGGACCGCGTCCGGGCCGCCCTCGACGTGGTCCGCCGGCACGGCGGCCAGGTCGGCTACGTCCGGGTCGGCTTCGCCGACGAGGACTACGGGCGGGTGCCCGAGCACAGTCGCTTCGCGGCGCTCGCGCGGCAGCTGGGACCGGCCCTGCACGCCGACGCCCCCGGTACGCAGGTGCACGGCGACCTCGCCCCACAGCCGGGTGACGTGCTGGCCCGCAAGTCCCGGGTGGGCGCCTTCTCCACCACCGACCTGCACGAGCAACTGCGCGGCCGCGGCGTCGACACGCTGGTGCTCGCCGGCTGGAGCACCAGCGGGGTGGTGCTGTCGACCGTGCGGGAGGCCGCCGACCGCGACTACCGCGTGGTAGTTCTCGCCGACGGGTGCGCCGACCCCGACCCGGAGGTGCACGCGTTCCTGCTCGACCGGGTCTTCCCCGCCCAGGCCACCGTCGCCACCGTCGCCGACCTGGCCCCGGCCCTGGCCGCGGCCCGGGTCTGACCGGCGCGTCTCCCGCTACCCGGCGACGGAGGCCCGCGTGCTGGGCCGGCCCTCGTTGCCGCTGCGATCCAGGCCGGAGACGCAGTAGGACAGCGGGCCGTCGGCCGGGGCGGTCCGATCCACCCAGCCGGTGGACCGGGTGGTGCCGAGGAGCCGGGCGACCTCGCCGTCGACCCGGTAGACGGCGAAGCTCGTCGCGCCGGGCCCGCGCCAGCGCACCGCCACGCCGCCGGTGTCGTCGCGGCGCGCGCCGGTGACCGTGGGTGCGGCCGGCGGCGCGGCCGGCAGTTGCGCCATCGGGGGCAGCAGCGCCGGGCCGGCGTAGTGCGCCTGGCTGTACCGGCTCACGGCGCCGAGCTTGTCGGCGCGTACCTGCCGGGCGCTGAAGTGCACGCTCCCGCTCACCCCGTACCGCCGGTTGAGGGCGAGCTGGCGGTCCAGCTCGGCCGGGTCGCGCCAGGCGCCGCGCTCCCCCACCCGGTAGTCGGCCTGGCCGATGTAGAGCTGCACCCGGGTGCCCTGCACCGTGGCCGCCCACCAGGGCAGCAGCCGGGCGTAGTCGGCCTTGGCGAACCCGATGTGCCAGTAGAGCTGCGGCACGACGTAGTCCAGCCACTGCCTCCGTACCCAGAGCCGGGTGTCGGCGTAGATGTCGTCGTAGCTCTGCAGGCCGGCGGTCGCCGATCCGGCCGGGTCGGTGCGCGCGTTGCGCCAGATGCCGAACGGGCTGATGCCGAACTTCACCCACGGCTTGATCGCCTTGATCCGTTCGCTCATCTCCCGCACCAGCGTGTTCACGTTGTCCCGGCGCCAGGCGTGCTTGTCGGTGAACCCCCGGCCGTACCGGGCGAACGCGGCGCCGTCCGGGAAGTCCTGCCCGGCCTCCGGGTACGGGTAGAAGAAGTCGTCGAAGTGCACCCCGTCGATGTCGTACCGCCGGACCGCCTCCAGCATCGAGTCCTCGACGAACGCGCGCGCCTCGGGGATGCCCGGGTTGAAGTAGAGGCGGCTGCCGGGCCGGTCGGCGCTGGGATATGTGACCACCCAGTCGGGGTGCTGCCGCAGCGGATGGTTGGGCGCGAGCCGGTCCAGCCGAGGGCCGGGCCCACCCACGGTGGCCGGCTGGCCGCCCCGGTACGGGTTGAACCAGGCGTGGAACTCCAGGTTGCGGGCGTGCGCCTCGGCGACCATGAACTCCATCGGGTCCCAGCCCGGGTCGCGGCCGTCGCGTCGCCCGGTCAGCCACTGCGACCACGGCGCGTACGCGGACGGCCAGAGCGCGTCCCCGCTCGGCCGCACGTGCACGAAGACCGCGTTGTGGTTGCGCCGCACCGCCAGGTCCAGCCAGCCCCGGAACTCCGCCCGTACCATCTCGGCCGGCAGGCCGGGCCGGCTCGGCCAGTCGATGTTGTTGACCGTCGTGATCCACATGCCGCGCAGCTCGCGGGGCGCTCGGACCGGCCGGCCGGCGCAGACCGCCGAACCGCCGACCTGCGGCGCGCCGACGGCGGGCGCCTCGCCGTCGCCGACGACCCGGTCCCGCAGCGACCAGGCACCGACGCCGACCGCCATCGCGAGCGCGGCAACCACCGCGACGAGTTTCCGGGTACGGGGCCGGCGGTGGGTGGCGGGGACGGGCGCGGGCATCCGCTCAGTCTGCCCAGTGTTGTCGCCGAACGCACCAGTCGCCCCGGTTACTTAACGACCGGCTAAGGCTGGCTCCGGGCAGGGCCGGAGGCCGGCAGAACCTATTGACTTTCGATAGGTATCAAGTGATAGTCGATACATGGTCACAGAGCGTCGAGCGGTGTCCGCTCTCCGAGTCTTCCTCGTGGTGTTGTTCGGGGTCCTGGTCCCGTTCGAGACCCTCTCGCTGCCCGGGCAGTTCGCCCACATGGCCCGGGAGAACCCGGATCTGGCCTACCTGCGGTGGCCGGCCACCACCGTGACGGTGTTCTGGGTGCTGTGCGTCCAGGTGGTCATCGTGTGCACCTGGAAGTTGCTCACCCTGGTCAGGAAGGACCGCATCTTCAGCCCGGCGTCCCTGGTCTGGGTGGATGCCATCGTGTGGACCATCGCCGCCGCGTGGGTGGTGCTCCTGAGCGTGTTCCTCTACGCCGGCTTCCACGCGGACGACCCCGGCCTGCCGGTCCTACTGTTCCTGACGCTGATCGGCGTCGCGGTGCTGGGGCTGCTGATGGTGGTCATGCGCGCACTGCTGCGGCAGGCCACCACCCTGCAGACCGACATGGAAGCGGTGATCTGATGCCCATCGTCGTGCGCCTCGACGTCGAGCTGGCCAAGCGCAAGATGAGCGTGGGCGAGTTCGCCGAGCGGGTCGGGCTCACTCCGGCGAACGTCGCGGTGCTCAAAAACGGTCGCGCCAAGGCGATCCGCTTCAGCACGCTGGAAGCCATCTGCCGGGTGCTCGACTGCCAGCCCGGCGATCTGCTGGAGTGGGTCGAGGAGTGAATCATGAAGTATCTCCTCGCCCTCGTCGGCATGGCACTCGGCGTCGCCGGCATGGTGCACGGGGAGGCCGATGACTCGCCGGGTCTCCAACTCCTGGGCGGCGCGCTCGTCATCGGTGCGATCGCGTTCGGCGTGCGGGTCGTCCGGCGTGGCAGGTAGGCCGCCGACCGGGTTCGCCGCCGTAGCCACGGTGGCCGGCCGGCAGGTCACCATCGTGGGCGCCGTACGGCTGGAGCCGCCGGGCAGCTGGGATCGCCTCCGACACCATCGCTGACCCAGCGGCGGCCTGGCGACGCGTCCGCCCACCCATGGTCCGGTCAACGACAGCGCCAGACCACCGGGACAGGCAGCGCACCGCCGGCCGACCCGTCGCCCGCGATGAGACGCCCGTCCTGGCTGATCGCCACGGCAAGGTTGGCCATGCTGGTCCGGTGGTTGTTCAGGTCGGGCAGGAACAGCGCATCCCGGCGGCTGACCAGCGACGCGCGCCCCTCCTGGTTGCCGACGAGCCAGCCGTCCGAGCTCACAGCGCGGCCGCCGAAGCCCAGTTCGGGAAACGTCTTGACCTCTCCGGTGCGCAGGTTCCACAGTGTCGGCGCGTCGGCGCGCGGACCCTTCGCGATGCCCGCGACCCAGTCGCCGGCGATCGACCCCGCCCAGGACCCAAGGGCCTTCTCGCCTGCGATGACCGGTAACGGTAGCTGCCGCAACGCGCCGTCGGGCAACCAGGCGACTGCCTGCGGCATGCTGGCCCCCTGCCGGTTGAGCATGCCGACGATCGTGCCGTCCGGGGCGATGTCCCGGGCCTCGCCCTCCCAGACACCGCTCGGCGTCGGCAGTGCGGCCGGCTGCTCCGACGGTGACCGCCACACCACCGGTCGTTGACGGGTGTCCCAACCGACCACGACCCCCTCGTCGCTGATCGCGTTGGCGACGGTGGGCCGCTCGCCCGGCAGATACGTCACCGCGCCGTCCCGGTAGATCCAGGCCCGTCGGCCCGCGACACCGCTGGTGCCGACCGCCACGCCGCTGGCATTGATGTCCGCCGGCAACTGCTGGTCACCGGGCACCCGCACCACCTGCAGGTGGCCGTTGTCCCAGATCAGCATGTCGAGCCGGCCCCCCTTTCCGCCGGGGTTGGTCCGGCCCACGATGTAGCGCCCGGTCGGATCCATGTTGATCACCATGTCCATGACGCTGTGCGGCGGCACCGGCAGGCGCTCGACCGGGCACTTCGTGGGCAGGCTGCGCGGCGGCGTGTGGGACGTGGACGTGGACACCGCCGGCGCCGGCGCCGGCTCGACCGGACGTCGCACCGCGTTGGTCAGAGTGGGCGCGGCAACGATCGCCATCACCGTGAGGCCCACCGTCGTGGCAACGGAGATCCGGATCCGCGTGGTGCGGCGTCGAGCCGCCGAGCGTGCGGCATGCACGATGTCCTCCGTGGAGAATCGGGGTCCCTCCCCCACTGCCCCGGCCCGGCGCTCGAGCGTGCTGCCGAGCCGCTCCTCAACGCGATCGTTCACGGTGTCACCGACCCCACTTCTGCGTCCTGCCGCTCCATTAGGCGGCGCAGTGCGGCGAGGCCCCGGGAACTGTGGCTCTTCACCGTGCCCCGCGAGATGTCCAACACCTCGGCGATCTCCGCTTCGCCCATGCCCTCGTAGTAGCGCAGCACCAGCACGGCGCGCTGCTTCGCCGGCAGCGCCAGCAGGTGCTGCCACATCGTGTCCTGCTCCAGTCGCACGTGCAGCTCGTCCGCCCCGCTGCTCTCCGGCAGCGCGGCGAACGGTCGCTCACGGTACGGCCGGCCCCGCCACCACGAGCTGGCCGTGGTGACCAGCGCGCGTCGGACATACCCCTCGACCGCACCGGGGTCCCGGATGCGCTGCCACTTCACGTAGGTCTTGATGAGCACGGTCTGCAGCAGGTCCTCGGCTCGGTCGCGGTCGCCGACCAGCAGGTACGCGCTGCGCAGCAACGCCGCCGATCGCGCTGCGACGAATCCGCGAAACGCGTCTTCGGCTGCCTCGTCCACTGAACCTCCACCCGAGCCGATCCGGCCGCTCGGAGTAAGGACGCAACCGATCCGCGATCGGTTGTCCGCCGCCGGGCAAACTTTATGGCGCCGGTGAGTGGCGACTCTCGCGGTCCGATGCCGCCACGTCGTCAGCCATCCGCGTATGCCCGGTCACCATCGGTACGCCCAGGAAGGATGACGACGTGGACCGCTTCGAGGGCCGCTGCTGGCTGGACTGGTGGGCGAACGGCACCACCCTGCTCGGCAGCGCCGAGGTGGTCGTCGTGATCTCCGCCGAGGGCGCCGGCTGGAGCGGGCACGGCCACCTGATTAGCGACGAGGAGCCGGATCGCGAGGAGTTCGCCCTACTGTGCGACCTCGATCCGGTCTTCACGCTGCGATTCGAGGACGACAGCACGGTCACCGTCACCGTGCATCCCAGCCATGCCCATCGCCGGTTCACGCTGACCGAGTACGCCGGGCCGCATCGGCAGAGGTCAGCAGTGCTCCGGATCCGACGCTGACGAATCGCTGCGCTGCAGCCGCTCGCGTAGCCGCCGCGCCTCGCGGCCGCGGTAGACCCGCAGGACGCTCTCGAGGGTGTCGCGTACGTGCGGATCGGGATGATCAGCCAGATAGGCCAACTCCTCGGCACCGCCCCGTCGACCCCGGCCCAGCTCGCTGAGCACGTCGATGATCTCGTCGGCGGTGGTCGCCGTCCGCAGCCGCGTCATCAGCTCGCTCTTCGGCCCGGGTGGCTCGTCGTACGGGAACCGGCGGCGCAGCCTGGCCACCTTGTACCCGCCCCGCGGCAGGCAGGACGGACAGGGGCAGGGCCGCCGGCAGTGGGCTGCCGGCAGGTACCGCCAACCGATCCCCTGCGGAACGTCACGGATCCGTCGTACCTCGGCGGGACCGATCGCGCGGGGCACGAAGACCTCGTAACCGCGCGGATCGTCGAGTTCGCGGACCGCCGCGACCGCCTGGGCGGCGGTGGCCTCGCGCGGTGGGCGGCCGTAGTGCCCGACAGTCACCGGCTCGTCGTCGGGCAGCCGCAACTGCACCGCCACCAGCACGCCCGGGTGCCAGCGCCGCAGCTCACGCACCCACTGGTAGGTCAAGGTGAACGACGGCAGCATCGGCATGCAGTACACGCCCCGTCCGCCGGCGCGCCCGTGGCTGCGCGCGGCGATCCCCGATCGCTCGATCCGTCGAGCCGACCGCGCCCCGGTGATGTGCACGAACTCCGCCATCACCGGGGATGGTAGTCGGCCGAGGCGGCGCGAACCGTCGCCCCGTCGGTCACCGCTGATCGGCTGCCGCGTATTCGGCGAGCTGCGTGGGGTCGGCCGGCAACAGATGCCGACTGAGCAGCCCCTGCGGGCCACTGGTTCGGTGGGCGAAGGCCTCGGGATGGTGCCGCAGGTGGTCGATCAGCAGCCGCTGCGGTAGGCGGTGGCCTCGTAACGGGTGCCCTGGTGGTAGATGTTGCCGTAGAGCTCGTACCGGGCGTCGGCGCGCCGTGCATCATGACCGACGAGGCCGGGCTGCGGTGCCCCTGCCGCCATCGGGATGACGGCAGGAGCGAGCGCGTCGGTCAGCCCAGCAGCTCGCCGAGCGCGTCGGCGAAGACCTCGTGATGCCGGGCGACGTCCTCGACGGTGGTCTGCGGGCACATCAGCGCCATGTTGTGGAACGGGGTCATCAGGATGCCCCGGTTGACCAGGTAGACGTGCAGGTAGTCCTCCAGCTCGGGATCGGCGCAGGCGGCTGACGCGGTGCCGGTGCGGGGAGCCGGAGCGGCGAAGCGGTACTCCACTCGCGCGCCGAGCTGGCTCACCGACCAGGGCAGCGCGTACCCGTCGATGATCTTGCGGATGCCGCCGGCGAACACGGTCGCCACGTCGATCATGCCCGCGAACGCGCCGTCGGTGAGCACCTCCTGCAGGGTGGCCCGGGTCGCCGCGATCGACACCGGGTTGCCGGCGAGCGTGCCGCCCACCCCGCCCATGTCGACCAGGTCGAGGTCCGCCCGGCCGGCCAACGTGGCGGCGAGTTCGGCGGACAGGCCGTACGCGCCGACCGGGACGCCGCCGCCGATGGCCTTGCCGATCGTGACCACGTCCGGTGTTAGACCCCAGGCGGCCGTCGCGCCGCCCGGCACGGCGGAGAACGTGTGGGTCTCGTCGTTGACGAGGTAGGTGCCGTGCTGTCGGGTGAGCGCGCGAACCCCGTCGAGGTATCCGGGCTCGGGCAGCACGATGCCGATGTTGGTCAGCGCCGGCTCCATCAGCACCGCGGCGACGTCGCCGTGGGCGAGTTCCCGGGCCAGGCCGTCGAGATCGTTGAACTCGGCGACCCGACTGGTCGCGGTCACGTCGCAGGGCGCGCCGACGTTTCCCTCGCGGCTGCGCGGGCGCCCGTCCGGGCCCACCACGATCAGTGATTCGTCCATCGAGCCGTGGTAGCAGTAGCTGTTGACCAGGATGCGCGGACGGCCGGTGACCGCCCGCAGCAGCCGGATCGCCCACCGGTTGGCGTCAGTGGCGGTGAGCGTGAAGCTCCAGGCGGGGAGACCGAAGCGGCGGCTGAGTTCGGCTCCGACCGTCGCCGCCTCCTCGGTCGGCAGCATCGTGCTCGCGCCACCGAGATCGCCGAGTCGCCGGGTGACCGCGGCGACGACCGGGGCCGGGGAGTGTCCCGCCATCGCCCCGGTGTCACCGAGGCAGAAGTCGAGGTACTCGATCCCGTCGATGTCGGTGAGCCGGGCCCCGCGGGCCCGGTCGACGTACACCGGGAAGCTCGCGGCGTTCTTGTTCATCCAGGTCATCGGCACCTTGCCGAACAGAGAATCCGCGCGGCCGTACGCGGCGGCGGACCGGGGGTGCCGGTCGACGAACTCCGCCCGTTCCCGCTCCAGCAGCCGGCCGAGGCGGGCACGATCGACCTTGCCACCTTCGATATCCGTAGCCATTGCGCGACCGTATCAACGGAATCTCCATCGGAAAAGCGTCTGTGCGACTGATTCCATACGTCGGCGGCCACCACTCCACAAGCCAGGCCCTCCGCAACACACAATCGGACCCTTGATGCATTCAAGAAGAAAGCGGTGCATACTGCGCATTGTGGCCACGATCCCGGAGTTCCAACGCATGCTGCGCGGGGCCGCGCTCCGCGTGACGCGCCCACGGCTGGCGGTGCTGGCCGCGGTCCACGCGCATCCCCACGCCGACACCGTGTCGATCTTCGGTGCCGTGCGGCGGGAGCTGCCCGAGGTCTCCCACCAGGCCGTGTACGACGTGCTGCGGGCGCTGACCGCGGCGGGGCTGGTGCGGCGCATCGAGCCGCCCGGCCTGGTGGCCCGCTACGAGTCGCGGGTCGGGGACAACCATCACCACGTCGTCTGCCGGTCGTGCGGGGTCATCGCCGACGTCGACTGCGCCGTCGGCGAGGGCCCCTGCCTGACCGCGTCCGACAACCAGGGCTTCTCGATCGACGAGGCCGAGGTCACCTACTGGGGCGTCTGCCCCGAATGTCGCGCCGCACCGGCGACCAGTTGACACAACGAGACATCGAGACAGCAGGAAGGACCGACGTGCCTGAGCACGGCAGCGAGAGCGAGAACCCGGCAATCCCCGCCCCGACTCCCACGCCGAGTCGACCGAGGACCAATCAGGACTGGTGGCCGAACCAACTGAACCTGCAGGTTCTGCACCAGCACTCCCCCCGAGCCAACCCGATGGGCGAGGACTTCAGCTACAAGGAGGAGTTCGAGACCCTCGACGTCGACGCGCTGAAGCAGGACGTCTTCGAGGTGATGACGACGTCGCAGGACTGGTGGCCGGCCGACTACGGCCACTACGGGCCGCTCTTCATCCGGATGAGCTGGCACTCCGCCGGCACCTACCGGATCGAGGACGGCCGCGGCGGCGGTGGCGACGGCGCGCAACGCTTCGCCCCGCTCAACAGCTGGCCGGACAACGCGAACCTCGACAAGGCACGCAGGCTGCTCTGGCCGGTCAAGCAGAAGTACGGACGGAAGATCTCCTGGGCCGACCTGCTGGTCTTCGCCGGCAACTGCGCCCTGGAGTCGATGGGCTTTAAGACGTTCGGCTTCGGCTTCGGTCGGGAGGACGTCTGGGAGCCCGAGGAGATCTTCTGGGGCCCCGAGGACACTTGGCTCGGCGACGAGCGCTACAGCGGTGAGCGGCAGCTCTTCGGTCCGCTCGGTGCGGTGCAGATGGGCCTGATCTACGTGAATCCGGAGGGGCCGAACGGCACACCGGACCCGCTGGCCGCCGCCCGGGACATCCGGGAGACCTTCCGCCGGATGGCGATGGACGACGAGGAGACGGTCGCGCTCATCGCCGGGGGTCACACGTTCGGCAAGACCCACGGCGCCGCCGGCGCCGAGTACGTCGGCCCCGAGCCCGAGGGCGCCCCGCTCGAGGATCAGGGGCTCGGCTGGAAGAACAGCTTCGGCAGCGGCAAGAGCCAGGACACCATCACCAGCGGGCTCGAAGGGGCCTGGACGCCCACCCCGATCACCTGGGACAACAGCTTCTTCGAGACCCTGTTCGGCTACGAGTGGGAGGTCACCGAGAGCCCCGCCGGCGCGAAGCAGTGGCGGCCGAAGGGCGGCGCCGCAACGGACGCGGTGCCGGGGGCGCACGACCCCTCGATCAGGTACGCCCCGATGATGGCCACCACGGACCTCGCGCTGCGCTTCGACCGGACGTACGAGCCGATCTCGCGGCGGTTCATGGCGAATCCCGACCAGTTCGCGGAGGCGTTCGCCAAGGCCTGGTACAAGCTGCTGCACCGCGACATGGGGCCTGTTTCGCGTTACCTCGGCCCGTGGGTCCCCGAGCCGCAGTTGTGGCAGGACCCGGTCCCGGCGGTCGATCACGAGCTGATCGCGGACAAGGACGTCGCCGCCCTCAAGGCCACGCTGCTCGCCTCCGGGTTGTCCGTCTCGCAGCTGGCCCTGACCGCCTGGGCGTCGGCGGCGAGCTTCCGCGGCACCGACATGCGGGGCGGGGCCAACGGGGCGCGGATCCGTCTCGAACCGCAGCGGACCTGGGAGGTCAACGACCCGGCCGAGCTCGCCACGGTGCTGCGGACCCTGGAGCGGGTCCAGCAGGACTTCAACAGCGCGCAGTCCGGTGGGAAGCGGGTCTCGCTCGCGGACCTGATCGTCCTGGGTGGGTGCGCGGCCGTCGAGCAGGCGGCCCGGAACGCCGGACACGAGGTCACCGTCCCGTTCGCACCGGGACGTACGGACGCGTCCCAGGAGCAGACCGACGTCGAGTCGTTCGCCGTGCTCGAGCCGAAGGCGGACGGGTTCCGCAACCACCTGCGCGCCGGCGCGAAGCTGTCGCCGGAGACCCTGCTGCTGGACCGGGCCAACCTGCTGACCCTGACCGCTCCCGAGATGACCGTCCTCGTCGGCGGCATGCGGGCGTTGAACGCCAACGTGGGCCACACCCGGCACGGTGTCCTCACCGACCGTCCCGAGGCGTTGACGAACGACTTCTTCGTCAACGTGCTCGACATCGGCACGGAGTGGAAGGCGTCGGCCTCGGCCGAGGACGTCTACGAGGGCCGGGATCGCGCCACCGGCGCGGTCAGGTGGACGGCCACCGCGGTCGACCTCGTCTTCGGCGCGAACTCCCAGCTCCGCGCCATCGCAGAGGTCTACGCGGCGAGCGACGGTCAGGAGAAGTTCGTTCGCGACTTCATCCGGGCGTGGGTCAAGGTGATGAATCTGGACCGGTTCGACCTCGCCTGATCCGGAGGGGCCCCGGTCACCGAGGAGGTGACCGGGGCCCCTCCGCGCCCGGGCCCACGGCCCCGCTGCCGCCCGGGGCACATCAATCAAGCAGATTTGATGTAACCTCGACCCATGGGCTCGTCGAGTCACGCCGCCCCGGCGTTCGTACGCCTGGCCGGACACCCGCTGCGCTGGCAACTGCTGGCCGAACTCGCCCACAGCGACCTGCGGGTTCGTGAGCTGGTCACCCTCGTCGGCCAACCGCAGAACCTGGTCTCCTACCACCTGCGGCTGCTGCGCGACGGTGGCCTGGTCACCGTCAACCGCAGCAGCTTCGACGGCCGCGACAGCTACTACCACCTGGACCTCGACCGCTGTGCCCGGGAGCTCGCCGGCGCGGGCGCCGCCCTGCACCCCGCCCTGCGCCTGACCGCCGGCACGCCGGCCCCACCGGTCCGGGCCGGACGGCCGCCCCGCCTCACGGTGCTGTTCGTGTGCACCGGCAACAGCGCCCGCTCGCCGATCGCGGAGGCCCTGCTACGCCACCACACCGCCGGCCACGTGGAGGCGGTCAGCGCCGGCAGCCACCCCAAACCGCGGCTGCATCCCCACGCCGTGCGGGTACTGCGCCGGAACTTCGGCATCGACATCGCCGCTCAGCGCCCCAGGCACCTGGACACGCTCACCGGCCGCCGGTTCGACTACGTGATCAGCCTGTGCGACAGGGCCCGGGAGGTCTGTCCCGACTTCGACGGCCACGCCCGCAGGCTGCACTGGAGCATCCCCGATCCCGCCGCGGGCGGCACCGACCAGGACACCTACCCCGCCTTCACGCGCATCGCCAGCGACATCGACACCCGCCTGCGGCACCTGCGCCCCGCGCTCGCTGCCACTCGTCAATAGCCGACTCATGGAGGTCTCCGTCGTGGCCACACCCGACCAGTACGCCAGCGTCCGCTACATCGTCGACGACGTTCCGGCGGCCGTCGCCTTCTACACCACCCACCTGGGTTTCCGACTCAACCACAGCGCCGGGGGCGCCTTCGCCGACGTGGCCCGTGGCCACCTCCGGCTGCTGCTGTCCGGGCCCGCCAGCTCCGGTGCCCGCGCCACCCCCGAGGACTTCGTCACCCCTGGCCGCAACCGCATCCACCTGATCGTCGACGACCTGGACGCCGAGATCGACCGGCTGCGGGGCGCGGGCCTGGCCTTCCGCGGTGATCCGATCTCCGGGCCCGGTGGGCGCCAGATCCTGCTCACCGATCCCGCCGGCAACCTGATCGAGCTGTTCCAACCCGCCGGGGAGCGGGCCGCCCCACCCACCACCCCCTGACCGCCGCCCGCCCGGCCACCGGTCCCACCCGCTGATCGGTGTGGGTCGCCGGCCGGGTGGCGCCCGCGCCGACCGCCAGGTGCGCCTCGGTGGTCGTCTCGCCGCAGGAGACGCCCACCGAGTCACACGCCGACGCCGGCGGGGCGGCCGGAGACCGACCGCCCCGCCGGCGGACGAGGCGCGGCCGTCGAGTCACCGCCCTCCGGTGACCGGTCGCCGCTCCTCGTCGGACGGATCAGCCGACCTTCACCGGCGCGGCGTCGGCGGCCGGCTGCCGCCGCGCCGTGCGCAGGGTGAGCCCCGCGGTGACGGCGCCGACCACGGCGATGATCCCGGCGCCGAGGAAGGCTGCGGAGTAGCCGTCGGTCAGGGCGGGCAGGTCGCCGAGCTGGTCGGCGCCGGCGGCGGAGGCGACGGCGGTCATCGCGGCCAGGCCGAGCGCCGAGCCGACCTGGTAGCTGGTGTTGACGATGCCGGAGGCGAGGCCCCCCTCCTCCGGCCGGGCGCTGGAGATCGCCGTGCCGAGTGAGGGGATGAACGCCAGGGACATGCCCAGCGCCGCGACCAGCGAGGCGGGCAGGACGTCGACGGCGAAGCTGCCGTCGGGGCGGACCAGGGCGAGCCAGCCGAGTCCGACGGCGAGGACCGCGAGGCCGGTGACCACCATGGGCTTCGGGCCGAACCGGGCGATCGCCCGCGGGGCGAGCGCGATCATGCCGATCATGATGAGGATCGTCATCGGCAGCAGCGCGGCGCCGCTGGGGAAGGCGCTGAAGCCGAGAACCTGCTGCAGGTAGAGGTTGAGGAAGAACCACATCGGGATCCACGCCGCCCCGAGGAGCAGTTGGGCGACGTTGGCGGCGGCGAGGTTCGGGGCACGGAAGATCGACAGCCGGATCAGCGGCTCGCGGCGGGCCGCCTGGATCGCGACGAACGCGGCCAGCGCGACGACGGCTCCGGCGAGGACCAACCAGGTCTGCCCGGCGGCCCAGCCGACCTCGGGGGCGCGGACGATGCCGTACACGGCGGCGCCGAGACCGACGGTCACCGTCAGGGCGCCGAGGACGTCGAGCGAGCCGCGACGGGTGCCGCCGGCGGGCATCAGCGCCGGGGTGGCCAGCAGCGCGAGCGCGGCGATGGGGATGTTGACGTAGAAGACCCAGGGCCAGCTCAGGTATTCGGTGATGACGCCACCGAGGAAGACGCCGGCGGTGCCGCCGGCGGGTGCCGCCGCGCCGTACAGGGCGAGCGCCCGGGTGAGCTCCCGGGGCTCGGCGCCGAAGAGCATCATCAGCAGGGTGAGCGCCGACGGTGCGATCAGCGCCGCGCCGGCGCCCTGTACGGCGCGGGCGGCCAGTTCGACCGTGACGCTGTCGGCCAGGCCGGCGACGGCGGAGCCGACGAGCAGGACGAGCCAGCCGGCGGCGAACATCCGCCGGGCGCCGAGCAGGTCGGACAGCCGGCCGCCGAGCAGCAGCAGGCCGCCGAACGCGACGACGTAGGCGTTGAAGACCCAGGACAGGTTCTCGGGTGAGAAGCCGAGGTCCGCCTGGATGCGTGGTAACGCGACGCCGATGATCGAGGTGTCCATGATGACCATGAACTGGGCGAGGGCGATGAGTCCGAGAGCCCACCAGCGCTTGGAACCGGATGACATCGTGATCACTCCTTGGTTTACCCCTGGGGGGTATGGGTAGTGGCAAAGGTGTACCCCCCGCCGGTATCGGCTGTCAAGTGACCCGGCCCACGCGGGTCGGCCGCGACCGGGGACATGCTGCGGACTTGAGCCGGATACGGGGAAGGGGTATCTTCGGCGGGCCGGCAGGCACGACGCCGGCGAGCCCGAGGCGGCGCCGGACACGCGGCACCCGTTCCGTCCGAGCGACTTCAGGAGATCGACATGACCGGCGACGACCGTCCGCACGGCGACCTGCCCCAGGCCGAACTGGTGATGTACGGCACCGGCTGGTGTCCCGACGTCCGGCGCAGCCGGGCCCTGCTCGACGCCGCCGGCATCGCGTACGACTACGTCGACGTCGAAGCGGACCCGGCCGCGACCGACCTCGTACGCGGGTTGCAACAGGGACAACGGCGCGTCCCGACCCTGCTGTGGCCCGACGGGAGCTTCCTCGTCGAGCCCACCGACGACCAGCTCCGGGCACGCCTGGACCGCCACGGCCGCACGGCCGGCGACCTCGCTGGTTGACGCGCCACGGCGAGCCCGTCCCCGACGCCGGCCAGCACACGGTGCCGGCGATGGAACGACCCTTGACTTCAGGTCGACCTGAAGTCGGAGCCTGGCGCCATGACCGCCAACCCGAGGCCGACCGGAGCCACCGCCCAACTGATCACCCGACTCGACACCGCCGAGACCGAGCCCGCCGCGGTGCGGCTACGGCACCGCAGTTACGACCTGCTGGACCTCTCCCCCGGCGCCCGCGTGGTCGACGTGGGCTGCGGCGCCGGACGTGCCGTGGCCGAACTCGACCGACGCGGCGTCCGCACGGTCGGCATCGACCCGGACCAGGTGATGATCGCCACGGCACGCGACCGCTGGCCCGGGGCCGACTTCCGGATCGGCACCGCGCAGGCCCTGCCGTTTCCCGACCGGGCGCTGTCGGGCTACCGGGCGGACAAGGTCCTGCACGCGCTGCCAAACCCCGGCTCGGCGCTGGTGGAGGCGTACCGGGTGCTGTCCCCGGGCGGTCGGATCGTGCTGGTCGGGCAGGACTGGGACGCCCTGATCATCGACTCGTCGTACCCCGACGTCACCCGAACGATGCTGCGCAGCCAGGCCGACGCCTGCCCGAGCCCGCGGGCGGCGCGGGCCGGTCGAGGTCTGCTTCTCGACGCCGGCTTCCGGGACGTCACCGTCGAGGGGCACCTCGGGATCTTCACCGAGTCCGGATTCCTGCCCCTCGTCGAAGGGTTCGCCGAACGGGCGGTCGCCGCCGGGAGCGTCACGCGGGAGCAGGGCACCGGATGGCTGCGGGACCAGCGCGAACGGGCGGGCGAGGGGCGGCTTTTCCTGGCGTTCCCGATCTTCCTCGCCTCGGCCCGACGACCGTGACCGGCGGACGGGCCGTCCGCGCCGCGGCGGCGCCAGCACCACCCGCCGGCCGTCATGCGGATACGTGGGGTACGGGCCCTCGACCGATTCGCGCCTCCACCATCGCCTGGTAGTGCGGGCACGCGGTGAAGTCCTCGTGCTCGCACTCCAGGCCACCCTCGATGAACCGCAGGGAGTCGCGCAACGCGTCGATGCGCGCGACGAGGTCGTCGCGGTGGCGTACCAGGATCTCCCGCCGCCGCGCCGACCCGGCGGCGGTCAGCAACTCCCGGATCTGCTCCAGGGAGAGTCCGGCCTCCTTCGCGCGTAGGATCGTCGCGACCCGGTACACGTCCGCGGCGCGGTAGCGGCGGCGCCCGGCGACGACCCGGGCCGGAGCCAGCAGCCCGACCGACTCCCAGTGCCGCAACACGTGGGTGGCCAGCCCGAACCTGCCGGCGATCTCACCGATCGTCATCGTCGCGTCGTCGCCTGCCCGCATGCCGACATTAGGCCGCAGGTCACTCGCCCCCGGCAAGCGGCCAGGTCGCCGGCCCGGCGCGGCGACCCGTGCCCCGGGGCCGTGCATCCGCCTCGAGCAGCGGCGGGGGCGGCCAAAAAGTTTTGTGGGGTTCCTACAACTGGTGCCCTCTCCGGTTCGGTGGTTACGACATGGCGCTGCCCGCCGGCACGCGGAAAGGTGATCACTGCCGGGGGTCGCGGACTCGCGGCGCGTACATCACGTGTCTACCGGAGGGGTCGGTCGGGTGTTCAGCCGTGTCGCCATCGTCAACCGTGGGGAGGCCGCGATGCGGCTCATCCACGCCATCCGGGAGCTGGCCGCGGAGACCGGGGCGCGGATCGAGACCGTCGCCCTGTACACCGACGTCGACCGCACGGCCACGTTCGTGCGTGAGGCGGACATCGCGTACGACCTCGGTCCCGCCTCCGCGCGCCCGTACCTCGATCTGAAGGTGCTGGAGCGCGCGCTGGTGGAGACCGGGGCGGACGCCGCGTGGGTCGGCTGGGGCTTCGTGGCCGAGGACCCGGCGTTCGCGGAGTTGTGCGAGAAGGTCGGCGTCACCTTCGTCGGGCCGGGCGCGGAGGCCATGCGCAAGCTCGGCGACAAGATCGGTGCGAAGCTGATCGCCGAGGAGGTCGGCGTGCCGGTCGCGCCGTGGAGCCGGGGCGCGGTCGAGACCCTCGACGCCGCCCTGGCCGCGGCGGCCGAGATCGGCTACCCGCTGATGCTCAAGGCGACCGCCGGTGGCGGCGGGCGCGGCATCCGCGTGATCACGAGCGAGGTGGAGCTCGCGGACGCGTACGAGCGCACCAGCCAGGAGGCGGCGCGGGCGTTCGGCAGCGGCGTCGTGTTCCTGGAGCGCCTGGTCACCGGCGCTCGGCACGTCGAGGTCCAGGTGATCGCCGACGGCCAGGGCACCGCGTGGGCGCTCGGTGTCCGCGACTGTTCGGTGCAGCGGCGCAACCAGAAGGTCATCGAGGAGTCGGCCTCGCCGGTGCTCAGCCCGGAGCAGGCCGCCGAGCTCAAGGCCTCGGCCGAGCGGCTCGCCGTCGCGGTCGGTTACCGGGGCGCGGCGACCGTCGAGTTCCTCTACCACCCGGGCGACCGGCTGTTCGCGTTCCTCGAGGTCAACACCCGCCTGCAGGTCGAGCACCCGATCACCGAGTCCACCACCGGGTTCGACCTGGTCAAGGCGCAGCTGCACGTCGCCTCCGGGGGCCGGCTCGACGGTCGGCCGCCGGTGGAGCGCGGGCACGCCATCGAGGCCCGGCTGAACGCCGAGGACCCGGACCGCGACTTCGCGCCCTCGCCGGGCCGGATCGCGCGGCTGGACCTGCCCGCCGGGCCGGGCATCCGGGTGGACACCGGCGTCAGCGAGGGTGACACCATCCCCGCCGACTTCGACTCGATGATCGCGAAGATCATCGCCTACGGCGCCGACCGCGACGAGGCGCTCGGGCGGCTGCGCCGGGCGATGGCGAACACCACGGTGATCATCGAGGGCGGCGCGACGAACAAGAGCTTCGTGCTCGACCTGCTCGACCAGCCCGAGGTGATCGACGCCAGCGCCGACACCGGCTGGATCGACCGCGTCCGCGGAGAGGGCCGGCTCGTCGCGCACCGGCACTCCGGCGTGGCGCTCGCGGCCGCCGCCATCGAGGCGTACGAGGAGGAGGAACGCGTCGAGCGGCAGCGACTGCTGTCGACGGCGGCCGGCGGGCGCCCGCAGGTGCAGCACAAGAGCGGCCGACCGCTGGACCTCAAGCTGCGGGGCGTCGGCTACCGCATGCGCGTGGCACGGGTCGGCGCGCACCGGTTCCGCGTCGGCATCGAAGCGGGCGGCGACGTCCGCACCGCCGACGTCGAGCTGGACCGCTTCGACCCGCACACCGGGCAGATCGTCGTCAACGGCGCCCGGCACCGCCTGCTCACCGGGACGCACGGACCGATCCACCTGGTCGAGGTGGACGGCGTGACGCACCGGATCAGCCGCGACGAGGGCGGCGTCCTCCGCTCCCCGATGCCCGCCCTGGTCGTCGCCACGCCGCTGGAGGTCGGCGCCGAGGTCGAGGCGGGCGCGCCGGTGCTGGTGCTGGAAGCCATGAAGATGGAGACGGTGCTGCGGGCGCCGTTCAAGGCGCGGCTGAAGGAATGCAGCGTCTCGGTGGGCAGCCAGGTGGAGGCCGGCGCACCGCTGCTGCGGCTCGAGCCGATCGCCGACGAGGCCGACGAGGCCGCGGCCGGTCCGACCGCCGGGTCCGTCGAGGTGGACCTGCCCACCGCGGCCGAGGGGCTGCCGGCGCACACGCGCGCCCGGCGCGGCCAGGAGGACCTGCGCGGCCTGCTGCTCGGCTTCGACGTCGACCCGCACGACGACCATCGGGTGCTCGACGGCTACCTCGCCGCACGCCGGGCCGCCGTCGAGGAGGGCCACCGGCCGCTGGCCGAGGAGCTCGACCTGCTCAACGTGTTCGCCGACCTCACCGAGCTGAGCCGCAACCGGCCGACGGGTGAGGACGGCGGCGGCAGCCACGTGCACAGCGCCCGCGAGTACTTCCACACCTACCTGCAGAGCCTCGACGTCGAACGGGCCGGACTGCCGGCCGCGTTCCAGGCGAAGCTCGCCAAGGCGCTCGGGCACTTCGGGATCACCGACCTGGAGCGCTCCCCCGAGCTGGAAGCCGCCGTGTTCCGGATCTTCCTCGCCCAGCAACGCGCGTCCGCCGACGCCACGGTCGTCGCGACGCTGCTGCGCGCGTGGCTGCGGGAGTCGCCGCCGGACGAGACGCTGCGCGAGCCGGCCGGTCTCGCGCTGGAGCGGCTGGTGGCCGCCACGCAGGTCCGCTTCCCCGTGGTCGCCGACCTCGCCCGCGGCGTGGTGTTCGCCTGGTTCGCCCAGCCGCTGCTGCGCCGCAACCGGGCCCGCGTCTACGCCGAGGTCCGCAAGCACCTGCGCCACCTGGACGCGCAGCCGGACGCGCCGGACCGCGCCGAGCGCATCGCGGAGATGGTGCGCAGCACCGAACCGTTGGTGCGGCTGCTCGGCCAGCGGCTCGTCCGCGACCACCTCGACAACGCGGTCATGTTGGAGGTGCTGACCCGGCGGTACTACGGCAACAAGGCGCTCACCAGCGTCCGCACCCGCGAGGTCGCGGGCTGCACCTTCGTGGTCGCCGAGCGCGCGGGCTCGTGCGTGGTCTCCGCCGCGGTGAGCTTCGACGCGCTCGGCGCCGCGCTGCGCGGGCTCGCGGAGCTGGCGGGTGGCGAGGACGCCATCGACGCCGACATCTACCTCGCCTGGGAGAACCAGCCGGAGGACTTCGACGCGATGGCGGCGGCGCTGCTGGAGATCATCGCCGCGCACCCGCTACCGGAGCAGGTCCGCCGGGTCACCACCACCGTCGCGGGACGCGGTGGCGCCGTGATGCACCACCACTTCACGTTCCGCCCGTCGGGCAGCGGGATGGTCGAGGAGCGGCTGATCCGCGGCCTGCACCCGTACATCGCGGAGCGGATGCAACTGGAGCGACTGCACAAGTTCGACCTGACCCGGCTGCCGTCGGCGGACGAGGAGGTCTACCTCTTCCAGTGCGTGGCGCGGGACAACCCGTCCGACCAGCGCCTCGTCGCGTTCGCGCAGGTACGCGACCTGACCGAGCTGCGCGAGCACGACGGCCGGCTGGTCGCGCTGCCGACCACCGAGGACACCGTCGCCGCCTGCCTCGACTCGATCCGCCGCGCGCAGTCGCGCCGGCCGTCGAAGACCCGCTTCAACACCAACCGGATCGTGATCTACGTCTGGCCGCCCAGCGAGCTCACCCGGGAGGAGATGGAGATGATCGCCGGGCGGGTGCGCCCGACGACCGGCGGCGCCGGCCTGGAGGAGATTCTCTTCATCGCCCGGCAGCGCGACCGCGAGACCGGCGAGCTGACCAAGATCGGCGTACGGATCACCTTCGACGCCACCGGCGTGGCGAAGCTGACCATCGGCCAGCCGCCGGTCGAGCCGGTCGAGCCGCTCGACGACTACCGGCTCAAGGTGCTGCGCGCCAGCAGCCGTAACACCGTGTACCCGTACGAGCTGACCGGCCTGCTCGGCGAGTTCGTCGAGCACGACCTGGACGACGCCCACGCGCTCGTGCCGGTCGACCGGCCGAAGGGGCGCAACAGCGCCGCGATCGTCGCCGGCGTGGTCACCACGCCGACCGCGCGGCACCCGCAGGGCGTCACCCGGGTGGTGCTGCTCGGCGACCCGACGAAGTCGCTGGGCGCCCTGTCCGAGCCGGAGTGTCGCCGGGTGATCGCCGCCCTGGACCTCGCCGAGCGGATGCAGGTGCCGCTGGAGTGGTACGCGCTGTCCGCCGGCGCCCGGATCTCCATGACCTCCGGCACGGAGAACATGGACTGGGTGGCCGCGGCGCTCAAGCGGATCGTCGAGTTCACCCAGGCCGGCGGTGAGATCAACATTGTGGTCGCGGGCATCAACGTCGGCGCGCAGCCGTACTGGAACGCCGAGGCGACGATGCTCATGCACACCAAGGGCATCCTGGTGATGACGCCGGACTCGGCGATGGTGCTCACCGGCAAGCAGTCGCTCGACTTCTCCGGCGGCGTGTCCGCCGAGGACAACTTCGGCATCGGCGGCTACGACCGGGTGATGGGCCCCAACGGGCAGGCGCAGTACTGGGCGCCGGACCTGCCCGCCGCGCGGGACGTGCTGATGTCCCACTACGACCACACGTACGTCGCGCCCGGCGAGGACGCGCCCCGGCGAACGACCACCACCGACCCGGTCGACCGCGACATCTCCGACTTCCCGCACGCGGTGGCCGGCAGCGACTTCACCACCGTGGGCGAGATCTTCTCGGCCACGGCCAACCCGGACCGCAAGAAGCCGTTCGACATCCGGACCGTGATGCGGGCGCTCGCCGACCAGGACCACGCGGTGCTGGAACGCTGGGCGGGGATGGCCGACGCGGAGACCGCGGTGGTGCAGGACGTACACCTCGGTGGCCGGCCGGTGTGCCTGCTCGGCATCGAGTCGCGGTCGGTGCCGCGGCGGGGCTTCCCGCCCACCGACGGTCCGGACACCTACACCGCGG
Organism: Micromonospora sp. NPDC051924; assembly: GCF_055586005.1. Lineage (NCBI taxonomy): Bacteria > Bacillati > Actinomycetota > Actinomycetes > Micromonosporales > Micromonosporaceae > Micromonospora > Micromonospora sp. NPDC051924. The sequence continues at coordinate 92,972 of NZ_JBVJJA010000026.1, forward strand.
GCACGCTGTTCCCGCGGTCGTCGAAGAAGGCCGCGCGGGCGATCAACGCGGCCAGCGGCAACCGGCCGCTGGTGGTGCTGGCGAACCTGTCGGGCTTCGACGGCTCGCCCGAGTCGATGCGCAAGCTGCAACTGGAGTACGGCGCCGAGATCGGCCGGGCGATCGTGAACTTCCGCGGGCCCATCGTGTTCTGCGTGATCTCGCGGTACCACGGCGGCGCGTTCGTGGTGTTCTCCAAGGCGTTGAACCCGAACATGACCGTACTGGCGCTGGAGGGCTCGTTCGCCTCCGTGCTCGGCGGCGCGCCCGCCGCCGCGGTGGTGTTCGCCGGCGAGGTCGCCGCCCGTACCGCGGCCGACCCGCGCGTGCGGGACCTGGAGGCCCACGTGGCGGCCGCCGCCGGCGCCGACCGGGCCGCGCTGACGGCGGAACTCGACGAGCTCCGCTCGTCGGTCCGCGCGGAGAAGCTCGGCGAGGTGGCCACCGAGTTCGACCGGGTGCACAGCATCCAGCGGGCGGTCGAGGTCGGCTCGGTGGACGCGGTCATCCGCGCCGCCGAACTCCGGCCGCGCATCATCGAGGCAGTCGAGTCCGGGCTGCGGTGACCCGTCCCGAGATGACCTGAGCAGGCCCCGCGCGGGGTGGCCGACCGGCGGCACGGGCACCGCCGGTTGGCCACCCCGCGCGGCGGTTGTGGCCGCCATGACCCGTTCAGGCCGACCGGCCTCTCGGGCGGGCATCGACGACGGCTATGCCAGCCAGGACCGCGGTCGCGGCGAGGACCGCCAGCAGCGGTGACAGCAGGACCGCGACCGGTGCCATAGCCGCCAGGACGAGCAGCCCGATCAGTCGATCCCGGGGGATGCGCCCGAAGACCTGGTGCCCGAAGAAGGCCAGCCCCGCCAGAAACAGGAACGGACCGCCGTAGATGACGGTGATCCAGGTCGGTTCGGTGTGCCCGAGGGGATGGGCGATGACGGACTCGACGCCGACAGCGGTCACGACGACACCGGCCACCATGGGCAGGTGAGCGAACAGCGCCCAGCGGGCGAGGCGGTCCGGGTCGGATGCCATGGCGATGACGGCGGGCAGCAACTCCCCCGCACGGTAGATGTAGATCCGCCAGAGCAGCGCGGTGGTGGCGAAGAACACCGTGGCCGCTGCGGTCGGGGCGCGCGTGAAGCCACTGCTGTCGAGCGTCAGACCAGCGACGAGGACCAGCTCACCGAGCGCGATGATGAACATCTGCCGGTACCGCTCGGCCAGGTGCGCGGCGACGATCGGCCACTCTCGCGCGGGTGCACGGCCCAACCCGGGCGTGGGGTAGCGAACCGCGCCGGCGAGGTAGTCGATGCCCACGGCCACCGTCCACAGCGCCGCTCGCGCCGTCCCGGTTGCGAACCCACCCGCCATCCACGGCACGGCGGACAGGCCGAACCAGAACAGGAGCCGCACGGTTCTGCGTCGCAACGGGTGGCCCCGCAGGGCGACCAGGAAGAAGAGGTGGCGGCCGACGTTGATGGCGACGTACAGCCCCGCAAAGACCAGACCCCGGGTGCCGAACGCGTCGGGCAGCGCGGCCGCTATCAGGAAGGTTCCCAGCATGGTGGCGATGACCAGCAGCTGGATGGCCGGTTGCTCCGGGTCGTACAAGTCGGTGGTCCATGCCATGTTGGTCCAGATCCACCAGATGGCGAGCAGCAGCAACAGCGCCTGAGCGGCGCCGCTCCACGTGAGGTGTTGGGTCAGCGTTCGGGAGAGCTGGGTGAGCGACAGGACGAACACCAGGTCGAAGAACAGTTCCAGGAACGTCGCCTGCTGTGCCTCGTCGGGTCTGCGCAGCAGGTCGTCGGGCCGAGTCCTCATCGGTCCGCCCGCCCTGCGGACACGGGAACCGAGGCGAGCGGCAACAGGGCGGCGTGCGGTGCCGTCAACCGCTGTCCGACGCTGGCCATCAACGCGCTCCTCGGGTGAGCTCCGAGCGGCGGCCGGCACGGTGGCCGGTCGCCGGGATGGGGCCGTCTACCCGGTCCGCGCTGGCTCAGGCGGCCTGACGGCCCGGAGGCGGACCGGGTTGTCGGCGGACCGATGCACCGGGGGCGGGCCGGACCTGGGACCGACCCGCACCGCGATACGACGCCGGGCTGAGCTAACGCAGCGACCGGAAGGCCGCCCGCATCTCCTCGGAAAAGAGCTGCGGCTGTTCCCACGCCGCGAAGTGCCCGCCCCGGTCGAGCCGGTTGTAGTGGATGAGATTGGGATATGCCTGCTCCGCCCAGCTCTTCGGTGCCTCGAAGAGCTCATCGGGGAAGACGCTCACGGCGGCCGGGATCCGGACCCCCTTGGCGGCGAAGAAGGACAGCTTGTTCACCGCGTAGAGACGCGCCGAGGAGACCCCGGTGTTCGTCAGCCAGTAGAGCGTGACGTTGTCCACGACGTCCTGCGGAGTCAGGCCTCGGGGCTGCCCGGCGAAGGCCTCGGAGATCAGCTTCAGGCTGGCCGCGTCGTGGTCGATCATGAAGCTGGCCAGGCCGACGGGCGAGTCCGCGAGCGCGGTCAGCGTCTCCGGGCGAGTGTTCATGATGAGGGCGTACGCGGAGTGTTTCCAGAAGAAGTCCACCTGCTCGCAGGTGCGCTTCTCCTCCGCCGAAAGGTTGGCCGGCAGCTTGTCGAGCGGGTTGTTCAGCCCGGTGGCGCCGGTCTGCAGGAGCGCGTCGATGTCGGGCGGGACCACGCAGGGCATGTTGCTGTGGATGCCGATCAACTCCGGCGGTGCCTGCACACCCATCATGTCGGTGATGAGCGCGCCCCAGTCGCCGCCCTGCGCCACGAACCGGTCGTAACCGAGGCGCTTCATCAGCTCCGTCCAGGCGCGGGCGACGTGCTCGGGCCCCCAGTCGCTCGTGCTCGGCTTGCCCGAGAACCCGTAACCGGGCATCGACGGGATCACCAGATGGAAGGCGTCCGACGCGGCGCCGCCGTGGGCCGTGGGATCGGTGAGTGGACCGATGATCTTCAGTTGCTCGATCACCGATCCGGGCCACCCGTGCGTGACGATGAGCGGCAACGCGTCGTCGTGTTTCGAGCGGACGTGGATGAAGTGGATGTCGAGCCCGTCGATCTCGGTGATGAAGTTCGGCAGGCTGTTCAGTCGTGCCTCGACCTGGCGCCAGTCGTGCTCCTTCGCCCAGTAGCGTGCCAGCGCCTGGCTCGTCGCGAGCGGCACGCCCTGCGACTGGTCGCCGACGGTCTCCTTCTCGGGCCATCGGGTGGCCGCGATGCGCTTGCGCAGCGCTTCGAGCTCCGCATCGGGAATTTCGATCGTGAACGGGCGGATGTCCGCGGTCGGGCGGGTCATCGTCTCGGTTCTGACGGCCACGTGGGCTCCCCTTTCATTCGAGTCGGTTCGGCGGGGCCGGGCTGGAAGCTAGGCGGCCTTTTCCCCTCGGCGGGGGAGCTTCCAGTCGGGGCGGACGAAGTGGCAGGTGTAACCGCCGGGATTCCGCTCCAGGTAGTCCTGGTGTTCCGGCTCCGCCTCCCAGAAGGGGCCGGCGGGTGTGACCTCGGTGACCACCTTGCCCGGCCAGAGGCCGGAGGCGTCGACGTCGGCGATGGTGTCGTCGGCGATCTCCCGCTGCCGGTCGTCGCAGTAGAAGATGGCGGACCGGTAGCTGGCTCCCACGTCGTTGCCCTGCCGGTTCTTCGTCGTCGGGTCGTGTGCCTGGAAGAAGAACTCGAGCAGGTCCCGGTAGGACAGTTGATCGGTGTCGAAGACGATCTCGACCGCCTCGGCGTGCGAGCCGTGGTGGCGGTACGTCGCGTTCGGCACGTCCCCGCCGGTGTAACCGACCCTGGTGCTGATCACGCCCGGGCGTTTCCGGATGAGATCCTGCATTCCCCAGAAGCAGCCGCCAGCGAGGATCGCCTTCTCCGTCGTCATCGCTCCCCTTTCCCGTTCATCAGGACACGCGCTATGGGCCGAAGGTGAAGACGTGGGCCCGGAAGCCGGCCCGGTCGGCGACGAGGGTCAGCTCATGGTCGGCGCGGGACGCACCGGCGACGAGCCGGATCATGCGTGCGTTGTCGATCCGCGACACCGCGTCCGGGCCGACGTCGGCACCGCGCTCACCGTCGATCGGATTCCCGTCGAGCAGCACCCGGATCGCGGCCTGGCCGGCCGGTCCCGGGTCGACGACGAGGTTCACCTCGCCGGCGTTGAACGGCAGGGTGAGTTCGCCGCTGCCGTCGGCGACTTCGACATACTCGCCGTTGCTGCGCCAGTCGCCGGTCAGGGTGAACGTTCCCAGCTCCGCCCGCTCGGCGCCGAGGTACGTCTCCGGCGTGATGCCGAGGTAGGAGGGCTCCCCGGCGGTGGTGAACGCCGTCACCTCCGGGCTCACCGGCGGGAGCTTGGTGCGGGGCGCCCTGATCTCGAGGAGCCGACGGATCTCCGACTCCACCCGGTCGTAGTCGCCCTCCCCGATCCACCGCTCGACGAACCGTCCGGCCGCGTCGAAGACGTACTTGGCCGGCCAGGCGTCGTTGCCGAGGGCCCGCCAGAAGGTGAAGTCGTTGTCGAGCGCGACGGGATGGGTGAGGCCGTGGTCGCGGATCGCCCGCTCGATGTTTTCGGCGTGCCGGCCGAACCGGAACTCCGGCGCGTGCACCCCGATGACGGTCAGGCCCAGGTCGGCGTAGTCGCGGTGCCATGCCTTGACGTAGGGCGCGGTGCGGATCCAGTTGATGCAGGTGTACTCCCAGATGTCGATCAGCACCACCCGGCCGTGCAGATCGTCGGGCGTCAGCGGCGGAGAGTTCACCCACCGCTCGACCGTCACGGGAGGAAGCTGCGCGATCATGTCCGGCGTCCCACCGGCATGCCGGCGGCCGCGGCACCGACGATGGACTTGTCGTCGTCGTTCTGGACGTAGCCGACCACCGAGGCGTGTCGCGGATCCAGATCTTCCGGCACCCCGAGTTCCACGCGCCCCTGGGTCAGGTTCAGTTCCGCCGACGTGAAGGCGCGCACCACGTTGTCCTGACGCAGCCTCTGCCCGGCGTTCTCGCCCCGGGGAACGTCGTTCTCCAGGCCGCGTTCGACGACCGCCACGTTCAGCACCGCCCGCTCCGGCGGCTGCTCCGCCTGGTAGCCCACGACCACGCGGCGGCCGCCGCCCCCGTCCTCGACCGACAGCGTGAGCGGTGTCGTGGCCGCCGCCGCCAGGGCGGACCTGATCGCCGATGACGCCTGCCGCCGGTCGGAGCCGACGAACTCGACCGTGCCGTTGACGACCATCTGCGGCGTGTACAGCCCGGCGGAGCCGAAGGCGCGGGCGTACGCCTCCTGCCGGAGGGTGTGCGCCTCGTTGCCGAACGGGTCGGCCCAGCCAAGGTGGTCCCAGTAGTCGACGTGGAAACCGAGGGCGTAGACGGGCTGCCCCCGCTCCCGGGCGTCCCGATCGAGTTCCGACAGCACCTCCTCGGCTGGAGGACAGCTGTTGCAGCCCTGCGAGGTGAACATCTCCACGACGGCGAATCCGCCACCGGCCGGCGTCTGGGCACTGTTCGACCCGGTGCGCGATGTGTCCGTCACGGCGCGGCCTCCTCTGGCGGTCCTGCTGGCGGCCCCTGGCCTTCCCGTTCCGCCCGCGACCATGCCCGCCGTGCGGCCCGGGCGGCCGCCCGGCCGCTCGGCAGCCCGCGCACGGCTCGTCACGTGCGGGGACTGTTCCGGTAGCGGCGCCACCGACGGTGCGGAGGTACTACGGTGGCAACCGGGGCTCGGCCTCACCGGCGGTCCAGCCGAGGGCGCGTAGCAGGTCGACGAAGCGGTCGCGCACGAACGGCGCCGGCGATGAGGCGCATCGCGGCGTGGTTCAGCCCAGGGAGGCCACGATGAGCACGACGGTCCGCAGTCAGAGCGGGACAACCGCGATCGAGAACATCGACGTCAAGGTCGAGGTGGTCGTCATTCCGGTTTCGGACGTCGACCGGGCGAAGGAGTTCTACGGGCGCCTCGGATGGCGCCTCGACCGGACGCCGCCCGGCATCGTCCAGTTCACGCCGCACGGCTCCGGGTGCTCGGTCCAGTTCGGCCCGAACCTGACGTCGGCTGCGCCCGGATCGGCCCAGGTGTACCTGGTCGTGTCCGACCTCGAGGCGGCCCGGCACGCGCTGGTCGCCGCCGGCGTCGAGGTGAGCGACCCCTGCCACGTCGGCCCGGACGGCCCGGTGAGCGGTGTGGATCCCGAGCGCCGCAGCTACGTCTCGCGCGCCTCGTTCCGCGATCCGGACGGCAACAGGTGGCTGCTGCAGGAGATAACGGCGCGGCTTCCGGGGCGGGTCGAGGCTGCCGAGACGTCGTTCGGCTCCGCGGACGACCTGGCTAACGCGATGCGGCGTGCGGCGGCCGCCCACGGCGAGCACGAGAAGCGCATCGGCGGGACGGACCCGAACTGGCCCGACTGGTACGCGGAATACATGGTCAGCGAGCAGACCGGAGCAGCACCTCCCACGTGACCGCCGCTCGACGCGCACTGGAAACCCTGTCGACGCGCCGGTCGTCGTCGGGGGCGCACGGCCTCGGCGGACGCGCTCTCGCCGATCCCGCATGGCCGGGCCGGTGAAGTGGAAACGGGCAGTGGATGACGATCGGCGGTTGGCGCGGACTGGTGCAGGGACGGGAGGGGGAACTTCTCCTCGATCTGGTCTACGTCTTCGTGCTGACCCGGTTCTCCCAGCGCCTGATCGAGGATTTCACCACGGACCGTAGGGTGGTCCTGCCAGAAGTCGGTCAAACGGTGCTGTTGCTGCTGGCGGTGTGGATGATCTGGGTCCACGCGGCATGGGTGACCAGCAGGGCCGACCCCCGGCAACCGGTGACCCAGCTGTTGATCGTCTGGACCATGTTGGGCAGCATGATCATCGCGGTCACGTTGCCGCACGCGTTCGGGGCGCGAGGTCTGCTCTTCGCGGTCACGTACGTCGCCATCCAGGCCGGCAAGCCGATCATCCTGCTGCTCGCGCGCAGGGGCCGTGAGCGGCGCAGCCCCACCCGGCACCTCTGCTGGGCCCCGGTGTCCGCCGTGCCGTGGATCGCGGGAGCGGCGCTGTTCCCGCAAAGTCCCGCGCGCGGGGCGCTCTGGGCCCTGGCGATCGCCCTGGACTACGCGGGACTCGTGTTCGGTTGGCCGGTGCCCGGGCTGGGCCGGACCGGACCGGAGGACTGGCGGCTCGCGGGCGAGCACCTGGCCGAGCGCTTCCAGCAGCTCATCGTCATCACGATCGGCGAGACGATCCTGCTCACGGGAGCGACGTTCGCCGACAAGTTCACCCCCGACCGGGTGGTGCCGAGCATGCTGTCCTTCGCCACCGCGGTGCTGATGTGGCGGATCTACTTCCACCGGGCGGGGGCGGTGTTCTCGGCCGCCGTCGCGGCCGCCCCCCGTCCGGAGCGGCTCGGCAAGTCCGGCTACTACACCCAGCTGGCCATCGTGACGGGCATTCTCGCCGCGGGCGTCGGCTACGCGCTCGTCATCCGGGAGCCCGGCGGACACCAGGATCCGCTCTGGCTCGCGGTCATCCTCGGCGGGCCCGCGCTGTTCCTCGCCGGGCGGTCCCGCCTGGAGTACGAGGTGTTCGCCCGGCTCTCCCCGTCCCGCGTGATCGGACTGCTCGCGCTCGCCACGCTGACGCCGGCACTGCTGCACCGCACGCCGATGCTCGCCGCCGCTGCCGCGACCGCCGTCCTGGCCGGGGTCGCGGTGTGGGATGCGGTACGCGAACGGCGGCAACCGGGCGAGGCGCCCTCCCCGCCGTCCCAGACGAACCACCGCCGGCGCTGGTCCCGTGGCTGATCAACGCCGGCGGTGGGGTGCCGAGTGGCCGCGGTGATCGGTACGCGCCGTGCCCGCGGGCCGGTCATGCCTGATGCGCGCTGACCAGCCCTGTCTGGTACGCGATGACAACCAGTTGCGCGCGGTCGCGTGCACCCAGTTTCGCCATCGCGTGGCTGACGTGGGTGCGCGCGGTGGCCGGGCTGAGGAACAACTCGGCGCCGATCTCGGTGTTGCTCAGGCCCTGCCCGACCAGCGCCAGCACTTCGCGTTCGCGCTGGGTCAGCACCGCGAGCCGGTCCTCCGCGGCCCGGGTGGCGGTCCGGTGCGCGGTGAACTGGCCGATGAGGCGTCGGGTGATCCGCGGCGCGAGCAGCGCGTCTCCGGCGGCGATCACCCGGATGGCGTGCAGCAGTTCGGCCGGCCCGGCGTCCTTGAGCAGGAATCCGCTGGCACCGGCCTGCAACGCCTCGAAGACGTACTCGTCGGTGTCGTAGGTGGTGAGGACGAGGACCCGGACCTGCTCCAACCCGCGCGTCCCGGCGATCTGGGCGGTGGCCCGGATCCCGTCCAGCTTCGGCATGCGGATGTCCATGAGGACGACGTCGGGCCGGGTGGCGCGGGCCCGCTCGACGGCTTCGGCGCCGTTGGTGGCCTCTCCCACCACCGTGATGTCGTCCTCGACGTCGAGCAGGACCTTGAACCCGGAGCGGACGAGACCCTCGTCGTCGGCGAGCAGCACCTTGATCGGCGCGTCGGTCGACGAGGCGGCCGCGGCGTTCACAGGCGCGATCCGGTCGGTGCGAGGGGCAGCCGGGCCGTGACCTCGAACCCTCCGCCCGGAGTCGGCTTGGCGTCGAGTTCTCCGCCCAGCAGTTGACAGCGCTCACGCATGCCGACGATCCCGCGGCCGGGCTCGGCCGGGCTGCCCGGGCGTGTCGGATGCTGGGCCGGTAGGCGCGGGTCGGCGGGGCCACCACCTGGGTCGGCGCGGCGCCCCTCATCGGTCACGCGGATCTCCAGGACGTCCACCCCCGGGTTCAGCGCCACCGTCACCCGGGTCGGGCCGACGTGGCGGATCACGTTGGTGATCGATTCCTGCAGGATCCGGTAGGCAGCGCTGCCCACCGCGCTCGGTACCGGCGCCGCCGCCGAGGTCTCCTCGATGGTGATGTCGACCCCCGCGTCGCGCGCCTTGGCGGTGAGGTCGTCGATCTGCCCGAGCCCGGGGTACGGCACGCGCCCGTCGGTGTCGTCACGGAGCACCCCGAGGATGGCGCGCATCTCCCGTAGCGCCCGGGAACTGGTCTGCTCGATGGCCCGCAGCGCCTCCCGTGCCACGTCCGGCCGCTTGTCGAGCACATGCGCGGTGACACCGGACTGGACGTTGATGATGGCGATGGCGTGCGCGACCGTGTCGTGGACCTCGCGGGCGATCCGGAGCCGTTCGGCGTCCACCCTTGCCCGCGCCTCCTCCTCGCGAGTCCGTTCGGCCCGCTCGGCACGCTCCTGAGCGTCGGCCGCGATCACCCGTCGAGACCGGACGGACTCACCGAGGGCCGCGCTCATGACCGACGCGCCGATCCGGAAGAACACCCAGCCGATGGCGGCTCGTGGCTCGATGTCGGCCGCGGCGACCAGCCAACCGACGGCGAGCACCGTGGTACCCGCACCGGCGATCACCACTGACCGGCGCCCGTCACCGTACGCGGTCAAGGTGTAGAGGGCGACGAAGAGCCCGAGCCAGCCGGGCCCGTCCGGGAAGTCGAGGCTGAAGTAGACCAGGCTGGCGAGTGCGGTGGTGACGAACACCGGAACCGGCCACCGGCGGCGGACGGCCAGGACGAGACCACTCACCACCAGCAGCGCGAATCCGAGGTTTCCGAAGTCGGCGAGCGGGCGTGGTGCCCCGTCGATGGCAGCCTTGGCGACCGTGCCCTGCACCTGCATCACGGTGACGAAGAGGGCGAGCGCCACGTCTTGCGCCACCACACGCAGGGGGAACGACACGGCACGTGGTTGCATGCCGCGAGCCTACAGTTCCCGCCCACGGACGACGCTCCACTCAGACGCGCGCCCCGCTACGCCGACGGGCGTAGCCGGACACGAGCCCGGCTACGCCCGATTGCGTAGCCGCTGCCATCCGCGGTCCGAGGCCACGGCGGTCCCATCGGCGCGACGATCGCCGCCATGAACGATCACCCTCACCCACTTCGAGGAGCGCGCCATGCGTAGATTCTTCGCCGGCCTGGCGGCCCTGCAGATGCTGGCCGTCGTCACGCAGTTCTTCCTGGCTGCCAGCGGTGCTTTCGACACGGCACCCGACGATGAAGCCTTCCAGCCGCACCGCGCGCTGGGCGGCGGAATTGTCCTGATCGCGGTCCTGGTGACCGTCGTCGCCGCGACTGGTCGAATGCCTGGGCGGCTCATCGGGATGAGCGGCCTGGTCGCCGGGCTCGCGGTTGTCCAGTTCGTGATCAAGGGGATCGCCACGGCGCTCGACGGCACCGCCGGCGGGCTCGTCTTCGGCCTGCACGCGGTCAACGGTCTCGCCATCGTGGCAGTGACCGGGATGATCATCCGCCAGGCCAGGCAGCTGTCCAGGCCGGCCACGCCCGCGCGACAGGCGCCATGACCACCGGGCTGTGGATCATCCTGGACCACGTCGTCGCGCTGCTGAGCATCGCCGCGTGGTTCGGGGCCGGCGTCACACTGGCGCTGCGGCGTACCCGGCTGGCGCCCGCCGTCCTCGTCGCCGCGGTGCTCGTGACGCTTGTCCGGGTGGGCACCGTGGCGATGCTGGCCGGCCGGGGCTGGTGGTTCGTACAGGAGAAGGTTCTGCTCGGGCTGCCGCTGCTGGGGGTCGCCGCGGCGGCCGCCCTGCTGCTCGCCGGCCCGAACCTGCTCGCGGCGAGGCGGGGGCGGGGCGACGGCAGGTCGACCGGCGGCGTGGTCTCGGTGCTCACCGCGGCGTACGCGGCGCTGGCTGGTCTGGCGGTGACCTTCCTGGCCGGGTATCCGCTCACCTTGAGCACCGCCTTGATCACGGTCTCGTTCGTGGGCGCCGGCGCGTTGCTGACCGCACGAGTGGTCGCGCCGGCCGCCGGGGACATTGCGGACGTCGCGCCGGCGCCGGCGGTCCGGCGCGCGATCTCGCGCCGCCAGTTCATCGGCTGGACCGGTGGCGCGGTGGTGGTGACCGCCGCCGGCGCCGGCACCGGGCTGTCGTTCCTGCCCGCCGAATCGACGACCACGGGAGGCCGCCCGGGACGCCCGTCCGGAGCGGCCGTGTCGGTGGCCGACCTGCGGGGCTCCGGCTCGCCGGCGCCGGGTGGCACCGTGCGGCGACACGTGCTGACCGCGAAGAAGGCCACCGTACGGCTTCCCTCCGGACGCGCGATCGACGCCTGGACCTACAACGGCGAGGTCCCCGGCCCGGCGATCACCGCGACCCAGGGCGACGTGATCGAAGTGCGGCTGCGCAACGCCGACATCGAGGACGGGGTGACCCTGCACTGGCACGGCTACGACGTACCGTGCGGCGAGGACGGCGCGCCGAGGGTGACGCAGCCGGCCGTGCCACCCGGTGCGGACTTCGTCTACCGGTTCCGCGCCGACCAGGTGGGCACCTACTGGTACCACACCCATCACGCGTCCCACGTCGGCGTGCACAAGGGGCTGTACGGGACCCTCGTCGTGCACCCGCGCGACGGACAGCCACCGGAGCAGCTGGACCTGACCCTGTCCGTGCACACCTTCGACGGCACCGTGGTGATCGCCGGCAGCGACGGCCGGGCCGAACATTCCGCACCGGCCGGTACGCCCGTGCGGCTGCGACTGGTCAACACCGACTCCGATCCGCACCGGATCGTCCTCGCCGGAACCCCGTTCCGGGTGGCGGCCGTCGACGGCCGGGACCTCAACCAGCCCGGCGAGGTCAGCGACGTCGGACTGCGCCTGCCCGCGGGCGGGCGATGCGACCTGGTGTTCCGCATGCCGGACAGGCCCGTGGCACTCGTCGTCGACGACGACCGTGACGGCGGACTGCGCCTGCGCCCGCAGGGCACCTCCTCCAGCGAAGCACGCTTCGAGGACACGTCCGGCCTGTCGGAGCTCGACCTGCTGCGGTACGGAACTCCGGCCGCCGTACCCTTCGACACCCGCGCGGCCGACCGGCACTTCACCATGGTCCTCGACCGCGGCGTGGCCATGGTCGACGGGCGACCGGCGTACGCGCAGACCGTCAACGGTCGGGGCCACCCCACCATCCCCGACCAGCTCGTGGTCGAGGGCGACGTCGTCCGGTTCACGGTCGTCAACCGGAGCCTGGAGACGCACCCCTGGCACCTGCACGGCCATGCCGTGCTGATCCTGTCCAGGGACGGGACGCCGTCGACGGGCAGTCCGCTGTGGGTGGACACATTCGACGTCCGGCCAGGCGAGACGTGGGAGGTCGCGTTCCGCGCGACGAATCCCGGAATCTGGATGAACCATTGCCACAACCTGCCGCACGCGCATCAGGGCATGATGCTGCGACTCCACTACGACGGCGTCACGACGCCATTCGGCGATTCGCACGGCGGAGGCCCAGGCCATGGCCACTGACCCGACCCGCGTCGCTCGTCAGCCCACCGAGTGCGCGGACGGTCCCAGGTCGAACCTCCTTGCCCTGGTCCACCGGCACACCCGGGACATCATCGACGCCGAACTGCATCGGTTGGCCCGTCGAGCCCCGTCCCTCTCCCCTGCCGACCTGGACGTCATCAACACGGCGCTGGAAGAGCTCGCCGAGTCGGCGATTCTCGCCCCGCTACGAAACGCCCCAGGGGACACCGCGCTTCTGCTGACGCGAATTTTCGGCCCCGGAACAGGCACCGATGACATGAGAACGCTCAACCACGTGAGGAGAAGATGATGACAACCGAGGCTCCCCGTACGGATGGAACGCTGGCGGGACTTGCCCGGTTCTGTTACCGGCGCCGTCGCCTGGTCCTCCTGGCCTGGATCGTCGGCGTCATCGCCGTGGCGTTCCTCGGCTTCGGCTTCGGCGCCGCCTCCGACAACGACTACTCCGGCGGAGACTCCGATTCCGCCAGGGCGCAGATTCTGATCGAGAAGCATTTCCCCGAGCAGCAAGGGGACACGCTGACTCTCGCGATCAGGGCAGAGAAGGGGATCGACGACCCCGCCGCCCGGCAGAAGATCGAGAAGGTCATCGCCGATCTGGACGCCTCACCCATTACCGGACCGGTGATCTCGCCGTATCAGGACGAGAATCTGGTGACGAAGGATCGTCGTATCGCCCGTACGACCATCCCGCTGACCGACAAGGATGTGAAGAAGACTGACGTCAAGCCCCTGGTGGACACGGTCAAGGACGCCTCCGGTGGCGGCGTGACGCTGGGGTTGGGCGGGGACAAGGCGGAGAAGGCGGAGACACCCCCGCAGGGTCCGGCGGAGGGTGTGGGCCTCCTGACGGCAGCGGTGATCTTGTTCATCGCCTTCGGGTCGTTGGTGGCGATGGGCCTGCCGATCGTGACCGGACTGATGGCGGTCCTCGGCGGCATCGCCCTGATGAAGCTCGTGGGGCACGTGGTCCCCTCGCCGGATTTCACCGTGTTCGTCTGCTCGTTGATCGGACTCGGCGTCGGCATCGACTACGCCCTGTTCATCCTGACCCGCTACAAGGACAGCCTGCGGGACGGCGACGAGCCCGAGATCGCCACCGTCAAGGCCATCACCACCGCAGGTCACGCGGTGCTGTTCGCCGGCACGACCGTCGTGATCGCGCTGCTGGGCCTGATCGTCATGGGACAGAAGATGATGACCGGCGTGGCCGTCGGCGCGTCGGTGACGGTGCTGGTGACGATGATCGCCGCGGTGACCCTGCTGCCGGCGTTCCTGGGCTTCATCGGCCACAAGATCGACTCGCTGCGCCTGCCCCGCCGCACGTCTCGCCGGCACCGGGGCGAAGGTGACCCGTCCCGGGAGCGCCGTACCCCCGCGGAGCGCTGGGCCGGCGTGGTGCAGCGCAAGCCGCTGGTCGCCGCGCTTCTGGCCGGCGCGAGCCTGCTGGTGCTGGCCGCCCCCGCGCTGTCGATGCGGCTGAGCCTGCCCGACGCCAGTGTCCAGCCCCACGACCGGAGCAGCTATACCTCATACGAGATCCTCTCCGAGGGCTTTGGCCCCGGCTACGGGGCACCCCTGATCTTCGCCACGGAGGTCGACCCCACGGACGCCGATCTGAGTTCCGTCGTCGCAACGGTCAGGAAGACCGAGGGCATCGCCTACGCGACTCAGCCCCGGATCAGCAAGGACGGGCAGGCCGCCATCTTCATGGCCTTCCCCAAGACCGGATACCAGGATGAGGCGACCGCGGACCTGGTGCACAAGCTCCGAAACGACGTGCTGCCCAAGGCACGCGGCGGTGACGATGTCTACCTCGGCGGCCCGAACGCCGGCGCGATCGACTTCGCCGAGGACACCCGTTCACGTCTGCCCCTGATGATCACGGTCGTCATCGTGCTGTCTCTGCTGCTGCTGGTCGCGCTGGTCCGGTCGGTCACGATCGCGCTGCAGGCCGCCGTGATGAACCTGCTGTCGATCGGTGCCGCCTACGGCGTGCTGGTCGCGATCGTGCAGTGGGGATGGCTCGGCTCGGCCCTCGGCTTCCCCACCGACATGCCGATCACGACCTGGGTGCCGATGATGATGTTCCCGCTCCTGTTCGGCCTGTCGATGGACTACGAGGTCTTCCTGATCTCGCGGATCCGGGAGGAGTACGAGCGCACCGGCGACAGCCGGCGAGCCGTCACCCGCGGGCTGGCGCGGACCGCCAAGGTGATCACGGCCGCGGCCGCCATCATGATCGCCATCTTCACGACCGCCCTGCTCGGCCCCGACGTCTCGACCAAGCAGATCGGTCTGGGCATGGCCGTCGCCGTACTCGTCGACGCCACCATCATCCGGATGGTCCTCGTCCCCGCGGTGATGGAACTGTGCGGCAAGGCCAACTGGTGGATGCCCGGACGCCGGACGCCGGGGGCGACCTCGGCTGCACGGGCCGGGGTCGGGGAAGGGGTCAGCGCCTGACTCCTTCATTCAGGGGCCCGGGGGGGGGGGGGGGGGGGGGGGGGGGGGGGGGGGGGGGGGGGGGGGGGGGGGGGGGGGGGGGGGGGGGGGGGGGGGGGGGGGGGGGGG
>NZ_JBVJJA010000027.1:0-65595 GCF_055586005.1 Micromonospora sp. NPDC051924
CGATCAGTGCCCGCTGCCCCTTGCCGATCGGCATCACCAGGTCGATGACCCGCGTGGTCAGGATGTGCGGCTCGGTCTCCAGCCGCAGCCGCTCCTGCGGGTACAGCGGGGTGAGCTTGTAGAACTCCGGACGACGCCTGGCCTCCTCCGGCTCCATCCCGTTGATGGTGTCCAGCCGGACCAGCGGGTTGTACTTGTCCCGCCGCTGCTCGCCGTCCCGGGCCGCGCGCACCGCACCGGTGATCGCGTCACCGCGGCGCAGGCCGTACTTCTTGATCTGGGACATCGAGACGTACACGTCGTTCGGGCCGGCCAGGTAGCCGGTGGTCCGCACGAAGGCGTAGTTGTCGAGCACGTCGATGATGCCGGCCACCGGGACGAGCACGTCGTCCTCGCCGACCTGCGGCTCGCGGCCGCCACCGTCGCCGCCCTCGGCCCGCTCGCCACGGCCACGTCGGCGGTCGCGGAACCGGCTGCGCCGGCCGCGCCGGCCGCCCTCGCCGTCCTCGTCGCCGTCGTTGTCGCGCTCGGCGCGCTGGCCACGGTCGTTGCGGTCGCCGCGCTCGTTGCGCTCGGCGCGGTCGCCCCCACGCTCGTTGCGCTCGTTGCGCTCGCCGCGCTCGTTGCGCTCACCGCGCTCGGCCCGCTCGCCCCCGCGCTCGTTGCGCTCGGCCCGCTCACCGCGCTCGGCCCGCTCACCGCGCTCGGCCCGCTCACCGCGCTCGGCCCGCTCACCGCGCTCGGCCCGCTCGCCGCGCTCGGCCCGCTCGCCGCGCTCGGCCCGCTCGCCGCGCTCGGCCCGCTCGCCGCGCTCGGCCCGCTCGCCGCGCTCCCGGCGGCCCTCGCCGCGCTCGGCCCGCTCACCGGTCTCGGTCGTGGCCTCCTCGGTACGCGTCTCGGCCGGCCGCGCCTCGGCGTTGGCGGCGGCCCGACCCCGACGGGTCCGGGTGCGGCCCTCGGTCGGCTCGGCGGCCGGCGCCTGCTCGGCGGGGCGGCGCTCGGTCTCGGCCCGCTCCTCGCGTACCTCGGCGTGCACCTCTTCTCGGGGAGGCGCGGCCGCGGCCGCAACCTCGGCCCGCGGTCGAGGGGTCCCGGCGCCGGCGCCGCCCTGCCGCTCGGTGATCGCGCTGATCAGCTCGCCCTTACGCATGCGAGCCGTACCGGAGATACCGAGCGACGCGGCCAGGCTCTGCAGCTCTGGCAGCAGCATCGCCGACAGGCCCGTGCCGCTGCGCCGACGACGCGTGGGGGCGGCGGTGGTGGCTTCGCCAGCGACGTTGGAAACATCCGACGTCACGTCGGTGGTGTCGCTCAATGGATTCCTTCCCTCGATAGGCCGGGACTGCCCGGAGTCGTGGAACAGGTGGCCGGGCGGCCTCGGTGCACCCGCCTCGCATGGACGCGTCGCGGGAGTCTGTAACACAGCAGCCGGTCGGTTTCCCGACTCACCGACATCGGTGAGCAGGTCTCGCCGCCTGCGGCGACCTGTGGAAACTGCGGTGCGGCGTGGGCCTTTGGCAGGGGTGACGGGCTGACCGCCGAGAGCTTCGGGGGTGCGCCGACCCGCAGGAGATCGCATGCTTCGCGGCTGTGCTGCCTAGAGCGTAATCAACTCTTGCGACCTGCGGCAACAGGGTCCCGCTCGGCGTGTCCAAGTCTACCCCGGGCGACCCGGGCACCGCTGACATCTATCGGCAACTCCCAACGCTGCCAATCTGTTCCCGTCTCGAAGCCCGCCGGGACCTCGGTCAACGCCAGCACCGTGGGGCCCGCCCCACTGACCACAGCCGCCACATCCGCCTCACGCAGCGCGTTGACCAGGGCGGCCGTCGCCGGCATCCCGGGCGCCCGGTAGTCCTGGTGCAGCCGGTCGACCGTGGCCGGCAGCAGCAGCGCCGGCTCCGCGGTCAGCGCGTGCACCAGCAGCGCCGCCCGGCCGGCGGTCAACGCCGCGTCGGCGTGCGGCACGGTGGCCGGCAGCGCGGCCCGGGCGACGGCGGTCAGGCCACGCTCACCGGGCACGAAGACGGTGGGACGGACGGCGTCGGCGACAGCCAGGGAGACCGCGCGGGCACCGGCCGGCTCGGTCCAGGCGACCGTGAATCCGCCGAGCAGGCAGGGCGCGACATTGTCCGGATGTCCCTCGATCTCGGAGGCCAGCCGCAGCGCCGCCGCGTCGTCCAGCCGGGTCGCCCCGTCCTCGACGAGCGCCCGGGCCAACAGCACCCCGGCCACGATGGCCGCCGAGGAGGAGCCGAGCCCGCGCGCCTGCGGGATCCGGTTGACGCACTCCAGTGCCAGCCCCGGCGGCTGCCCGCCGAGCACGTCGAAGGCGGCCCGCATCGAGGTCACCACCAGGTGCCTGTCACCGTCCGGCAGCTCACCGGCGCCCTCCCCGGACACGACCACGCGTACGCCACCGGAGGTCACCTCGGCCGCCACGTCGTCGTGCAGCCCGAGGGCCAGCCCGAGCGCGTCGAAGCCCGGACCCAGGTTGGCGCTGGTCGCGGGCACCCGGACGCGCACGGGACCGGAGGCGAAAGTCATCGGCACCGGCTCATGCTATGGCGCGGCACCGACAGGCGGCCGATCCGCCCGGACCGTGGGAATTGATCCCTTCCGCTAGCCTGACCACCGGCCAAGAGCAGATGGAGGCGGCGTGGACCTGTTTCTTCTGACGATCCTGTCCGTCGCCGGGGAGCTGCCCACCGTCGCGGTCCTGGTGACCGGCATGGTGCTGGCCGCACGGCGGGGCGACCGGTTGCCCCCACGGGCCCGTGTCCTGCTGACCTCCGGCGCCGCCGTGCTGCTGGCGGTCGCGCTGGTGACGCTGAGCTGGAACCTCGGCTTCCGGCAGCTGGCGACCTCCGACTGGATCCGCGACGGTGGATACCAACGCATCAGCCTGCTCGTCATGGCCGTGGACGGGTTGATCGCCATCGGCCACCCGATCGGGTTCGGGCTGCTGATCGGCGCGGTCCTCGCCGGGCGCCGGCCCGCCGAGCCGCCGGCCGGCCCGTGGGACTCCTGGACGGGGCCGATCACCGCGCCGGCTCCCGAGGCAGCGGCGAGCGGAGCCGGTGTCCCTGCGGAGACCGGCGGGTGGGCCGCGCCCGGCCTGCCCCCGACCTCCCCGGGTCAGGCCTGAACCGGCGGCTCAGGCGGTAGGGGTGGGCTCCGGCTCCGGCACCGGGTCGGTGAGCGAGAGCCGCCGGGTGGCGAGCCGCCAGCCCACCGCGTAGACCACGGTGACCAGGCCGCAGCCGGCCAGCACCGTCCGCTCGTCGACCGCGTCGACCACCAGGGCCACCACCAGCTGGCTGACCGAGATGGCCAGGGTCGCCAGCATCATGTCGGTGGCGAAGACCCGGCCGCGCAGCCGGTCCGGCACCTCGCCCTGGAGGGCGTAGTTGGACATCACCCAGTTGCTGCCGCCGCCGAAGTGGGCCAGGAAGACCAGCACCAGCACCAGCGGGAACCAGTCCACCATCGAGGCGCCGACGTACGCCAGGCCGTAGAGGGACATGGAGAGCGCCAGGCCGGTCAGCAGCCAGGCCCGGTTGCTCAGCACCCGGCGCATCAGGATCGGGCCGACCAGCGCCCCGGCGCCCCGGCTGGCGAAGAGCAGGCCGGTGCCGACCGCCCCGGCCCCGTACACCCCGGCGAGCAGCGGGAAGACGGTCAGCACCCCGTTGCCCAGGCCGACCGCCGACTTCACGGTGACCAGGGCCAGCACCCGCGGCCGGTGCGCGATGTAGCGCAGCGCCTCGCGGATCGCCGCCCAGGTGCGCGGGGGCGCCACCGCCGGGTCGCGGGGCGCCTGCAGCGGCCGGCGGATCAGCGCGGCCACGCCCGCGGCCAGCGCGAGCGCGCCGGCCGCCACCCAGAAGCTGGCGTACGGGCCGGCGGCGGCACTGAGCATCCCGCCGAGCGAGGCGCCGACGACGGTCATGGTGCCCCAGGCCGAGCCGGCGACGGCGTTGCCGGCGGCCAGGTCGGCCGGGTCGAGCACGTTGGGCAGGGCGGCCTGGGCGGCCGGCGAGTAGAACGCCTTCGCCACCGCCACCGCGGCGATCGACAGCAGGGCCAGCCAGGCCGTCCCGGCGCCACGGACGCCGAGCAGCAGCAGGATGCCGGCCAGCGCACCCAGGTTGGCCATCATCATGATCTTCCGCCGGTCGAACCGGTCAGCGATGGTGCCGGCGTACGGCAGCAGCAGCGCCGTCGTGCCGGTGTCCACGGCGAGCACCAGCGCGCCCCACACCCCGCTGCCGGTCAGCGCGGGCAGGAGCACCAGCAGCGGCACCATGACGAACCAGTCGGCGCCGAACACCACCAGTTCGGCGAGGAAGAGATTGCGGAAGTCGCGATTGCGGACGAGGACCGAGACCGTGGGTGACACGCCGGAACCCTACCGGCCCGGTCAGACCACGGCGGAGCGGCGCAGCAGCTGGGAGACGGTGACGAAGGTGTAGCCGCGGGCGCGCAGCCCGGTGATCATGTCGGGCAGGCCGCGGAGCGCGACGAGGCGCTGCTCGGTGCCGACGTCGTGGCCGAGCAGGATCGTGCCGGGTTGGACGTCGGCGACGATCCGCCGGGCGTGGCCGGTCGGATCGTTCGGGAACTCCCCCTCGACCATCTGCAACGTCCACAGCACCAGCCGGTAGTCCAGCCGGGCGGCGGCGTGCAGCACCGCCCCGCCCAGGTGCCCCCAGGGCGGGCGCAGCAGGCGGGGCGCCACACCGGTCGCCTCGGCGATCGCGTCGTGGCTGCGCCTCAGGTCGTCGTACGCGGCGTGGGCGTCCATCCGGGCCAGGTCGTGGTGCGCCCAGCTGTGGTTGCCGACCTCGTGCCCGGCCAGCCGGCCCCGCACCAGGGCGGCGTGCTGCCGGGCCCGCTCGCCGACCAGGAAGAAGGTGGCCGGTACCGCGTACTTCGCCAGGGTGTCCAGCACCATGGGCGTCCACTGTGGCCGAGGGCCGTCGTCGAAGGTGAGGGCGACGACGCGCTCGCTGGTGCGCACCCCCCAGGTGACCTCGACCGCCCCGGAGCCGACCTGCTGATGGCGGCTGCCCAGGGTGGCGCTGGCCGGACCGCCGGCCAGCGGAAGCCGGCGGTCGGCGATCCAGGTCGTCTGCGCGGTGGCCGCGGCGCCCAACGCGGCGCCGCCGGCCAGCAGTGCGGTGCGGCGCAGCAGCGCTCGCCGCCCCCACCGACCCACGCCGTCCGCCATGGCCCCGCTTCCACGCCGCCGGCAGCCCCGTGACCGGGACGCCCCGACACCTGCCGTAAGTGTCAGCTCACTCACGGTACCGCTTCTGGCCGCGCCCGACGGCCCCCTCCGGCGGGTCCTGCCCGGCCGGCCCAGCCTGGCTGACCCTGCGAGGCCGCGCCTGCCCCATGGCGGCCGGCCGGTCGCACCCCGCCCGGTGGCGGCCGGCCCGTTACCGGCCCGGTGGCGCCCTGCCCGGTGGCGCCCCGCCCTGTCCGGCGCGGTAGCGCCCTCATTCACGGAAATAGTGGCCTTCCCGCTTCGGATGGCCACTATTTCCGTGAATCTGCGCCCGAGGCGGAGCCATCCGAGGCAGGCGAACCCCGAGGCAGGCGCACTCCGAGGTGCGCATCCCGCAGCGGGCGCATCCCGCAGCGGGCGCGCCCCGGGGGGCGGCGTGCGGGCCCCGGGGCGCGTGGGTCACTCGGTGGGTGGGAGCGGGCTGCGGCGGCTCTTCGGCAGGCGGAGCACCTCGAACTGGTCCGTGCCGTCGACCAGCGCGGCCGACGGCCGTGGACGGGCCGGGGCCTCGACGACCGGCTCGCCGGCCCCGCCCGCGCCGCCGCCGACCGTCATCGGGACCGGCGCCGGGACGGAGGTCGGGGTCGGCACGGAGGTCGGGGTCGGCACGGTGGTCGGGGTCGGCACGGTGGTCGGGGTCGGCACGGTGGTCGGGGTCGGCACGCCCCGACGGCGGGGCCGCCGCTCGCGCAGCGACTCCTTGGTCCGCTCCACCATGGTGTAGAGGGTCGGCACCAGGATCAGCGTGAGCAGCGTCGAGCTGAGCAGGCCGCCGATCACCACGATGGCCAGCGGCCGGGAGATGAAGCCGCCCTCGCCGGTGAGCCCGAAGGCCATCGGCAGCAGCGCGAACACGGTGGCCACCGCGGTCATCAGGATCGGCCGCAGCCGCCGCCGGCCGCCCTCGACCACCGCCTCGGTGACACCCATGCCCCGCGCCCGGTACTGGTTGATCAGGTCGAGCAGCACGATCGCGTTGGTCACCACGATGCCGACCAGCATGAGCACGCCGATCAGCGCCGGTACGCCCAGCGGCGTGCCGGTGGCCAGCAGCAGCGCGATCGCGCCGGTGGCCGCGAACGGCACCGAGATCAGCAGGATCAGCGCCTGGGTCAGGCTGCGGAACGTACCGACCATGATCAGGAAGACGATCGCGATCGCGGCCAGCACCGCCAGCCCCAGGTCGGCGAAAGCGTCCTTCTGGTCGGCGCTGACGCCGCCGATGGTGAAGGTCGCCCCCGGCACGTCCAGCGCATCCAGCCGCTGCTGCAGCTCCTGCGTCGTGGCGCCGAGGTTGGAGCCGGTGGCCGTACCGGTGACCGAGACGCTGCGCTCGCCGTCGATCCGGGTCACCTGCTGCGGGCCGTCGACCTGGTTGACGTCGGCGATGTCGTCCAGCTTGACCCGGCCCACCGGCAGTGCCCGCAGCTCGGCCACGCTCAGCGGGGGCCGGGCACCGGTGCTGAGCACCACGTCGCGTGGCGCGCCGTCCAGGCTGACCTGCCCCAGCGGGGCACCCCGGTACGCCTGCGCGACGAGCTGCCCGACGGCCGCCTCGGTGAGGCCGGCCCGCGCCGCGGCGATCCGGTCCACGGTCACCTCGACCCGGGGCACCTGGGTGGCGAGGCTGGTGGCGACGTCCTCGACGCCCGGCGTACCGGCCATCGCGTCGCGCGCGGCCTCGGCGGCCCGGGTCAACGCTTCCTGGTCGGCGGCCTGCACGACCACCTCGAGCTGGTTGGCGGAGGCCCCGTCCTGCCCGGCGCCGAAGCTCAGCTCGCCGACCTCCGGTCCGAGGGCGTCGAACTCCCGGCGCAGCGTCCGCTTGACCGCCGCCGCGTCGCTGCTCTCGTCCAGGGCCACCTGGTACGACGCGGTGTTGTTGCCGCTGCCACCCGCCCAGGGCTGATCGCCGCGGCCCGCGCTGACCTGGTACGTCCGGACGCCCTCCGTCCGGCCGAGCACCGCCTCGACCTTCGCGGCGGCCTGGTCGGTGCCGGTCAGGCCGGTGCCCGCCGGCAGTTCCTGCCGGATGCTCAGGGTGTCCTGGCCGGAGTCGTCGAGGAAGTTGGTCTCCAGCTTCTGCGCCAGGCCGAAGGTGCCCAGCAGCACCAGCAGGCCCAGCCCCACGGTGATCCAGCGGGTGCCCCGGGACCGGGTGGCGAAGCCGATCGCCGGCAGGTACGCCCGCTGCAACGGGCTGCGCAGCTCCTTCTCCTCGGCGGCGCGGCGGGCCGCCGAGTCGTCGGCGCCGCCCCGCGGCTTGAGGAACCAGTACGCCAGCACCGGGATCACCGTCAGCGACACCAGCAGGGAGGCGAGCAGGGCCACCGTCACGGTGATCGCGAACGGCGCGAAGAGCTGCCCGACGAAGCCGCCCACCAGCGCGATCGGCGCGAACACGGCGACCGTGGTCAGCGTGGAGGCGGTGACCGCGCCGGCCACCTCGCGGACCGCGCCGAGGATGGCGTCCCGCTTCGGCTCGCCGTACTCCAGGTGCCGTTTGATGTTCTCCAGCACCACGATGGAGTCGTCCACCACCCGGCCGACGGCGATGGTCAGTGCGCCGAGGGTGAGCAGGTTGAGCGAGTAGTCGCCGGCCCACAGCACGATCAGCGCGACCAGCACCGACAGCGGGATGGAGACCGCGGTGACCACGGTGGAGCGGATCGAGAGCAGGAAGACCAGGATCACCACGACCGCCATCAGCAGGCCGAGCAGGCCCTCGGTGGTCAGGCTGTCGATGGACCGCTCGACGAACGGGGCCTGGTCGAAGACCACGGTCAGGTCCGCGCCGGAGGCGGCCTTCAGGTCGTCCAGCCGGTCCCGGATCTCGTGCGAGATGCGGACCGCGTTGCCGTCCGGGGTGGCGGTGACGGCGATGCCCAGGCTGGGCTTGCCGTTGGTCCGGGTGAAGCCGGTGGCCGGGGCGAGCTGCTCCTGCAGCGTCGCCACGTCGCCGAGGCGGACCGGGGCGGCCGGGGCGGTGGCCAGCACGATGCCGCGCAGGTCGTCCACCGTCCGGATCGGGGTGCCGACCTGCACCGGCAGCGACCGGTTGCCGTCCGCGACCGCGCCGGCCGGCAGCGCGACGCCGTTGGTCTTGAGCGCCTGGGCGATCGCGGTGGGGGCCAGCCGGGCCGCGGCCAGCTTCGCCGGGTCGGGGGTGACCAGCACGACCTGGTCGCGGGTGCCGGTCACGTCGACCGTGCGGACCCCGTCCAGGCCCTCCAGCTCGGGTACGACCGTCGTGCGCAGCTTCTCGGCGAGGGCCTGCTCGTCACCGCCGCCGGACGCGGCGACCACCACCGCCGGGAGGTCGTCGGTGCTGCCGGCGATGACCTGCGGGTCCACCCCCTCGGGCAGTTGCGCGTCGATCCGGTTCAACGCGGTCTGCATCTTGTTGACCACGTCGTCCAGGTCGGTGCCGAACGCGTACTGCACCTGGACGGTGGTGGAGCCCTCGCGGGAGGTGGAGGTGACCTTGTCCAGCCCCGGGATGCCCTGGAGGCTGTTCTCGATCGGCTCGGTGACCTGGGATTCGACGATCTCCGGCGCGGCGCCCGGGTACGCAGCCACGATGAACGCGGCGGGAAACTCCAGGGACGGCAGCAGCTGCTGCTTCAGCGACGGCACGGCGAACGCCCCGAACGCCGCGGTCACCAGCGCGATGAGGGCGACCAGTCCGCGGTTGGCAAGGCTGAATCTGGCGAGCAGCGACATCTGCGTTACTCACTCCTGGAACGGGGTCGAAGGGGTCCACAGAGTCTCCCCCACCCCATCACGCTCCCACGCACCCACCCCGCCCCATTGGCCCACCCTCGTCGATCATGAGGTTAGCCGCCGGGAAAGCGCTCCCCCGCACCGCCAACTTCATGATCAACGCCGCAAGTGGTGGGCGGGAGGGGGAGCGGGTGGGGGTCAGGCGAGGTCGAGGGAGCGGGCGGCGGCGAGGGGGTCGTTGGCGATGGTGAGCGGGGCGGGGGCCGTGGAGATGGCCCACTCCGGATCCTTGAGGCCGTGGCCGGTGACCGTGCAGACCACGGTGGCGCCGGCCGGCACCTTCCCCTCGGCCGCCTGCTGGAGCAGGCCCGCCACGCTGGCCGCGCTGCCCAACTCGACGAAGACGCCCACCTCGCGGGCCAGCAGCCGGTAGGCGGACAGGATCTCCCGGTCGGTGACCGCCGCGATCAGGCCGCCCGAGGCGTCCCGGGCGTCTATCGCCTTGGTCCAGCTCGCCGGGTTGCCGATCCGGATCGCGGTGGCGATGGTGGACGGCTCGGGCACCATCCGGCCGGTGACGATCGGGGCCGCGCCGGCCGCCTGGAAGCCGTACATCTTCGGGGTCCGCGTGGCGTTCCCGTCGCGCAGGTCCTCCGAGTAGCCCATCCAGTAGGCCGAGATGTTGCCGGCGTTGCCGACCGGCAGGCAGTGGATGTCCGGCGCGTCGCCGAGCGCCTCGACGATCTCGAAGGCGGCCGTCTTCTGCCCGTGCAGCCGGTTGATGTTGACGGAGTTGACCAGGGCCACCGGGTAGTCCTGGGCGAGCTTGCCGGCGAGCGCCAGGCAGTCGTCGAAGTTGCCCTGCACCTGGAGCAGCTTGGCCCCGTGCACCAGCGCCTGGGCCAGCTTGCCCAGCGCGATCTTGCCCTGCGGCACCAGAACGGCGCAGGTGATCCCGGCCCGGGCCGCGTACGCGGCGGCGGAGGCGCTGGTGTTGCCGGTGGAGGCGCAGATGATCGCCTTGTCACCGGCCTCGACGGCCTTGGAGACGGCGACCGTCATGCCCCGGTCCTTGAACGAGCCGGTCGGGTTGGCTCCCTCGATCTTGAGCCAGACGTCGGCACCGACCCGGGCGGAGAGCACCGGCGCCGGCAGCAGCGGGGTGTTCCCCTCGTGCAGGGTGACGACCGGGGTGGCGTCGGTGACCGGCAGCCGGTCGCGGTACGTCTCGATCAGGCCCCGCCACATGTCGCTCACCTCGACCCTCCCGCCCCGCTCTCCCGGGGGCCTCCACCAGCGTGGACCAGACTCCCGGACCGGTCGCCGGCACACCTCCCCTTAACCATCAGGCGGGACGGCAGGCTACGCCCCGCCCTCGACCCGGAGCACGCTGGTCACCGAGCGGACGATCGCCAGCCCGCGCAGCTCCCGGACGGTCGCGGCGAGCGCGGCGTCCGGCGCCACGTGGGTGACGATGACCAGCTCGGCGTCCTCGCCCCGACCGGCGGGACCGCCCCCGGCCGGCCCCTGCCGCACGGTGGCGATGGAGACCTCGTGCCGGGCGAACACACCGGCGACCGCCTCCAGCACACCTGGCCGGTCGGTCACGTCGAGGCTGATGTGGTAGCGGGTGAGCGCCTCCCCCATCGGGCGCACCGACAGGTCCGCGTACGCCGACTCGCTGGCCGCGCGCACCCCGGCGAGGCGATTGCGGGCCACCGCCACCACGTCGCCGAGGACCGCGCTGGCGGTCGGCGCGCCACCCGCGCCCCGGCCGTAGAACATCAGCTGGCCGGCCGCCTCGGCCTCGACGAAGACCGCGTTGAACGCGTCGCCGACGCCGGCCAGCGGGTGGGTCAGCGGGATCATCGCCGGGTGCACCCGGACGCTGACCGTCTGCCGGCCGGCCGCGTCGGCGCCCCGGGCGGCGATGCAGAGCAGCTTGATGGTGCAGCCCATCGCCTTGGCGCTGGCCACGTCGGCGGCGGTGACCTCGGTGATGCCCTCGCGGTACACGTCGGCCGCGGTGACCCGGGTGTGGAACGCCAGCGAGGCGAGGATGGCGGCCTTCGCGGCGGCGTCGAAACCCTCCACGTCGGCCGTCGGGTCCGCTTCGGCGTAGCCCAGCTCGGTGGCCTCCTCCAGGGCCTCGGCGAAGCCGGCGCCGGTGGCGTCCATGGCGGAGAGGATGAAGTTGGTGGTGCCGTTGACGATGCCGGTGACCCGGTTGATCCGGTCCCCGTGCAGCGACTCGCGCAGCGGGCGCAGCAGCGGGATGGCGCCGGCCACGCTGGCCTCGTAGTAGAGGTCGGCACCGCCCTCGGCGGCCGCGTCGTGCAGGGTGGCGCCGTCCTCGGCCAGCAGCGCCTTGTTCGCGGTGACCACGCTCTTGCCGGCGCGCAGCGCCTCGACCAGCCAGCCGCGGGCTGGCTCGATCCCGCCGACCACCTCGACCACGATGTCCACGTCGTCCCGCTTGATCAGCCCGAGCGCGTCCGTGGTGAACAGGGCCGGGTCGACCGGCAGGTCGCCGCGGTCCCGGCCGAGCCGGCGTACGGCGATGCCGGCGATCTCCAGCGGGGCGCCGATCCGGGCGGCGAGGTCGGCCGACTGCTCGTGCAGCAGGCGCACCACGTCGCTGCCGACCGTGCCGCAGCCGAGCAGCGCCAAGCGAACGGGTGAGGTCATCCGACATCCAATGCGAGCAGGTCCGCTTCGGTCTCCCGGCGGACGATCAGCCGGGCCCGACCGTCGCGGACGGCGACGACCGGGGGCCGAGGGACATGGTTGTAGTTGCTGGCCATGCTCCGGCAGTACGCCCCGGTGCCGGGCACCGCGACAAGATCTCCGGGCTGCACGTCTGCGGGCAGGAATTCATCCTTCACCACGATGTCCCCGGACTCACAATGCTTTCCCACCACGCGGGCGAGCAGCGGCTCCGCCGCCGACGTGCGGTTCGCCACGGTCGCGGAGTACGACGCGTCGTAGAGCGCGGTGCGGATGTTGTCGCTCATCCCGCCGTCGACGCTCACGTACGTCCGCAGGCCGTCGACGTCCTTCACCGTGCCGACCTCGTAGAGGGTGAAGACCGCCGGCCCGACGATGGCCCGGCCCGGCTCGATGGACAGGTGCGGCACGGCCAGCTTCTCGGCGGCACACTCCCCGTCGACGATCTTGCGCAGCCGCTTGGCCAGCTCGTGCGGCGCGGCCGGGTCGTCCTGCGTGGTGTACGCGATGCCGAAGCCGCCGCCGAGGTCCAGCTCGGGCAGTTCCACGCCCCGGGCGTCGCGGATCTGCGCCTGCAGGCCGAGCACCCGGCGGGCGGAGACCTCGAAGCCGCTGGCGTCGAAGATCTGTGAGCCGATGTGCGAGTGGAGCCCGCGCAGCTCCAGCACGCCCTCGTCGAGGATCTTGAAGGCGGCCGCCGCGGCCGCCCCGCCGGCCAGCGAGAAGCCGAACTTCTGGTCCTCGTGCGCGGTGGCGATGAACTCGTGGGTGTGCGCCTCCACGCCGACGGTGACCCGGACCAGCACCTTGGGGCGTACCCCGCGCTCGCGGGCGATCCCGGTCAGCCGGTCGATCTCGGCGAACGAGTCGACGATGATCCGGCCCACCCCGGCGTCCACCGCCCGGGTCAGCTCGGCCACCGACTTGTTGTTGCCGTGGAAGCCGATCCGCTCCGGCGGCATCCCCGCGGACAGCGCGGTGGCCAGCTCGCCGCCGGTGCACACGTCGAGGAACATGCCCTCCTCGGCGATCATGCGGACCACCGCCCGGCACAGGAACGCCTTGCCGGCGTAGTAGACGTCGGCGTCCGGGAAAGCGGCCCGGAACTCGCGGCAGCGCGAGCGCAGGTCGTCCTCGTCCAGCACGTACACCGGGGTGCCGAACTCGGCGGCCAGGTCGCGGACGTCCAGGCCCGCGACCGCGAGCGCGCCGCCTTCGGCGCGCACCACGTTGCGCGGCCAGAGCTGCGGGACCAGGGCGTTGACGTCGACCGGGGTACGCAGCCACGCGGGCCCGCGGTAGCCGATCTCGCCGTGCAGGGCACCGGCCTCGTGCGCACGCATCGGGGGTTACATCCTTTCCGGGGCGGAGACGCCGAGCAGGTGCAGGCCGTTGGCGATGACCACCCGGGTGGCGTCGTTGAGCCAGAGCCGCGCCCGGTGCAGGTCGGTGACCTCTTCTTCGCCCCGCGGCAGGATCCGGCAGTTGTCGTAGAACCGGTGGTACGCCCCGGCCAGCCGCTCCAGGTAGCGGGCGACCAGGTGCGGCCCGCGCAGCTCGGCCGCCGAGGAGACCACGGCGGGGAACTCGGCCAGCGCCTTGAGCAGCTCGTTCTCCTTCTCGTGGGAGAGCAGCTCGGCGTGGAAGTCGGCGGCGTCGCCCCGGGTCAGCCCCACCTCGGCGGCGTTGCGCCCGACGCTGGCCGTCCGGGCGGCGACGTACTGCACGTAGTAGACCGGATTGTCGCGGGTGGCCCGGGTCCACAGCTCCACGTCGATGTCGATCGGCGAGTCGCTGGAGTAGCGGGCCAGCGCGTAGCGGGAGGCGTCCACGCCGATCGCGTCGACCAGGTCCTCCAGGGTGACCACGGTGCCGGCCCGCTTGCTCATCCGCACCGGGGCGCCGTCGCGGACCAGGTTGACCAGCTGGCCGATGAGGATCTCCAGGTTGTGCTCCGGGTCGTCGCCGAAGCAGGCGGCCATGGCCTTCATCCGGCCGATGTAGCCGTGGTGGTCGGCGCCCAGCATGATCACCACGCGCTCGAAGCCGCGCTCGCGCTTGTCGAGGTAGTAGGCGCAGTCGGCGGCGAAGTAGGTCCACTCGCCGTTGGACTTGCGCAGCACCCGGTCCTTGTCGTCACCGAAGTCGGTGGTGCGCAGCCAGGTTGCGCCCTCGGACTCGAAGAGGTGGCCCTGCTCGCGCAGCCGGGCGAGGGCCTTCTCCAGCTCGCCCCGGTCGTGCAGGTCCTTCTCGTTGAAGTAGGTGTCGAACTCGACCCCGAAGTCGCGCAGCGAGGACTTGATCTCGGCGAACATCAGCTCGACGCCCTCGACCCGGAACACCTCCTGGGCGGCGGCGTCGTCCCGTTCCAGCACGTCCGGTCGGCGCTCGACCACCTCGGCCGCGATCTCCGCGATGTACGCGCCGCCGTAGCCGTCCTCCGGGGCCGGCTCGCCCTTCGCGGCGGCCAGCAGGGACCGGGCGAACCGGTCGATCTGGGAGCCGGCGTCGTTGAAGTAGTATTCCGTGCCGACCTCGGCGCCGGTGGCGCGGAGCAGCCGGCTGAGCGCGTCCCCGACGGCCGCCCAGCGGACGCCGCCGATGTGCACCGGGCCGGTCGGGTTCGCCGAGACGAACTCCAGGTTGATCTTCTGGCCGGCGAGGGCGTCGCTGCGGCCGTACTCCGGGCCGGCCTCGACGATCACCTTGGCGAGCTGGCCGGCGGCGGCCGCGTCCAGCCGGATGTTGAGGAAGCCCGGCCCGGCGATCTCCACCGACTTGATCCCGGAGGCCTTGCCGAGCTGCTCGGCCAGGGCGGCGGCCAACTCCCGCGGCGGCACGCCCACCTTCTTGCTGAGCTGCAGCGCCAGCGTCGAGGCGTAGTCGCCGTGATCGGGGTTACGGGGTCGCTCGACGGCGGTCTGCGCGGGCAGCGCGGAGCGGTCCAGGTCCCGGTCTGCGAAGACGGCGTGGGCTGCGGCGAGGACGACCTCGGCGAGTTCTGCGGGAGTCACCGAACCATGTTATCGGGGGTAGACTCGGCACCCGCGGCGGCGACCAGGATGTGAACCGGCCCCGCGGCTCCCCTGACCGACCGACCTGACGAGGCACGATGAGCATCAGCACCCCGGGCGGCCCGGAGCGCCGTCCGACCGTGGTCAGCACCGGCAAGAAGCCGGCCGCCGGCCGGCCGGCGGCTGCCGACAAGCCTGCCGGCGGCAAGGGCGGGCCCGGCAAGGGCACCCCGCGGCAGACCGCCGGCGGCAAGGGCCGCAAGCCGGTCGCCCCGGTGAAGGTCAGCCAGGGTCGCTCGTGGGGTCCGATCGCCCTCTTCGTCGCGGTCGGCGTGCTGGCCGCCGCGATCATCGGCTGGGGTGCCTGGGCGGTGTACAAGGGCTCCCAGCCGTGGGAGGAGCGGGCCGACTCGATCAAGGGCGTGGTCGACTACCGCAAGACCAACAAGGACCTGGTCAAGGGCGGCCAGCACCAGCAGGGCTCGGTCAAGTACGACGTGCTCCCGCCGGTCGGCGGCCCGCACAACCCGGCCTGGCAGAACTGCATGGGCGACGTCTACACCGCCCCGATCGCCAACGAGCACGCGGTGCACAGCCTGGAGCACGGCACGGTCTGGATCACCTACCGCCCGGACCTGCCGGCCGACCAGGTGGCGAAGCTCAAGGCCAAGGTCGAGGGCAAGGAGAAGCTGATGCTCAGCCCGTACGAGGGGCTGGACAAGCCGATCTCGCTCCAGGCCTGGGGCTTCCAGCTCAAGGTCGACAACGCCGACGACAGCCGGATCGACGAGTTCATCAAGACGCTGCGGGTGAACGCCTCCATCGAGGGCCCCAACGCCAACTGCGCCCAGGGCGTCACCGCGACCGGCACCACCCCGCGGGACATGGGCAACCAGATGGACCAGCCCGTCACCCAGTGAGGACGCCGCGATGACTGCTCCCGTGACCACGGACACCGCCCTCGACGAGGTCCCGGCCGCCGACGGCGGCCGGGCCCCGGCGCGGCGTTACGGCCTGCTGGCCGTGGGCCTCGCCATCGTGGTCGGCCTCCTTCTCGGGTACGCGGGCGGCCTGCTCACCCCGACCCTCACCCGCCCCGGCGACAACTCGCCGGAGGCGGGCTTCGCCCGGGACATGAGCACCCACCACGCCCAGGCGGTGGCGATGGGGCTGATGGCCTTCCAGCAGGGCCAGGACGCGGAGGTACGGCAGATCGGCGGCGACATCGCCACCGGCCAGCAGGGCGAGATCGGCACCATGCAGACCTGGCTGCGCTCCTGGAAGCTGGACCCCACCGGCGACCAGCCGGCGATGGCCTGGATGCCGGACGGCGCGCAGGCGGTCAGGAACGGCCTGATGCCGGGCATGGCCACGCCGGAGGAGATGGCGAAGCTGCGCGACGCCAAGGGCCGCGACTTCGACATCCTCTTCCTGCAGATGATGATCCGGCACCACATCGGCGGGGTGCACATGATCGACGGCGTCCTCGACCAGGGGCACGACAAGGACGTGCTGGCGGTCGCGCAGGTCATGAAGAACACCCAGCAGACCGACCTCACGAACCTCCAGGCGGCGCTCAAGCGTCTGGGCGGCACCTTGTAACCGGGCTCGGACGAGGGGCCCGCGTCGTGCGCGACGCGGGCCCCTTCGCGTCGAGCGGACCACCTTCGTCCGTTATGACCTGTTATAACGATTTGAGCTATCCGACCCTTTGACTTGCTTGGAGACTTTTCTACCCACATATCGTGACCAGTTGCGATTCGGGCTCGTTGCGCAGGGCGTGGGGGTTGCACTCAGAGACGCAGGGCGGTCGGTGACCAGCTGGTGCCGACGCCACACCATCGGCGGTGACGGAGCGGTGGCAGCCGTCCGTCGCGGACTGCGGCAGGGCGAGTCGGGAACGCTCAGCCGCGAACAGGAACTCGAACTGATCGACCTGCTGCGGGGCGTCCACCCGGACGAGTTCGGCCTGGACGAGGAGCTCTGGACGCGACAGAGCCTCACCACCCTCATCCAGGGCCGGTTCGACCTGGCGATGGACGCCGGCACAGTCGGGGCGTACCTGCGGGCCTGGGGGTTGGGTCCGCGCGAGCCCCGGGAACGGGCCTGCGGCCTCTGCGTGGGCGCGGTCGAGCGCTGGGTGCGCAGCGAGTACCCGTCGATCACCCGGGCCGCCCAGGAACACGCCGCGGAGGTCTACTGGATCGGCCGGGTACGGCTGCGCGGCACCATGCCGGCGGCGGACGTGATCTCCGCGGTGTCGTCCCGGGGCCGGGTCCGCTTCATGATCACCACGCCCTCGGTCGACCCGCCGCTCCCCCGCGACTACGTGCTGCGGCTCAGTGGCGCCGAGGAGCGCACGGTGCACCTGATCGTCGACGGCTCGTGGCCGCGCAACGAGTGGCCCCGCCGGCTCCCGCGCCGGATCGTCCTGCATCCGCTCCCCAGCTGCGGTCGCCCGGTGGCCGCCGCATGATCCGCCGAAGATCGGCGCGCGGGGTGCCGATTCGGTGATCCGGGACGGCGTTTGCTACTCTTCTCGGGTCGCTGAGCCCCCGTAGCTCAGGGGATAGAGCACCGCCCTCCGGAGGCGGGGGCGCAGGTTCGAATCCTGCCGGGGGCACAGACAGGAAGAAAGCCCGGGCCGATCGGTCCGGGCTTTCTTCGTCACTCCGGGTGGGTCAGCCGGCCTCGCGGCGGGCCTTCGCGCGGCGCTTGCCCTCGTGCATGGCCTGCACCCGGGCCACCGGGATGGTCCGCCCCTCGGCCACCAGGTCCGCCGGCAGCCGCTGCGGCGCGGGCAGCGCCGCAGCCCACGGGTTCCGGTCGCCGAGCAGCCCCGGCACCGTCCGCACGGTGAACTCGGCCGGCGTCACCGACTCCACATCGGCCCAGCCGACCGGGTACGACACCGGCGTGCCGGGCCGGATCCGGGGGCTGTACGCGGCCACCACCGTCGCCCCGTACGCCCGGGTGGAGTCCACGAAGACCCGGCCGCCCCGGTCCTCGACGATGAAGGCGGTGGTGGCCAGCGCCGGGTCGAGCCGTTCGGCGTGCACGGCGAGGGCCCGGGTCGCGGCGGCCGCCTCCTCGGCGGTGGTCCCCTCCGCCACCGGCACGATCACGTGCAGCCCCTTCGCCCCGCTGGTCTTCACCGCCCCGGCCAGCCCGGCGTCGGCCAGCGCCTGGCGGACCAGCAGCGCGGCCCGCACCGCCATCCCGAACGAGTCCCCCTCCGGCGGGTCCAGGTCGAGCACCAGGTGGGTGGGGTGTTCGGGGTCACCCGCCCGGCCCAGCGTCGGGTGGTACTCCACCGCCCGCTGGTTGGCGAACCAGAGCAGGGTGCGCCGGTCGTCGCAGAGGGCGTACGAGATGCGCCGGTGGGACGCCTCCGCCCAGACCTCGGTGCGGCGCACCCAGTCGGGCGTGTACTTCGGCAGGTTCTTCTGCATGAACGGCTCCTGCCCGGGGCGTACCCGGATCACCGAGAGCGGCCGGTCGCGCAGCTCGGGCAGGATCCGCGCGTGCACGGCGTCCAGGTAGTCGACCAGGTCGCGCTTGGTCGCCCCGGCGCCGTCGAAGAGCGGCTGGTCCAGGTTGGTCAGCGACACCCCGTCCCGGGTCTCGTCAGCGGCACCCATCCGACCACCTTCCCGGGCCGAGCGCGGGTCGGCAACCCCGACACGGCACAGCGCCTCAGGAGACGAGCGGGTCGCCGCCGGCGCGGATCGCGGCGAGCAGTTCGGTGGTACGGGCGTGGGCGGCGGCGTACACGCCGGAGCCGTAGCTGACCCGCGCCACGCCGAGGGCGGCGAGCTCGGCCGGGCTGGGCGCGCCGGGGCGGGCCATGATGTTCACCGGGGCGTCCACCTCGGCGACGAAGGCGCGGATCTCCGCCGGGTCGGCCAGCATGATCGGGTAGACGCCGTCGGCCCCGGCCGCCCGGTAGCGGCGGGCCCGGCGGACCGCCTCGGCGAGCCGCTCCTCCGCCGGGCCGTACGCCCGCAGGTGCACGTCGACCCGGGCGTTGAGCACCAGGTCCACCCCGACCGCCCGGGCCGCCCCCCGGATGCCGGCGAGCAGGTCGGCCTGCTCCTCGACGTCGCACAGCACGCGGGTACGCGGGTCGGAGTCCTCGATGTTGCAGCCCACCGCGCCGGCCGCCAGCAGCCGCTCGACCAGCTCGGCCGGGCGCAGCCCGTACCCCCGCTCCAGATCGGCGGTGACCGGGACGGCGACCGCGGCGGCGATCCGGCCGACCGCGGCGAACATCTCGTCCACCGGGGTGGCCTCGTTGTCGGCGTGGCCGAGCGCCTCGGCGACCGCGCCGCTGCTGGTGGCGACGGCCGGGAAGCCCGCCGCGACGACGGCCTGCGCGGACCCGGGGTCCCAGGCGTTCGGCAGGACCAGCGGATCTCCGGGGCGGTGCAGCGCGCGCAGCGTGTCGGCCCGCCGGCTCAGTTCGGTCATGTGGCGATTCTCGCCGGGGCGGCGGCTGGGCCTAAGCTCCAATTCCGTGCCGATGGACTGGGCCGATTTCGGCGTCGACCTGCACCTGGAGCTGGACGCGAGCGGCGGCCGGCGGGCCGGGCTGGAACGGGCCCTGCGGGACGCGATCCGCGACGGCCGGCTCCCCGCGTCGACCCGGCTGCCGGCCACCCGCGCCCTCGCCGCCGAACTGGGGTTGTCCCGGGGCACGGTCAGCGCCGCCTACGACCAGCTGGTCGCCGAGGGCTGGCTGGTCGCCCGGGTCGGCGCGGGCACCGAGGTCAGCTCGCTGCGCCAGGTGGCGCCGGCGCCGGCCCCGCCGCCGCCCGGGCCGGCCCCCTTCCGGTACGACCTGCGCCCGGGCAGCCCCGACGTGGGGCTCTTCCCGGTGACCGCCTGGCTGCGCGCCCTCCGCCGGGCGCTGGCCGTGGCCCCGGCCGAGGCCTACGGCTACGGCGACCCGCGCGGCCGGCCGGAGCTGCGCCGCGCGCTCGCCGGCTACCTGGGTCGGGCCCGCGGCGTGCTCGCCGACCCGGAGCGGATCGTGATCACGTCCGGCTACGTCCAGGCGCTCGTGCTGCTCACCACGGTGCTCCGCGACGCCGGCACGCCCGCCGTGGCGATGGAGGACCCGGGGCTGACGTTCCACCGCGAGGTGGTGCGGCGGCACGGCGGCACGGTGCTGCCGCTGCCGGTGGACGGGTGGGGCGCCCGCACCGACCTGCTCGGCACCGGGCACCTCGCCCGGATGGGCGCGGCCGTGGTGACCCCGGCGCACCAGTACCCGGCGGGGGTGACCCTGCACCCGTCCCGCCGGCACGCGCTGACCGACTGGGCCCGGTCCGGCGGTGGCCTCGTCGTGGAGGACGACTACGACGGCGAGTTCCGGTACGACCGCCAACCCGTCGGTGCGGTCCAGGGCACCGCCCCCGAGCAGGTGGCGTACGTGGGCACGGCGGCGAAGACGCTCGGGCCGGCGCTGCGCCTGGCCTGGCTGGTGCTGCCGGCCCGGCTGGTGGATCCGGTGGTGGACGCCAAGCGCCACCTCGACCTGCACACGGAGACGATCGGCCAGCTCGCCCTCGCCGACCTGATCGACACCCACGGCTACGACCGGCAGGTCCGTACCGTCCGGCGTCGCTACCGCGAGCGGCGGGACCTGCTGCTGGCCCGGCTCGGCGGGCGGTTGACCGTGGAGGGGATCTCCGCCGGCCTGCACGCCACCGTCCAGCTACCTTTCGACGGGCCGGGCGAGGCGGAGGTGTTGGCGGCGGCCGCCGCACACGGGTTGGGCCTGAGCGGGCTGGCCGCCCACCACCACGGGCCGGCCGACCAGCCCCCCGGCCTGGTGATCGGCTACGCCCGCCCGCCCGCACACGCCTACCCCACCGCCCTCGACCTCCTGGCCCGCGTCCTGCCCGGCCGTCCCGCCTGACCCTCCCGACCACGCCACCTTGCCCCGCTGGCAGCAACTTCCCGGAAGTTGCTGCCTCACCTCGCTGGGAGACAGCAAGTTCCGGGAAGATGCCGCCCGCCCGAGCGTCAGCGGGCGGGCGAGGTCTCGCGCACGCGGGCGGCGACCGGGGCGGGGCGGCCGGACCGGCGGGTGGTGACCAGGGCGAGCAGGAGGGCTGCGGTGACCAGGGCGGCGGCCACGGCGAACGCGGAGCGGTAGCCGGCGGCGAGGGCGGCCACCGGCTCCGTCCCGGCGGCCCGCAGCGCGTCGGTGCGGCTGGCGGCCAGGGTGGCGAGGACGGCCAGGCCGAGCGCCCCGCCCACCTGCTGGGTGGTGTTGGCCAGTCCGGAGGCGAGCCCGGCGTCGGCCGGTTCCGCGCCGGCCATGGCGAGCGTGGTGACCGCCGGCAGGGTCAGCCCACCGGCGATGCCGAAGACCAGCAGCGCCGGGAGCACGTCGACGGCGTACCCGGCGTGCAGCGGAAGGCGGGCCAGCAGCAGGAAGCCGACCACGGCGAGCGCCAGCCCGCCGACCAGCACCCGGCGGGCGCCGAGGCGACCCACCAGGCGGCCGGCCAGGCCCAGCGACACCACCGCGATGGCCAGTGGGGTGGGCAGGAAGGCGAAGCCGGTGGCCGCCGGCCCCAGGCCGAGCACGAGTTGCAGGTGCAGGGCGAGCAGGAACTGGAAGCCGAAGTACGCGGCCACCATGAGGAACTGCACCGCGTTGGCGGCGACCAGGCCGGGCGCCCGCAGCACCCGGGGCGGCAGCAGCGGCGTGGCGGCGACCCGCTGCCGGGCCGCGAACCCGGCCAGCAGGACCGCGGCGAGCCCGGCCGCGCCGAGGGTGCGCGCCGAGGTCCAGCCGTGTTCCCCCGCGCCGACGATGGCCAGCACCGCGGCCATCAGGCCGGCGGTGGCCAGCACCGCCCCGGCCAGGTCCAGGCCGGCCCGCAGTCCGACCCCCGGGTCCCGGACGATCAGGCGTACGCCGGCGGCCAGGATCAGCCCACCGATCGGCAGGTTGATCAGGAAGATCGCCCGCCAGCCGGCCAGGTCGGTGAGGACTCCCCCGGCCAGCAGGCCGAGCGACGCGCCGGCCGCCCCGGTGAAGCTGAACACGGCGATCGCCCGGGCCCGCTCGGCCGCCTCGGGAAAGAGCCGCACGATCATGCCGAGGCTGACCGCGGTGGTGAGCGCGCCGCCGACGCCCTGCGCGAACCGGGCCGCGACCAGGGTGGCCGGTCCGGTGGCCAGCGCGCAGAGCAGCGAGGCGAGGGTGAACAGGGCGACCCCGGCCAGGAAGACCCGCCGCCGGCCGAGCAGGTCGCCGAGCCGCCCGGCCAGCAGGAGCAGACCACCGAAGGCGACCAGGTACGCGTTCACCACCCAGGCCAGTCCGGCGGGCGGGAAGCCCAGGTCGGCCTGGATCGCCGGCAGTGCCACCGCGACGATGCTGCCGTCCAGGATGATCATCAGGCTGCCGGCGCAGAGCACGAGCAGCGCGGGCCAGCGGTGTGTCCCCGTCATGGGAGGCGCCTCCTTGGTGCACGATTTGTTACCGAGGCCATCGTCTGTGACCATGGCGCGGAGCGGAAGGAGGCACTTTGGTGTCCCAGGGGAACAACTGTGTGACCGTGACGGCCCAGCAGGCCCGGGCCTGCACCGTCCGCGAGGCGCTGGACCGGGTCGGCGGGAAGTGGAGCATCGGCATCCTGATCGCCGCCTCGCAGGGCCCGATCCGCTTCACCGAACTGGAGCGCCAGGTCGAGGGGATCAGCCGGCGGATGCTCACGCTGACCCTGCGCAACCTGGAGCGGGACGGCCTGCTGCGCCGGCACGTCTACCCGACCGTCCCGCCCAAGGTGGAGTACACGGCCACCCCGATGGCGCTGGAGCTCTACGAGTCCCTCGTCGCGCTGACCGAGTGGGCGGAGCGGCACCGGGAGTCGATCAGTGCCGCGCGGGTGGCGTACGACCAGGAGCACGGCGCGCCGGTCGGCTGAGCGCGGCTGTGGCGAAGGCCACGCAATTGGTCTGACCGATCGGTCAGGTGCTGACCGATCGGTCAGGCATGCTGGAGGGCATGGCACGGGCGGTACCGGAGACCCACCAGGAGATCCTCGCGGCGGCCGGGCGGCGCTTCGCCGTCACCGGCTACAAGGGCACCTCGTTGCAGGACATCGCCCGCGAGGTCGGCTGCTCCAAGGCCACCGTGCTCTACCACTTCGCCAACAAGGAAGCCCTGCTCTGCGAGCTGATGGCGCCCGCCATCGCGATGCTGGAGGAGCTCGACGCGCGGATCGCCGAGCGGACCGGGGCCGACGCCCAGCGGGTCGCCGCCGAGGGCTTCGTCGACCTGGCCGTGCGCTTCCGACGGGAGATCGCGCTGCTCCGCGGCGAGTTCCCGGACCTGCTCCAGCAGCCGGCGTTCGCGCACATCCAGCAGATCTCCGAACGGCTCATCGCGGCCTTCGCCGGCCACTCCGACCGCCCCGCCGCGCGGATCGCCGCCCTGGTGGTCCTCGCCGGCATCGCCGAGACCTGCGGCGAATTCCTCGACATCCCGGACCAGGAGCTGCGACCCGCGCTGCTGGCCGTGGCGCACCGCGCGCTCGAACCCACCACCTGACCCAGATCCGAACCCCGAGGACAAAGGAACCTTCATGGCGACCCTGCTGTACCGGCTCGGCCGGGCATCGTTGCGGCGCCGGCGACTCGTCGCCGTCGTCTGGCTCGTCGTACTCGTCGGTCTCGGTATCGCTGCGGCCACCCTCAGGGGCCCGACGGCGAGCAACTTCACCATGCCGGGCACCGAGTCCCAGCGCGCCATCGACCTGCTCTCCGACCGGTTCCCGGCGGCCAGCGGTGCCACCGGCACCATCGCCGTGAAGGCGCCCCGGGCCGGCGATCTGCTCACTCCGCAGGGGCAGACCGTGGTCAAGCAGGTCACCCAGGAGGCGGCCACCCTGCCCGGGGTGGTCGGCGCGGTCGACCCGTACCAGGTCAAGGCGCTCACCCCGGACGGCCGGTACGCGCTGATCCAGGTGCAGTTCGCCGGCCGGGCCGACGACGTGACGAAGAGCCAGCGCGACGCGTACGAGAAGGTCGGCGCGCAGGCCGAGGCCCAGGGCTGGCAGATCGCCCCCGGCGGCGAGGTGCTCAACGCCGAGCCGGAGGTCGGCTCGACCGAGGGCCTCGGCGTACTGGTCGCCGCGATCGTCCTGGTCATCACCTTCGGCTCCCTGGTCGCGGCCGGGATGACCATGCTGAACGCGCTGATCGGCGTCGGCGTCGGCATGGCCGGCCTGTTCGCGCTCAGCGGCGCGGTCGAGCTGACCAGCACCGCGCCGATCCTGGCCCTGATGCTCGGCCTCGCGGTGGGCATCGACTACTCCCTCTTCATCACCTCGCGGCACCGGCAGAACCTGCTCGACGGGCTCTCCCCCGAGGAGGCGGTCGGCCGGGCCGTCGGCACCGCCGGCTCCGCCGTGGTCTTCGCCGGCGCCACCGTGGTCATCGCGCTGGCCGGCCTGGCCGTGGTGGACATCCCGTTCCTCACCGTGATGGGTCTGGCCGCCGCCGGCACGGTCACCGTGGCGGTGCTGGTCGCGATCACCCTCGCCCCGGCGCTGCTCGGCTTCGCCGGCCGCCGGGTGCTGCCGCGCAAGCTGCGCGGACAGGACGCGGTCGAGTCCGACGCCACCGGCTCGGAGGACCGGTCCGGCTTCGGGTTCCGTTGGGCCCGGTGGGTGACGAAGCTGCGGATCCCGGTCATCCTGGTCGGCCTGCTCGGCCTCGGCCTGCTCGCGATTCCGGCCCAGGACATGCGCCTGGCGCTGCCGGACGCCGCCACCGCCGCCGAGGGCACCCCGGCCCGGGTCAGCAACGACCTGATCCGGGAGGGCTTCGGTCCCGGCTTCACCGGCCGTCTCGCGGTGGTCGTCACCGCCGACTCCCCGCAGGCCACGCAGGCCGCGGTGCCGCAGGTGACCGCGCTGCTCCAGCGGACCGACGGGGTGCTCGCGGTGGCCCCGCCGCAGCTCGACCCGGCCGGCCGGACCGCGCTGATCGGCGTCATCCCGAAGACCGGGCCGACCGACGCGGCCACCGAGACCCTGGTGCACGACATCCGCGACAAGGTCGGCGGGATCAAGGACGCCGACGTGCTGCTGACCGGCGTCACCGCGATCGGCATCGACGTGTCGGAGAAACTCTCCGCCGCGCTCCCGGTCTACCTGCTGCTGGTCGTCGGCCTGTCGGTGCTGCTGCTGATGCTGGTGTTCCGCTCGATCCTGGTGCCGGTCAAGGCCGCGCTCGGCTTCCTGCTCACCGTGGCGGCCACCTTCGGCATCACCGTGGCCGTGTTCCAGCAGGGACACCTGGCCGACCTGGTCGGGCTGGACACCCCCGGCCCGCTGGTCAGCTTCCTGCCGATCCTGCTCATCGGCATCCTGTTCGGCCTGGCCATGGACTACGAGGTCTTCCTGGTCTCCCGGATGCGCGAGGACTTCGTGCACGGCGACACCGCCCGGCAGGCCACCATCAACGGCATGGGCCACGGCGCCCGGGTGGTCACCGCCGCCGCGCTGATCATGATCTCGGTCTTCGGCGGCTTCGTCTTCCTCGAGGACCCGATCATCAAGTCGATGGGCGCCGCGCTCGCGGTTGGCGTGGCCATCGACGCCTTCGTGGTCCGGATGACCATCGTCCCGGCGGTGATGTCGCTGCTGAACAACGGCGCCTGGTGGCTCCCGCGCTGGCTGAACAAGATCCTGCCCAACGTGGACGTCGAGGGCGAGGGCCTGCGCGCCCACCTCGCCGAGAAGGAGACCGCCGCCGTCTGAGCCGGAATGCGGGCCCCCGGCCGTCGGCCGGGGCCCGCCCGCTCACACCCCGGCCGGGTAGGTCTCCATCTCGCCGGGGGTGGTAAGGGCGGGCAGCGGGTGCAGGGCGGTCGCCTCGTCGCACCAGATGAACGCGTCGTACCGCTCGCCGAGCCGGGTCGGCACGTAGTTGCCCCAGGACTCGAAGCTCGGGTCGTAGACCACCCCGATGGCCCGATGGTCGGCCTCGCCGGTCACCCATTCCGGCTGGTCCGGGCCGCCGAAGACCAGCACCGCCCGCTCCGGCATCAACTCGTGCAGCCGCCGCTCCACCGAGCCCTCCCGGGCCGGCGGCACCACCAGCGCCTCGGCCGGGGAACCCCAGCGCGGCGCGGCGATCACCGTCCCCCGGTAGCTGCCGAAGCCGACCAGCGCCACCGCGTCCCGGCCGTGCCGTTCCCGGCCCAACTGGCCGATGTTGACCATGCCGTCCGCCGCCATGTCGGTGGCCCGGGCGTCACCGACGTGGGTGTTGTGCGCCCAGACGATGCCCCGGGACCCCGGCCCGTAGCGGTCCAGCAGCCGGTCGAGGGTGTCGGCCATGTGGGTGTCCCGGACGTTCCACGACTCCGGCCCACCGCCGACCATCGCCCGGTAGTAGCGCTCCGCGCCGGCCACCACCTCCGCGTTCTGCCAGGCCGAGAAGCGGTCCGGGCCGTCCGCGGCGGCCTGTTCCCGGGTACGCGCCAGCAGCCGGATCACCTCCTCCTCACAGCGCGCCGAGACGAACCGGCTGGCCGTGCCGTACTCCTCGACCCGCTTGCCGTACGGCTCGAAGCAGCGGTACGCCTCCTGCGCCGCCTCCAGCGCGGCCGGGTCCTCCTCGCCCAGGTAGTCGAAGATGGCCTGCATGGACTCCCAGAGGCTGTAGACGTCCAGCCCGTGGAAGCCGGCCCGCTCCCCCTCGGGGCGTTCCAGGTTCCAGGCCCGCAGCCAGCGGCTGAACCGGGCCACTTCGGCGTTCGACCACATCCAGGTGGGCCAACGTTCGAACCGCTCCAGCGCGACCATCGGGTCGGCCAGCCCGCCGGGAGCGCCCACCACCGAGCGGTGCACCCGGTCGCAGTCCGGCCAGTCCCCCTCCACCGCGACGAAGTCGAAGCCCTGCTCGGCGATGAGCCGCCGGGTCAGTTGCTCCCGCAGCCGGTAGTAGTCGTAGCTGCCGTGCGTCGCCTCGCCGATCATGACGATGCGGGCGTCCCGGACGCGTTCCAGCAACGGGTCGAAATCGCTCGGCGCGCCGAGCCGCTGTACCAGCATGCCCGCGGCTACCCGGGACCCGCCCAGGCAAACCGTGATCCGTGGGCATGGCCGCGGGGAGAGCGGGTAGCCGGGCGGCATGACCGTCACCGGGGTGCAGTGGCAGGAGTTCCTGGCCGGGCTCGACTATCCGGTCTCCCGCGAGGACCTGGTCCGCTGGTGCCAGGAGAACGGTGGCAGCACCGAGATGTTGCAGATGCTCAAGGCGCTGCCGGTGGAGGAGTTCGACAGTCCCGCCGAGCTGGGCGAGGCGCTGAACACCCTCGCCTGAGCGTCGTTCACGCGGCGGCGCCTGGCCGCTCGCCTCGCGGCGGAACGGCGGCGGTCCTCCCGCTGCTGACGCCCGGCGTCGTGGCGGCCGGGCGGGCTCAGAGGTCGACGGTGCGGCCCTGGGTGCGGGCGGTCTCGGCGGCCTCGAGCACGGCCACCACCTCCCGGCCGAACCGGACGTCGCAACGGTGGTCCCGGGTGCCCGCCTCGACCTCCTCCAACAGCTGGTCGATCGCCGTGCCGAAGGCGGTGATCGCGCTTCCGTCACCAGGCGGCAGCTCCGCCGTCCCGTTGTCGCCGTAGAAGACGGACTCCTTGGCGGTCATCTCCGCCGGCGCGTCGAGGGTGAGGGAGATGGTGCTGGTCGGGCCGCCCTCGTGGGCGAGCAGCAGGTGCACCAGGCCGCGCGGCCCGTCCATCGCGGCGACCCGGGTGACCCGGCCGAGCACCGGCAGGATCAGCGAGAGCGCGTGCGGGCCGATGTCCCACAGCGCGCCGTGCCGGAGCCGCCAGGCGGAGTCACCGTACGGGCTGCCCGGCTGGAAGATCGACGCGAACCGGACGACCTTCGCGGTGTGCCAGCCCCCGGCCGAGGCGAGCGCGGCGAGTTCGGCGGCGATGTCCGGTAGGAAGCGGCTGGTGAAGAAGACCACCGAGGCCACCCCGGAGGCCTGCGCGGCGGCGACCACCCGGTCGGCCTCGGCGAGGCTCAACGCCAACGGCTTGTCCAGCAACAGGTGCTTGCCGGCGGTGGCGGCCCGGACGGCGATCTCGACCTGCACGTCCGGCGGCAGCGCCACGGCGATCGCGTCGCACGCGCCCAGCAGCGCGTCCACGTCGTCGAAGGCCGGTACGCCGTGT
This sequence comes from Micromonospora sp. NPDC051924, assembly GCF_055586005.1. Classification (NCBI taxonomy): domain Bacteria; kingdom Bacillati; phylum Actinomycetota; class Actinomycetes; order Micromonosporales; family Micromonosporaceae; genus Micromonospora; species Micromonospora sp. NPDC051924. The sequence continues at coordinate 27,978 of NZ_JBVJJA010000027.1, forward strand.
CGCGTGGCCAGCGCACCGGCCTTCTCCGGGTCGCGACCCCAGACCCCGGCCAGGGCGGCCCCGGGGTGGGCGTCGATGGCCGCGGCATGCGTCTCCGCCGCCCAGTGACCGGTGCCGAACAAGCCGAACCGCAGCACGAGTCCCCCTGCCGTCGTCGTCCGCCACGGCGTACGCCGGTGGCCGTGATCCACGCTAGTCGTCCGGCCCGCGGCATGCGGCCCCGACGCGTCGGGAGAGCCGGGCGGCGGTGGCTACTACGACGCTTAGTAGGCTGTGCCGGTGAACGGGACTGCGCCGGGACGGCGTCGATGACCAGCGCCACGGCGGCCGGCTCGCCGGTGGACGGAATCTTCGCGACGGCCTCGATCGTGCTGTCGCTCCTGATCGCGGTCTGGGCCCTGGTGGCGGCGCTGCGCCACCGGGCGCCGGACCGGCTCCAGTTCGCCGGCCTGGCGGTGCTGGAACTGGCGCTGCTCGCGCTCGCCGTGCTGGCGCTGGTCGCGCTCGGTGGCGGCGAGCGGCCGGGCGAGCCGGGGGCGTTCTTCGGCTACCTCGTGACGCTGGTCTGCCTGCCACCGCTGGCCTGGGTGCTGGCCCGGATGGAGCCGACCCGCTGGGGTTCGGCGATCGTCTGCGCCGTCTGCCTGGTCACCCCGGTGGTGGTGGTCCGCCTGCAGCAGACCTGGGAGGTCCTCGGTGGCTGAAACCAGGGCGCCGGAGCGCGCCACCAACAAGGGGCCGGGCCGGCTGCTGATCGCCGTCTACATCCTCTTCGCCATCGCCGCGACCTCGCGGGCGGGCCTGCAGATCGCCACCAAGTTCGACGAGGCGCCAGTGGCGTACCTGCTCTCCGCGGTGGCCGCGCTGATCTACATCGTGGCGGCGGTCGGGCTGGCCCGGGCCGGGCACGCCGGCCGCCGGGTGGCGCTGGCCTGCTGCTCGGTGGAGCTGGTCGGGGTGGTGGCGGTCGGCATCCTCAGCATCGCCGACAAGGAACTCTTCCCGGACGAGACGGTCTGGTCGGACTTCGGCAGCGGCTACGGCTACATCCCGCTCGTCCTGCCCATGCTCGGCCTCCTCTGGCTCTGGCGCACCCGCCACGACCCAGCCTGACTCCCGCCCCGCTCCGCCCGCGCCCGCCCGGATGGGCGCTCTTTCGCGGAAGGAGTGGTCATGGAACGCGGAATGGCCACTCCTTCGCCGAAGGAGTGGCCGTTCGCGGGGCGACGGGTCACTCAGTCCTTGGGACCGCCGGCGACGTAGATGACCTGGCCGGAGACGAAGGACGCGCCCTCGCTGGCCAGGAACGAGATGGTGTGCGCGATGTCCTCCGGGCGGCCGGTGCGGCGCACCGGGATCTCGGCGGCGGCGTGCTGCTGGAGCGCCTCGAAGTCGACCTTCATGCGGGCGGCGGTTGCGGCGGTCATGTCGGTGACGATGAAGCCCGGCGCGACCGCGTTGACGGTCACCCCGAACGGGCCCAGCTCGATGGCCAGCGTCTTGGTGAAGCCCTGCAGGCCGGCCTTAGCGGCGGAGTAGTTCGCCTGGCCCCGGTTGCCCAGCGCCGAGGTGCTGGACAGGTTGACGATCCGGCCCCACTTCCGCTCGACCATGTGCTTCTGCGCGGCCTGGCTGAACAGGAACGCCCCGCGCAGGTGCACGCCCATGACCGTGTCCCAGTCGGCCTCGGTCATCTTGAACAGCAGGTTGTCGCGGAGCACGCCGGCATTGTTGACCAGCACGGTCGGCGCGCCCAGCTCGGCGGCGACCCGCTCGACGGCGGCCTCCACCTGGGCCCGGTCGGAGACGTCGGCGCCGACGCCGAGCGCCCCGCCGCCGGCGGCGGCGATGGCGTCCACGGTCTCCTTGGTCGCCGCCTCCTCGATGTCGACCACGGCGACGGCCATGCCGTCGGCGGCCAGGCGGCGGGCGGTGGCCGCCCCGATGCCGCGCGCGGCTCCGGTCACGATGGCGACGCGGGGCTCCTCCGACATGATTACCTCCCGGTAACTTGAGCTCGATCGAAGGAGCTTAACCCCCGGTCCGGCCGTCAGAACTCATTGCCCCGGCAGATCCGGATCCACCGGTAGCCGTAACCGGATAGCTTGAGCTGGTCCAGCTTGCCGACGTCCTCGTAGTTGCGGTCGGTGAGCACGTCGATCGGCAGGTCCGCCTCGGGGGCGAGGACGCTCAGGTCGACCTCGACGTCCTCGGTGCCGAGGTTGTGCAGGAAGACCATCGTCCCGGTCGGGCCGTCGGCCCGGTGCGCGAGCACCCCGGGCGGCATCGGCACGTCGATGTGGCTGGTGGAGCCGGTGCCGATCTCCGGGGCCTCCCGGAGGGTACGGATCATCCGCTCGAACCAGCCCAGCAGCGAGCGCGGGTCCTTGCGCTGGGCGGTCACGTTGACCCGCTGGTAGCCGTAGTCGCCCTTGTCGACCACCGGCCGGACCAGCTTCTCCGGGTCCGCGGTGGAGAAGCCGGCGTTCTCCTTGTACGACCACTGCATCGGGGTACGGATCGCCTGCCGGCCGGGCAGCGACAGGTCCTCCCCCATGCCGATCTCCTCGCCGTAGCGCAGCACCGGCGTGCCGCGCAGCGAGAACTGGAGCGCGTACGCCAGTTCGATGCGGCGCCGGTCGTTGCCGAGCATCGGGGCGAGCCGGCGGCGGATGCCCCGGCCGTAGAGCCGCATGTCCTCGTCCGGCCCGAACTGCTCGTACACCTGGTTGCGCTGCTCGGCGGTGAGCCGGGACAGGTCGATCTCGTCGTGGTTGCGCAGGAAGGTGGCCCACTGCCCGCCCTCGGGCAGGGCCGGGGTGTCCCGCAGCGCCTCGATCACCGGCTCCGGGTCCTGCCGGGCCAGGGCCAGCATCAGCCGCCCGTTCATCATGAAGTCGAAGAGCATGTGGATCCGGTTGGCCGAGCCGCCGCTGTCGCCGAAGTAGGTCGGGAGCTGGTCCGGTTCGACGTTCGCCTCGGCCAGCAGGACCGCGTCGCCGCGCCGCCACTGCACGTGCTGACGCAACTCGGTGAGGAAGTCCATGTCCTTGGGGGAGTCCGGGTTGCCCGGCTCGGTCAGCTCGATGATGAACGGCACCGCGTCCATCCGGAAGCCGGAGACGCCGAGCTGGAGCCAGAAGGACATGATCTTCTTGATCTCGGCGCGGACGTCGGGGTTGGCCACGTTGAGGTCCGGCTGGAACTTGTAGAAGCGGTGGTAGTACCAGGCCTTCGCGGTCCGGTCGTAGCTCCAGGTCTCGTTCTGCTCGCCGGGGAAGACCATGCCCTGGTGGCGGTCCGGCGGCGCTTCGTCGCTCCACACGTACCAGTTGCGGTACGGGGAGTCGGGCGAGGATCGGGCGGACTGGAACCAAGGGTGCTCGTCCGAGGTGTGGTTGACCACCAGGTCGATGATCACCTGGATGCCCCGGTTCTTCGCCTGGTGCAGCAGCTCGGCGAAGTCGCCGAGGGTGCCCAGCTTCGGGCTGACGTTGTAGAAGTCGGTGGCGTCGTAGCCGTCGTCCCGGTTGGGCGACGGATGGATCGGGTGCAACCAGAGGCAGGTCACCCCGAGCCGGGCGAGGTAGTCCAGCCGGCCGATGAGGCCGCGGAAGTCACCCACCCCGTCGCCGTTGGAGTCCGCGAACGTGTCGACGTCGAGGCAGTAGACGACCGCCTCCTGGTACCACCTGTCACCCATGCCGGGTTTACTTCTCCGGTTCGTTGACAGGGCAAACCCGTGACCCTCCCGCACGGCCCGGTACGGTGCCGGGATGAGCGCCGACACCGTAGCCGTCGACTGGTCCACCGGCAGCTGGCTGAACCCACCGGAGCGGGCCGACTCCTCCGGCCCGGACCTGCTGGTCGAGCCGCGCGGGGGCAGCGACTTCTGGCGGCGGACCAGCTACGGCTTCGTGCACGACGACGGGTCGGCGCTGCTGGCGCCGTTCCCGGTGGACAGCGCCGTGGAGGTGAGCTTCCAGCTCGACTACGCCGCGCAGTTCGACCAGGCGGGGGTGCTGGTCCGGGTGGACGACCGGCGCTGGGCCAAGGCCGGGGTGGAGGTCAGCGACGGCCAGCCGCAGGTCGGCGCGGTGGTCACCGACGAGCGGTCGGACTGGTCGGTCGCGCCGGTGCCGGAGTGGTCCGGGCGGGAGGTCAGCGTGCGGGTCAGCCGGACCGGCGACGCGCTGACCGTCCGGGCCCGGGTGGCCGACGAGCCGTGGCGGCTGGTCCGGGTCGCCCCGCTCGACCCGGCGGCCGCGGCGTCGGCCGGGCCGTACTGCTGCTCGCCGAGCCGGGGCGGCCTGGTGGTCCGCTTCACCGGCTGGCGGCAGGGACCAGCGGACGAGGCGCTGCACCCGGAGGGCTAGTGGGGCCGGTCACCGTAAGGTGTGACCGACCTGCCGCGGGGTACGTGTCTCCGATCCCCCGACGCCGCGCGGAAGGACGCCCATGGCTCTCGCCCAGAACGTCGACCCGAACCAGTTCAGCGGGCTGACCGGGTGGGTGGCGACGGTCATCGACTCGCTGGGCGCCGTCGGGGTGGCGCTGCTGGTCGCCCTGGAGAGCGTCATCCCGCCGATCCCCAGCGAGATCGTCCTGGCGATGGCCGGCTACCTGGCCGCCGAGGGCCGGTTCAACGTGGTGCTGATCGTGCTGGCCGCGACGGCCGGCTCGCTGCTCGGTGCGCTGGTGCTCTACTGGCTCGGCGCCGCGCTCGGCGAGGAACGGCTGAAGCGCTGGCTGGACCACATCCCGCTGGTGGACCGGGAGGACCTGGAGAAGGCCGACCGCTGGTTCGAGCGGCACGGGAGGTGGGCGGTGCTGATCGGCCGAGTGGTGCCCGTGGTCCGCAGCCTGGTGTCCGTCCCGGCCGGGGCGAACCGGATGCCGCTGGGCGAGTTCGTGCTGCTCACCACGATCGGCAGCGGGGTGTGGAACGCGTTGATCGTCGGGCTCGGCTTCGTTCTCGGCACCCGCTGGCAGGAGGTCGACCGGTACAGCCACTGGTTCAACTACGCGATCTTCGCGGTCTTCGCCGTGATGATCGCGAGCTGGGCGGTGAAGAAGGTACGCCGGCGGCGCGACCGGCGGTCGGTGACCGCCGGTCGCTGACCCGCAGGCTCTCAGTACTGCGCGGTGATCGAGGTGAACTCCCAGGTGTTCTGGGAGATGCCGGAGCAGTTGGAGACCACGCCGCCGCCCGGGCAGGGCCGGTCCCGGTTGACCGACCAGAAGGTGAACCGGGCGAGCCCGCGGGCCTTGGCCCAGTCCCGGATCTGGGTCCAGGTGGCCGGCGAGGTCAGCTCCTGCTGGTCGGAGAGGCCGTTCATGCCGGAGATGCCCAGGTGGGCGTAGGCGGTGGCGTCCGACCAACCGAACGCGGTCTTGAGCGCGTTCTTCAACCCCTCGGCGGCGTTCACCGTGCTCTGGTACATGTTCGTCCCGCCACCGAAGTCGAACGGCATGATGGTGAAGACGTCGATGTTGGCCTGGAGCGCGGCGGCCTGATTGATCAGGCGGGTGCCCCACCAGGACGGCCCGCTGGTCGACGTGCCGATGGTGACGATGGTCCGCAGGCCGGGGTTGTTCTGCTTGACGATCTTCAGGGCCCCGAGGATCCGGTCCTGCACCACCTCGTTCTCGAACTCGTCGGTGTTCTCGATGTCGATGTCGATCGCCTTCAGCCCGTACGCGTTGATGACCTGCTGGTACGCGCCGGCCAGGGCGCTGGCCGAGGAGCAGTTCGGGCCGAGCTTGTTGCCGCTCCAGCCGCCGAACGAGGGGATCACGTCGCCACCAGCGGCCCGGATGGCGGCGATGGTGTTGGCCCAGGTGCTGCCGGTGAGCGAGCCGGTGCCGTCCCAGGCCGGCGTGCAGCCGCCGCCGGAGAGCACGAACGCGATGGTGAACCATTTGATCCCGGTCGCGCCCATCACCGTCGACGGCGCGGGCGGGTCGCCCCAGCCCGGGTAGAGGTAGGGCGCGGCGGCCATCGCGCCGCCGCCCCCGCCGGTGCAGCCGGTGGTGCTGCCCGACACCGCCGCCGACTTGGCCGACTCGCCGCTGGCGTTGTACGCGGTGACCGTGTAGCTGTGCCCGGTGCAGGCGGCCAGCCCGGAGACGGTGGCCGAGGTGCCGGCGACGGTGGCCTTCACGCTGCTGCCCTCGTATACCCGGTAGCCGCTGACCGTGCCGGAGACGGCGTTCCAGGCCAGCGAGATCGAGGTGTTGGTGGCGCCGGTGACGCGCAGGCCGCCCGGGGTGGCCGGGGCTCCCGGGGTGCCGCCGCCTCCGCCGGTGCACGGGCCGCCGTTGACGGTGCAGTTGGTCGGGTTGCCGGTGCCGCTGACGATGAAGCCGAAGGTGGTGCTGGCGCCCGGGGCGAGGGTGCCGTTCCAGGACTGGTTGACGGCGGTGACGTGCTGCCCGGAGGTGCTCAGCAGCGCGTCCCAGTACGAGCCGACGGTGCTGCCGGCGGGCAGGTCGAACTGGACGTTCCACGAGGAGATGCTGGCCGAGCTGTCGTTGGTGACGGTGAACTTCGCCTCGTACCCGGTGTCCCAGCTGGACGTGCGGACGAAGGCGGCGGTGGCGGCGGAGGCGGGTGGCGCGGCCAGCACGGTGGCCGCCACCAGGGCGGTGGCGAGCGCGGCGGCGAACGTCGCCGCGCGGGCGGAGCGGAGTCTCACGGCGTCCTCCAGGGACGGGGGCGGGAGGTATTCATGACCGTCGACGTTGCCGCTCATTATTAAGAGTGTTAACTGTTTCTGTCCAGAGGCGGGTTCGGATGCGAGGAAGGGCCCCTTGTCAACCCCTGGTGCGGGCAAAGGGGCCCCTCCTCACACCTCAGTGACGGAAGGTGGACCAGTTGACGCAGGTCACCTCTGGTAGACCGCCACGTAGTCGACCACCATCGGCCTGCCGGAGACGGTGGAGCGGGTCGGGGTGGTGTGACCGGCCACCCCGTTCGGGAAGGCCCCGCCGATCGCCACGTTCAGCAGCAGGAAGTAGCCCGCGTGGTCGGTCATCTGCGACCAGTACGGGTCACCGACCTGGGTCTGGCTGACGGTGTGGAAGAGTTGACCGTCGACGTACCAACGCAGCACCTGGGGGCTGACCGAGGCGTCCCACTCGAAGCGGTAGGTGTGGAACGCCGACTGGCAGGTGCTGCCGGGGCAGGCCCGGGTGTTGCCCAGGCCGTTGGTCTCGTTGCACGGCCCACCCGGATTGACGCCGCAGTGCAGGGTGCCCCAAACCTGGTTGAGCCCGTTGACGTTCTCCATCACGTCGAACTCACCGATGCCCGGCCAGTTCTGGTAGTTGCCCCGGTAGGGCGAGCCGAGCGCCCAGAAGGCCGGCCAGTAGCCGTCGGCCTGGGTGCCGGTGACGTCGGGCATCTGGATCCGGCCCTCCAGGGCGAGCACTCCCCCGGGCGCCGGCTTGAAGTCGGCGCGGACCGTCTCGATCCGCGCCGAGGTCCACCGGCCGGCCCGGTCCTTGAGCGGGGTGATCCGCAGGTTGCCGGCGCCGTCCTGGCTGAGGTTCGCGGTGTTCGACGTGTACGTCTCGACCTCGCCGGTGCCCCAGCGGGCCGGCCCGCCCGGGTAGCTGGTGCCGTTGTCGATGATCCAATTGGTGGACGATGGCAGGGTGCCGGCCGCGCCGGTGAAGTCGTCGCTCCACACCAGGCTCCAGCCGGACGGGGGCGGTGGAACGGCGGCGTGCGCGGTCATCGAGACGGCGGCCACCGCGGTGGTGGTGGCGAGCACGGCCGCCGCCAGGGAGAGCCGTCGGCGCGACCGGCGCGCGACGGAGGGGGCGGCGATTGCCGCCGGGACAGGACTCATCGGGGGTGCCTCCCTGGGGGACGGGGCGTGAGAGCGCTCTCTGACGGCGTTTTCTACGCCCCCGCCTGCACCTTGTCAATGAAAACCGACGGTTCCGGAACCACGCCGGACGCAGCGTGCCCGCGGGGTCAGGAGGATTCGCGGACCAGCGGGAAGGGGAGGGTCTCGCGGATCGAGCGGCCCGTCAGGAGCATCACCAAGCGGTCCACGCCGAGGCCGAGGCCGCCGGTGGGCGGCATGGCGTACTCCAGCGCGGTGAGGAAGTCCTCGTCCAGCTCCATCGCCTCCGGGTCACCGCCGGCCGCCTTCAGCGACTGCTCGGTGAGCCGGCGCCGCTGCTCGGTCGGGTCGACCAGCTCGGTGTACGCGGTGCCCAGCTCCATCCCGAACGCGACCAGGTCCCACCGCTCGGCCAGCCGCGGGTCGCGCCGGTGCTGCCTGGTCAGCGGGGACACGTCGGTCGGGAAGTCCAGGTAGAACGTCGGCACCTCGGTCCGCGCCTCGACCAGCCGCTCGTACAGCTCCAGCAGCACCGCGCCGCGCTCCCAGCGCGGGTCGTACGGCACCCCGACCGCGTCGCAGAACTTGCGCAGGGCCGCGACGTCGGTGTCGGCGGTGACCTCCTCGCCCAGCGCGGCGGAGATCGCCTCGTTGACCGTCCGCGCCGGCCACTCGCCACCCAGGTCGACCAGCTCGCCGCCGGGCCGGCGGGCCACCGGCGCGCCGTGCACCGCCGTCGCCGCCGCCACGATCAGCTCCCGGGCCAGCGCCCGCATGTCGTGGTAGTCGGCGTACGCCTGGTACGCCTCCAGCACGGTGAACTCCGGGTTGTGGGTGGCGTCGACGCCCTCGTTGCGGAACGCCCGGCCCAGCTCGTACACCCGCTCGACGCCGCCCACGGCCAGCCGCTTCAGATACAGCTCGGGCGCGATCCGCAGGCTCAGCCGCAGGTCGTACGCGTTGCTGTGGGTGACGAACGGGCGGGCGTTCGCCCCGCCGTGCACCCGCTGCAGGATCGGCGTCTCCACCTCCAGGAAGCCCCGCCCGACCAGCGAGGAACGCAGGCTGTGCAGGGCCGCGCCGCGGGCCCGCAGCAGGTCCCGGGCGTCGGCGTTGATGGCCAGGTCGAGGTAGCGCTGCCGGACCCGGGCCTCCGGGTCCGCCAGCCCGTGGTGCTTGTCCGGCAACGGGCGCAGGCACTTGGCGGTGAGCTGCCAGTCGGCCACCCGCACCGACAGCTCACCGTGCCGCGTCGCGTACACCTCGCCGGTGGCGCCGACGTGGTCGCCGATGTCGACGGTGGCCCGCCAGCGGTCCAGGTCGTGCTCCAGCATCAGCTGGAGGTCGCCGCTGCCGTCCCGGACGGTGGCGAAGAGCACCCGGCCGTGGTCGCGGACCAGCATCACCCGGCCGGCCACCGCCACGGTCTCTCTCGTGCCGGTGTCCGGGGCCAGCCCGGCGTGCCGCTCCCGCACCGCCGCGCAGCTCTCGGTCCGCGGATAGCCCACCGGGTACGGGTCGACGCCCTCGGCGCGCAGCCGGTCCAGCTTGGCCAGGCGTACCCGGACCTGCTCCGGCCGCGGCGCCGGAGCCGGCTCCGGCGGGACGGCCCGGACCGTCGCGGCGGCCGGCGGCACGAACCCGACGCCACCACCGGCCGGCGGCACCCCGTGCAGCGGGGTGGGTCGGCCGCCGGGCAGGGCCAGGAAGCCCTCGGCGGCCGCCGCCGCAATGCCCACCCGGGCCAGCTCCCGGCGCTCGGCGAAGCAGAGGTAGCGCGGCGTCCAGTGCGGCTGGTACTTGGCGTTGGACAGGTAGAGCGACTCCAGCTGCCACCAGCGGGAGAAGAAGAGCAGGGTGTGTCGCCACAGCCGGATGACCGGGCCGGCGCCGATCCGGGCGCCCTGCTCGAACACCGAGCGGAACGCCGCGAAGTTCAGCGACACCCGTTCGACGCCGATCCGGGGACCCGCCGCGAGCAGCGCGGTCACCATGAACTCGGTGATCCCGTTCTCGGCGCCACGGTCCCGGCGCATCAGGTCCAGCGACACCCCGTGCGCGCCCCACGGGCTGAACGACAGCAGCCCGCGTACCCGGCCCTCGCCGTCCCGCGCCTCGACCAGTACACAGTCACCGTCGGCCGGGTCCCCGAGCCGGCCCAGCGCCATCGAGAAGCCCCGCTCGTGCTCGGTGTCCCGCCACGACGTGGCCAGGTCGGCCAGCCCGGCCAGCTCCTCCGGCGGGATCTCCGCGTGCCGGCGCACCCGGGCGGTGTAGCCGGCCCGCTCGACCCGGTGCACCGCCTGCCGGACCGGGCGCATGTCCCGCCCGTCCAGGTCGAACTCGCGGGTCAACAGGATGGCCTCGTCGCCGAGCTGGAGCACCTTGAGGCCGTGCCGGTGGTACGCCCGCGCCCCCGCCTCGCTGGCGCCGAGCACCGCCGGGGTCCAGGCGTACTCGCGGGCCTGGCCGAGCCACGCCTCGATGGCCGGACCCCACGCCTCCGGGTCGCCGACCGGGTCGCCGCTGGCCAGGCTGACCCCGTTGACCACCCGGTAGGTGATCGCCGCCTTGCCGCTCGGCGAGAAGACGGCCGCCTTGTCCCGGCGGGTGGCGAAGTAGCCGAGCGAGTCCCGGTCGCCGTACCGGGCGAGCAGCTCGCGGATCCGCTCCTCCTCGTCCGGGTGCAGCACCGCGTTCGCCCGCTGCGAGCGGACCAGGGTGAACAGGCCGGCCGCGAAGCTGATCGCGCCGAACCCGCCGAGCACCAGGTTGACCCAGCCGGGCGCGTGGCCCCGCCGGGTCAGGTCCAGCGTGATCGCGCCACCGAACACCTTCTCGACCGCGTACCCCAGCCGGTCCGACCAGGTGTGCAGGCTGCCCGGCTCGACGAGGAGCAACAGGTAGCCGAGCCCGACGGAGAGCACCGCCAAGCCGAGGAAGACGCCGAGGGCCCGGAACGTGCTGCCGCTGCGGACCCGCGCGTAGAACTCGCGGCGGGCGGCCAGCAGCAGGGCCAGCGCGCCAGCGGCGAAGACGATGCCGACCCAGACCCCGACCGTCTCCAGGGTGGTGAACAGCCGCTCCCCGGCGTCGTCGGTGAGGTCGTTGCCGCCGACGGTCAGCAGCAGCACCGCGGCCAGCAGGCCGACCAGCAGGGTGAGGCTGAAGTACGCGACCAGCACCCAGTACGCGAGCCGCTTGCGGCGCAGCACCGCCGAGGCGAGGGTGCCCAGGAAGACCGCGTACGCCAGGTTGGCCGGCGCGGGCACCAGCAGCGCGTCGATCGCCTTGCGGACCGGCTGGAACTCCAGGCGGGCGGCGCTGCTCACCGCGGCGAGCGCGCAGACCACCGCGACCACCCAGAGCAGGGTGGCGAAGGCCCTCGGCACCTGGCGTTGCCAACCACGGCCGGTACGCCGGACGTCGCCCACCTTCGATGCCGCCGTGCTCGGGGTCAACGCAGCCTCCCTCGCTGCCGGTGACCGACGCGCCGGGCGCCGGGCCGGGCCCATCGTAGTCACGGGATTCCCGCCGGAACCCGCGTCGTGCCCGTGAAGTCGCTGAGAGAAACCTGGGCGCGGACGTCCCCCGTCCGGGTCGGACCCGCAGGCCGGCGTTTCCCCCAACGGACACGGTGGGTAACAGTCTGTCGACGCGGCGCGGCACGGCGCCGCGAGGCAGGAAGCGGACGGTGATGGCGATGAGCGGGTCAGTGGCCGAACGGGAACGGAGCGCCGCACCGGGCGGCACCGACCTGCTGACGGTCGGCGTCGAGGAGGAGTTCCTGTTGGTCGACCCGCACACCGGGGCGGCCGTGCCGGCGGTCGACCTGGTCATGGAGCAGGTGCCGGCGGAGCTGCGCGGCCAGGTGGAACGCGAGTTCCAGACCAGCCAGATCGAGATCGGCAGCCCGCCCGGGCTGGAGCTGACCTCGATCCGGCACTCGCTGGGGATGCTCCGCGCCGAGCTGGCCGACGCCGCCGAGCGGGCCGGCGTACGGCTGCTGGCGATCGGCACCGGGCCGGTGGACGGGCCGGTGCCGCCGGTGGTGGACAAGCCCCGCTTCGACCGGATGATCGAGCGGTTCCGGCTGCTCGTGCCCGGCCCCGGCAACAACGGCATGCACGTGCACGTCGGCATCCCCGACCCGGAGATGGGCGTGCGGGTGCTCAACCACGTCCGTCCCTGGCTGCCGATCCTGCACGCGGTGACCGCCAACTCCCCATTCGCCAAGGGCGCGGACACGGGCTACGCGAGCTGGCGCTCGGTCGAGTGGGAACGCTGGCCGTCGGTGGCGCCCACCCCCTACCTGGATTCGCACGAGCACTACGAACGGTTGATCCGGCAGCTCATCGCCAGCGGGGTGATGCTCGACGAGGGGATGCTCTACTGGTACGCCCGGCTCTCCGCGAAGTACCCGACCGTGGAGATCCGGATCGGCGACGTCTGCCCGTCGGTGGACGACGCGGTGCTGGTCGCGGCCCTGGTCCGGGCCCTGGTGGCGACCGCGATCACGGAGATCGCCGACGGGCGCCCGGCCATCAACACCGACCACCACCTGCTGGTCGCCGCGCACTGGCGGGCCGCGCACGACGGGCTGGAGGGCGAGGGCGTCGACCTGACCGACGGCGAGCTGCGCCCGGTCTGGGAGCTGCTGGACCGGTTGGTCGACCGGGTCCGCCCCGAGCTGACCCGGCACGGCGACCTCGACCAGGTGACCGACCTGCTGGGCGGGCTGCGCCGGCACGGCAGCGGCGCGGCGCGGCAGCGGGCGGTGTTCGCGCGTACCGGCCGGCTGGTGGACGTGGTGACCGACGTGGCCCGGCAGACCCGAGGCTGACCGCGCCCGCGGCCGGCCCCGGGCGTGACAGGATGGGGCTCGTGGCGGAGCGGCTGATCGTCGTCGGCGGGGACGCGGCCGGGATGGCGGCGGCGTCCCAGGCCCGGCGCCGCCGGGACCGGGACGACCTGGAGATCGTCGCCTTCGAGCGGGGGCACTTCACCTCCTACTCGGCCTGCGGCATCCCGTTCTGGATCAGCGGTGTGGTGCCGGACCGCGACCAGCTCATCGCCCGCGACCCGGGGACCTTCCGGGAGAAGTTCGACATCGACGTCCGGCTGCGGCACGAGGTCACCGCCATCGACCTGGACCGCCGCGAGGTCGTCGCGCGGGACCTGGCCGGCGGCCGCGAGGTCCGCGAGGGCTTCGACACCCTGGTGTACGCGACCGGCGCGGTGCCGGTGAAACCCGACTGGGCGCGCGGCGGCGTCGCCGGGGTCTTCGGCATGCAGACCCTGGACGACGGCAGCGCGCTGCTCGACTGGCTGGAACGCGACCCCCGGCCCCGGCACGCGGTGGTGGTCGGCGGCGGCTACATCGGGGTGGAGATGGCCGAGGCGCTGGTCACCCGCGGGCTCACCGTCAACCTGGTCGAGCAGGCCGACCAGCCGATGTCCACCGTGGACCCGGACATGGCCGAGCTGGTCGCCGACGCCATGCGGGGGGTCGGCATCGGCATCCGTACCGGCCTGCGGGTGACCGGCCTCGAGGAGCGGGACGGCCGGATCGCCGCGGTGGTCACCACCGAGGGGCCGATCCCGGCCGACGTCGTGGTGCTGGGGCTCGGGGTACGCCCGAACACCGCCCTCGCGAAGGCCGCCGGCCTGCCGCTCGGACCGACCGGCGGGGTCCGCTGCGACCGGCGGATGCGGGTGCCCGGGGTGTCCGGCGTCTGGGCGGCCGGTGACTGCGTGGAGACCCTGCACCGGGTCAGCGGCATGCCGGTGCACGTCCCGCTCGGCACCCACGCCAACAAGCAGGGCCGGGTCGCCGGGATCAACATCGGCGGCGGGTACGCCACCTTCCCCGGCGTCATCGGCACCGCCGTCACCAAGGTCTGCGACCTGGAGGTGGGGCGGACCGGCCTGCGCGAGCGGGACGCCACCGCGGCCGGCTTCGAGTTCGTCGCGGTGCTGGCCGAGTCGACCAACCGGGCCGGCTACTACCCGGGCGCGCGGCCGATGACCGTCAAGCTGATCGCCGAGCGGCCCAGCGGCCGGCTGCTCGGGGCGCAGATCGTCGGCTGGTCGGAGGCGGCCAAGCGGATCGACACGCTCGCCGTGGCGTTGTGGAACGGCATGACCGTGGACGAGATGACCGCGCTGGACCTCGGCTACGCCCCGCCGTACGCCCCGGTCTGGGATCCGGTGCTGCTCGCGGCCCGCAAGGCCGTCGACGCCCTCGCCGGCACCGGCCGCCGATAGCGCCTGTCGTCTTTCGTGTGCAGTTGTTGTCGCTGGGGCGACAACAAACGCACCCGAAGTCGGCTGGGATCGACCGGATGCGGGTGCCGGATGACGACGCGTCGGGGTTGGCGTGGCTGCTGTTCGCGCAGTCGGGGGTGCTGACCTGGGCGCAGGCGACGGCGGAGCTGAGCCCGGCGAAGGTACGGCACCTGCTGGCCAGCGGGCGCTGGCAGCGGGTGTGCCGAGGGCTCCTGCGGGCGGCCCCGGATGGTCCGTTCAGCCGGGACCAGCAGTGGTGGGTCGCGGTGCTGGCCGCAGGTGAGGGAGCGGTACTCGCCGGGCTGGCCGCCGCCCAGGCCGGCGGGCTGCGCGGCACGTGGCGGTGCGAGACCGTCGATGTCCTCGTCCCGCACCAGCGTCGCGCCGCCGACCTGCTGCGCCGGCTGCCCCTGGGCCTGCCGGCGGTACGGGTGCGCCGGGTGCGCGAACTACCGGACGTCGACCGGCAGCGCGGCCGACCCGACCGCACCAGCATGGCCCGGTCCCTGGTGGATGCGGCGCAGTGGGCGCGAACCGATGAGGAGGCGCAGCAGCTCCTCGCGGCCGGCTGCCAGCAGCGGCGGGCGACCCCGGCGGAGGTCAGGGCCGTGCTCGCCCGGCTGCCGCGTGCCCGTCGCCGCGCCCTGATCGGGGAGACGCTGCGGGACGTGGCCGGCGGTGCGGAGGCGCTCTCCGAGATCGACCTGGTCCGGCTCTGCCGGCGGCACGGACTGCCGGTGCCGGACGGCCAGGAACGCCGCCGGGACGCCGACGGGCGGACGCGCTATCTGGACGCGTACTGGCGACGCTGGCGGCTGCACGTCGAGGTGGACGGCGCGCACCACATGGACGCCCGGAACTGGGCGGCGGACCTGCGCCGGCAGAACCGGGTCTGGATCGAGGGGGACCGGATCCGCCGGTTCACCGCCTTCGACGTCCGTCACCGCCCCGCCGACGTGGTGGCGCAACTCCGCGCGGCTCTGACGGCGGCCGGCTGGCAGCCCTGAGCCGCTGTGGGTGCAGTTGTTGTCGCTGGGGTGACAACAACTGCACCCGAAGTTCTTTGTCGGGGGGCGGGGTTAGCGTGTGCGCGCTGTCGTTGCCGGGTCCGGCACTTTCCCTCGGAGGCATCCCCATGTCGCAGGAGACGACCTACCTCGAACTGTCCGAAGTGGACGGTGGTGCGCACAAGTTCTACGAGGTGGCGGTGGACGACACCGCAATGACCGTGCGATACGGACGGATCGGCGACCAGGGCCAGGTGAAGACCTCCAGCTATCCGGACAACGCCCGCGCCCGGGCCGCCGCCGCGAAGAAGATCGGCGAGAAGGTCCGCAAGGGGTACGCCCCGGCGGTGCGCGGCGCACGCCAGAAGCGGGCGGTGTCCCGCCGGCAGATCGTCAGCACCCGCTCCACCGCCCGCACTGCCCCGGTCCTCTGGCGCTACCACTCGGGCGCGCCCGCGTTCGGCATCTTCATCGACGGGCAGACCTGCATGGTCGGCAACGAGCACGGGGTGATCACCACGTTGGACCACGACGCCCGGGTGCTCAACCAGGTCCGGCTCCCCGACGGGGTGAAGTGCATCGTCGCCGACGACGCCTGGATCTACGCCGGCTGCGACGACGGCAACGTCTACGACCTGTCCGGCAAGGTGCCCCGGGTGGCGTATGCGATCGCCCCGGACATCGACATCTACTGGCTGGACATCCACGACGGGGTGCTGGGCGTCTCCGACCGCGAGGGCGGCATCGCCGCGATCGACCACGAGGACGAGTTCCTCTGGCGCCGGCCGGGGCGGGGCCGGTCCGCCTGGATGGTGCGCTGCGACACCGACGCGCTCTACCACGGCCACTCGCAGGGGATCACCGGCTACGACTGGCGTACCGGGCGGGAGCTGTGGCACACCCGGACCGGTGCGGTGCTCTTCGGCTGGCAGGAGCGGGACACCGTGTTCGCCGGCACCGGCACCCGCGAGGTGGTGCGGCTGCGCAAGGACGGGCGGGCCGAGCGGACGTACCGGTGCGACGCCGCGGTCTTCTCCTGCGCCACCGCCGAGGGCGGCCGGTACGTCTTCGCCGGCGACAGCGCGTCCTCGATCTACTGCTTCGACGAGGCCGGCAACCGGCTGTGGAAGCTCGGCACCGGCTGCGGCTCGGCGTACTCGATGCAGTACCACCAGGAGCGGCTCTACGTGGTCACCACCAGCGGCCACCTGGCCTGCATCGACGCCAGCGAGCCGGCGATCCGGGCCGCCGAGGCGGGCAGCGTGCCCGAGGTGGTCGACGTCAAGGCGCCGGCCCGGCTGCCCGAGCCGGCCGCCTGGACCTCGATGGAGGTGACCACCGACGACCGGTCCGGCGTGGTGGTGCAGTGCGTCGAGCAGGGCGGCCGCCTGCGCATCCACGTCCTCTCCGACGGCTACCACCGCGACTGGTCGGTGCAGTTCCCCAAGGGCATCCGCGAGCCGGGGGCGCGCTACCTGGTCACCGAGGTCCGGCAGTCCGGCCGCGGCGGCTTCTACCGGGCGTACGGCGACATCCGCCGGCTCCGCTGAGAGCTCCGGTCCGGGGGCGGTGCGGGACCGCCCCCGGACCGGTCACCGGCAGGTCCAGCGCACCGGCCGGGCCCCCTGGTTGTCGAACTGGAGTTCCCCACCGAGCACCCGCCCGTCGTCGCTGAAACTGCGCACCCCGCCCCGCTTCTCGCCGCGCCAGCCGTCCGGCACGGGCAGCTTCACCGACTTCGTGTCGGTGAGCAGGCCGGGGACGTCGCCGGAGAGCCAGCCGGCCATCCAGCCCCGACCGTTTCCGGTCCCGTTGAAGAGCTGGCCCGGCAGCACGCCCGCCTTTCCGGTCCGCAGGTCGATCCGCACCGGATACAGGTTCGAGCCGCTACGGGGGATTCCCGGCTGGGTGTAGCGGTCGGCGATGCCGGTCACCCAGCCCTGGCTCAACGACAGCGGCAGGAACGTGTAGGCCTCCCCACCCGGCACCTGCGGCAACGGCAGCACCTCCGGCCGGGCGGCGCCTGGGCGCCACACCACCGCGCGGTTGGGCTGCCCCCGGTGCCCCTCGGACATGCTGGCCAGCACGGTGCCGTCCTCGTCGATGCCGATCGCCGTTCCCTCCCACTGCGGGCCGGGCAGCGGCAGGTCGACCGGCTGGCTCCGGTAGGAGTTCCAAACCACCGGTCGTTGAATAACCCCCGGTTCCCCCGGGGGCCGCTGGTTCCGGTAGCCGACGATCCGGCCGCCGTCGTTGACCGCCGTCGCGCCCGTGTTGGTCCCCTCGGGCAGGCTGATGATCTTGCCGTCGCTCACCGCCCACGCCCGCGGCCCGTCGCCACCGCCATCCCAGGACGAACCGACAGCCAAGCCGGACCGGTTGACGTCGGACAACTCCTGCATGGAGCCCGGCAACTCGACCTCCCGGACCCGGTCCCCCTCCCAGATCAGCAGGCCGAACTCCGGCATGCGGCTGCCCTGCCGAGATCGGCGGCCGACGAGCCATTGGCCGTCCGGGTCACCGCCGGTGACCTCGCCCCGTTTGTCGCCGCCGGGCACCGGCAGCAGCGCTGCCGTGCACACCCCCTCCCACGGGCCGGTCGGCCGCGGTCTCGGCGACGGCATTGACGGGCTCGGGCTCACCGCCGGCCCCGGGGCCGCCCGGTCACTCCGGTGCAGGATCCCGGGCAGCACGGCCACCACCAGCACGCCCAGCGCGGCCACCCCGGCCGCCGCCACCCGGCGGTTGCGTCGCCGCCGCCGGGCCTCCCGGATCGCCCCCGGCAGGTCTATCCGGGGCGGGCCCGCCGGCTCGTCGTCCAGTCGCCGCAGCAGGTCGGCGACGCGTTCGTCATCGGTCGTCATGGTCACCGCTCCTCTCCGGCCCGGCCGGCCAGCTCCCGGTCCCCGAGCAGTCGTCGCATCGCGGCCAGCCCGTGCGAGGTCTGGCTCTTCACCGTGCCGGGCGAGCAGCCCAGCGTGCGGGCCACCTCCTCCACCGGCAGGTCGTGCAGGAACCGCAGCACCAGCACCGCCCGCTGGCGGGGCGGCACCTTGGCCAGCGCCTCGCGCAGCACGGTCCGGTCCTCGGCGCCCCGGTCCTCGGTGGACCGCACGTCGGGTGGCCCGCCGAACAGGTGCACCCGCCACCAGCCGCGCCGCCGGGTGTCCAGGAACAGCCGGACCAGCACCGTCCGGACGTACGCGTCGAGCTGCTCGACCTCGCCGATCCGCGCCCAGCGCAGGTAGAGCCGCGTCGCGGTCTCCTGCATCAGGTCGTCGGCCTGGTCGGCGTCGCCGCAGAGCGCGTACGCGAGCCGGCGCAGCGCGGGCAGGCGCGCGGTGACGTACTCGACGTATTCCTGGTCCGATGCGTCCGGCATCCGGCCACCTCCGTGGGGTTCGCTCTTCCAGACGGCACCGCGTCGGAATCGGTTGTACGCGATCGAGGCGCAGCCGCGAGGATGACCGGGTGGAGATCCCCGAGAGTCTGCGGTGGACGGAACGGGTCCCGGCGGGCCGGGCCTGGCGGGCGGTGCTGCCGGACCGTCTGGCCGGGTGCGTCGCGCAGTGGCACCTCCGGGTGGTGGGACCCCCGTTCGGGTACGCGTTCGCCTCGCTGGCCGTGCCGGTCGAGCTGCCGGACGGCACGCCGGCCGTGCTGAAGCTGCAGTACCCGGACGACGACAGCCGGGACGAGGCGGCGGCGCTGGCCCACTGGGCCGGCCGGGGCGCGGTCCGGCTGCTGGCGCACGACGCGGAGCGGCGGGCGCTGCTGGTCGAGCGCTGCGTGCCCGGCACCCCGCTGTACGAGCTCGCGCCCGAGGTGGCGCTGGACGCGATGGTCGAGCTGCTGCCCCGGCTGGCCGTGCCGGCCAGCCCGCGGTTCACCCCGCTGGCCGAGGAGGCGGCCCGCTGGGCGGAGCGGATCCCGGCCGAGTGGGCGGCGGCCAACCGGCCGTACGAGCGGCGGCTGTTGGACGCCGCGCTCGGGTTGCTCGCCGACCTGGCGCCGAGCCAGGGCGAGCAGGTGTTGGTCAACCAGGACCTGCACGCCGGCAACGTGCTCCGGGCGGCCCGGGAGCCATGGCTGGCGATCGACCCGAAGCCGCTGACCGGCGAGCGGGAGTTCGGACCGGTGCCGATCGTGCGCGGGATGGAGCTGGGGCACTCGCCGGCGGCGGTCCGGCACCGGCTGGACCGGATCAGCGCCGAGCTGGGCCTGGACCGGGAGCGGGTCCGGGGCTGGACGATCGTGCACTGCACGGCGTGGAGCGTCGGCGAGGGGCAGGTCTTCCCGAACCAGGTCGAGGTGGTCCGCTGGCTGCTCGGCGCGGACTGACCGGTCCCCGGCGACGGCCGGGGACCGGTGCACGGGTCCGGTCAGGCCGGGTACGGGGCCGCGTCGCGTGCCGCCCGCAGGGCCCCGCTCCACCAGGCGAGCTGGTCCAGCAGGGTCTTGGCGTACCCGGGCGCCTGGGGGTCCAGCGGCCGGCCATCCTCCCAGCCGGTGAAGTAGTTCGCGAAGGCCAGGCCGTCGCGGATGGTCACCGCGTGCAGTTCGGTGAGGACGTTCTCCAGGTGCAGGACCGCATGGCGACCACCGGCAGCGCCGCCGTAGCTGACAAAGGCGACCGGCTTGGCCGTCCACTGGGTGAAGTGCCAGTCGATGGCGGCCTTCAGCGAGGCGGGGTAGCTGTGGTTGTACTCCGGCGTGACCAGGATGAAGGCGTCCGCATCCGTCAGCCGGGCGGTCAGCGACGCCATCCCCTCCGGGCGCGGGTAGGAGTCGCCGGCGAACTTCGGGGAGAGTGCCGGCAACGACAGCGGGACCTCGACCTCGGCGAGGTCGACGACGTCGACCTCGAACCCGCCGTGCTCGCGCGCCTGCTCGGCGACCCAGGAGGCGACGACCGGTCCGAACCGGCCCTCGCGGACGCTTCCGATGACAATGGCCAACTTGTGCTTCTCGCTCATGCGCTCCACGGTCCGCCGCCGCGACGGCCGCAACCAGACCGGGCGCAGGCTGGCCCTCGCAGGGCCACGCTACGAGATTCAAGGCCGCCCGCGTCCGCCCTAGACTCCGGACTCATGGGTACGCCGTTGGGGGATTTCGTCCGTGCCAAGCGCGACAGCATCCAGCCGGAGTCCTTCGGCCTGCCCGATCGCGGCCGGCGCCGCACACCCGGCCTGCGCCGCTCGGACGTGGCCGACCGCGCCGGGATCAGCGTCGAGTACCTCACCCGCATCGAGCAGGGACGCGACCGCAACCCGTCGCCCGGCGTGGTGAAGGCGCTCGCCGACGCCCTGAGCTTGGACGCCAGGGAGCGCAACCACCTGCGCTACCTCGTGAAGATCACCGGCGGGGCCTGCCCCGGGCACCCGCGGCCGGCGCCGCCGAACCGTGAGGTCCGGCCCACGGTGCTGGCGACCCTCCGACTTCTCGAGCCCGCGGCCGCGTTCGTCACCAACCGCCTCGGCGACGTGCTCGCGTACACGGGTGGGTTCGAGCTGATCATGCGGGGACTCGGGGTGCTCGACACCGAGTCGCCGAACCTGACCCGCTACGTGTTCACCGATCCGCGTGCCCGCAGGTTCCTCCCAGAGTGGGACCAGGTGGCCGACGAGCAGGCCTTCGACCTCTGGCTCGGACCGTCCGCGGAGACCGCCGAGTGGTTCAGGGCCGAACTCGCCCCGGTCGCCGGGCCGGAGTTCACCCGGCGGCTCCACCACCACCTGCCCCCGCCGCAGGTCCCGCTCCGGATGGACCATCCCACCGGGCCCGAGCTGCGCTGGCACCGGGAGAAGCTGGAGCTGTCGAGCACCGACGCCCAGCAGCTGGTCGTCCTCCTCCCCGCCGACGAGGCGACGGCGGCTGCCGTCGAGCAGCTCCGGCGCCGGCCGCGCGGCCTCCTTCGTGCGGCGAGTTGACGCCCACCGGCGTCAGTCGGCCTGGCAGGTGGCGCACCAGTAGAGGTTGCGGCCGGCCAGCTCGCCCCGGCTGACCCCGGTGCCGCAGACGTGGCACGGCGCGTCGGGGCGGCGGTAGACGTACACCTCGCCGCCGTGCCGGTCGACCCGCGGCGCGCGGCCCATCGCCTCCGGCAGGTGGATCTCCCGTACGGTGTCGATCCGCCCCCGCTCGACCGCGAGGGTCATCAGCGCGACCAGGTCGGCCCAAAGCTCCCGCCAGCCCGCCGGGGTCAGCTCGCGGCCGGGCAGGGTGGGCGGCAGTCCGGCCCGGAACAGCGCCTCGGTCACGAAGATCAGGCCGGTGCCGGCGACCACCGACTGGTCCAGCAGCAGCGCGGCCAGCGGGGTGGCGCTGCGCCGGATCCGCGCGTACGCCCGGTCCGGGTCGGCGTCGGCGCGCAGTGGGTCCGGGCCGAGCCGGTCGCGCAGCGCGGCGACCTCGGGCGGGGTGAGCAGTTCGCAGGCGGTGGGGCCGCGCAGGTCCAGCCAGTGCCGGTCGGATGACAGCCGCAGCCGGATCTGCCCGACCGGGGGCGGCGGCTCGCCGGGACCGTCGGTGACCTTGCCGTAGAGCCCGAGGTGCACGTGCAGGGTCAGCTCGCCGGCGTAGTGGTGCAGCAGGTGCTTTCCGTACGCCTCGGTGCTCTCCAGGACGGTGCCGGTGAGCCGGGCTGCGCCCTCGGCGAAGCGGCCCTGCGGGCTGGCGGCGTGCACCTTGTCGCCGGCGAAGAGCTCGGCGTGCCGGGCCGCCAGGCGGTGGATCGTGTGTCCCTCTGGCACGCCGGCAACGGTAGCCCCGGCCACCACGACGACGCCGACCGGAACGGGACGAACCCGTAGACGGGTGTCGACTTCCTCCGCACGGGGTACCTCCTCATTGTCATGCGCGGCCTCCGCGCCCTGATCAGGAGGTGTCGAAGTGAAGATCTTGTCTCGCCGGAACGGTCCGGCGCGCAGTGCGGATGTGAACGGCGACGGCGTCGTCGACGCCCGCGACGACAGCACCGTCGCCGACCGGGTGGACGGCACACCGGTGGTGACCGGCCGCGACGCGGAGCGGACGACCTACCGCAGCGGCGCGACCGCCGCCCCGCCCACCGGCCCGGCGGTCGCCCCGGACCCGGCCGAGGAGCGCACCGTCGACCTCGACCGGGACGGCCGGCCCGACCGCCCGGTGGCAACGGACCTGGACCGGGACGGCCGACCGGACCGGCCGGTCGAGCGGCCCGACCTGGACTCCCGGACCGCCCCGGTGGCGGTCGGCCCGAAGCCACGGGCCAGCCTGCTGGCCACCCTCGGCCTGATCGTCTCGGTGGCCGGCGCGCTGTTCGTGCTGACCGGCACCCTCGCCGGGTACGGCATCGGGCTCGGCGCGGTCGGCGCGGTGCTCTCCGTGCTCGGTCTGATGGCCACCCGCCGCCGGCACATCGCCGGCAAGACCGATGCGCTGATCGGCATCGTCGCCGGCCTGGCCGCCGTGGTGCTCGGCGTCGTGGCGATGACCGGCCAGTTCGACTGGCCGACCGCCGACGGCCAGTGGGTGGGCCGGTTCCGCGAGTGGCTCGACTCACAGTTTGCCAACTGGTTCTGACGGGCACTGTCCGGCTCGCCGGCGGAGCTCCGGCCCGCCCGATCAGCTCTGGTGGTTCACCGGCCGGGCAACACCTCTTTCGGGGGCGGCGGTTCGCCGCCCCCGAAGTGTGTCCGGGGACGCCTTTTCCGCGACGACGCCCTCGCGCGCGTCGAGCAGTTCCTCCCAGTGCTCCCGGGCTCAGGCGCAGGCGACCTCCATCGGACCGAGCAGGCTGCGCCCCAGCGGGGTCAGCGCCCACCGGCCGCTACCGGTTCGCGCCGGCCGACGCCGCGAGCCGGATCACGTACGCGGACCTGGCGGTCGCCGTGCTGGACGAGATCGGGACGCGCCGGCACCGGCACACGCACCTCGGGGCTGAGCGGGCCTGACCCGGAGACGCAACGATCCACCGCGAGATGTCGGCCAGACGCAACGATCCGACGCCGTACGCAACTTCTCGCGGTGGATGTCGTCGGCCCGCGCCACATACCGTTGGACCACGGCGCCAGCCCGTGGGCCGACGGTGGCCGGGCGCGCCCGACCCTGGGAGCACGACATGACGATGGACGCCATCCGCCAGCGCTTGCTGATGTGCCGGCCGACGTACTTCGCCGTCGACTACGCAATCAATCCGTGGATGGACCCCACCGCGCCGGTCGACGCCGACCTGGCGATCCGGCAGTGGGAGCAGCTCCGCCAGACGTACGTCGACCTGGGCCATGAGGTCGAGCTGATCGACCCGGTGGCCGGCCTGCCGGACATGGTCTTCGCCGCCAACGGCGGCACGGTGATCGACGGCAAGGCCATGGCGGTGCAGTTCCGCGACCCGCAGCGCGCCGACGAGGCCCCCGCCTACCGGGCCTGGTTCGAGGCCGCCGGCTTCGAGATGTACGACCCGAAGCACGTCAACGAGGGTGAGGGCGACGTCCTGCTGGTCGGCGACCACCTGCTGGCCGGCACCGGGTTCCGCACCGCGCACGCCTCGCACGCCCAGCTCCAGGAGGTCTTCGGCTACCCGGTGATCACCATGCAGCTGGTGGACCCGCGCTTCTACCACTTGGACACCGCCCTCACCGTGCTCGACGAGCGGACCGTGGCGTACCTGCCGGAGGCGTTCTCGCCGGGCAGCCGGGCGGTGCTGCGCCGGCTCTTCCCGGACGCGATCCACGCGACCATGGCCGACGCCGAGGTGCTGGGGCTGAACGCGGTCAGCGACGGGCGGCACGTGGTGCTGCCGGCCCAGGCCACCGACCTGGCCGCCAAGCTGCGCGACCGGGGCTACGAGACCATCGGGATCGACCTGTCCGAGCTGCGCAAGGCCGGCGGCGGACCGAAGTGCTGCACGTTGCGACTCCGACAGGGAAAGGCAGTCAAGTGATCGTCGACGACATGCTGCGGACGCCGTCCGCGGTCCGCGAGGCGGAGCGCCACACGGCGCACAACTACCACCCCCTGCCGGTGGTGATCTCGTCCGCCGAGGGTGCCTGGCTGACCGACGTGGACGGCCGCCGCTACCTGGACTGCCTGGCCGGCTACTCGGCGCTGAACTTCGGCCACCGGCACCCGAAGCTGATCGAGGCCGCGCACGCGCAGCTCGACCGGCTCACCCTGACCAGCCGCGCCTTCATCCACGACCAGTTCGCCGACTTCTGCCGGGAGCTGGCCGAGCTGTGCGGCAAGGACCTGGTGCTGCCGATGAACACCGGCGCCGAGGCGGTGGAGACCGGCATCAAGGTCGCCCGCAAGTGGGGCTACCAGGTCAAGGGCGTCACCCCGGGCCAGGCCAACATCGTGGTCGCCGAGGGGAACTTCCACGGCCGGACCACCACCATCGTCAGCTTCTCCACCGATGAGGACGCCCGCGCCGACTTCGGGCCGTACACCCCGGGCTTCACGGTCGTCCCGTACGGCGATCTGGCCGCGCTCACCGCCGCGATCGACGAGAACACCGTCGCCGTGCTGCTCGAGCCGATCCAGGGCGAGCAGGGCGTCGTGGTGCCACCGGAGGGCTACCTGCCGGGCGTCCGCGAGGTCTGCACCGAGCGCAACGTGCTGTTCATCGCCGACGAGATCCAGTCGGGCCTGGGCCGCACCGGCGCGACGTTCGCCTGCGACCTGGAGGGCGTCGTCCCGGACATGTACCTGCTCGGCAAGGCGCTCGGCGGCGGCATCGTGCCGGTCTCCGCGGTCGCCGCGAACGCCGACGTGCTCGGCGTGCTCAAGCCGGGCCAGCACGGCTCGACCTTCGGCGGCAACCCGCTGGCCTGTGCCGTCGCCACCGAGGTGGTCCGGCTGCTGGCCACCGGCGAGTTCCAGCGGCGCTCGGCCGAGCTGGGCGAGCGGCTGCACGCCGGGCTGCGCGGCCTGATCGGCAAGGGCCTGGTCGCCGTCCGGGGCCGGGGCCTCTGGGCCGGGCTGGACATCGACCCGGCGCTGATGACCGGCCGGCAGGCCTGCGAGCGGCTGATGGAGCGGGGCGTCCTGGCCAAGGACACCCACGGCTCGACCATCCGGCTCGCCCCGCCGCTGGTGATCACCGAGGAGGAGATCGACCACGCGGTGGCCCAACTCGCCGCCGTGCTGGCCGGCTGACCCCGTACGCGAAGAAGGGCGCCGGGACCACGACGGTCCCGGCGCCCTTCGCCGTCGGCGTCAGGGACGCGGCAGCCGCATCGCCATGGTGGGCGCCTCGGCCATCACCGAGGTCGGGCTGAACTTCGCGTCGCTGGGCAGCGCCTCGGCCCGGCCGACCTGCACCCCGGGATAGAGCTCGACGATGTCGCCCTCGGCGAGCACCCGGGACTGCTGCGGGGCGAGCGCGAGCCGATCCGCCTCGGCCATCGAGCCGCCGGGCCGGACACCCGAGCCGTTGGTGCTGGTGTCGGTCACGATCACCTCGCCGACCCGCAACTCGAACCGGACATGGCTGCGGCTGATCCACCGCCGCGCCTCGTCGTTGAGCCACTGGCCGAGCACGACACCGTCGGCCGGGTCCGGTGCCCGGCCGACCAGCACCGGCTGGGTCTCGGTGAGCACGAACCGCCGCCGCACCAGCCCGCCGATCCGGACCGCCAGCACCTCCGTACGCGGGCGCGGCCCGGCGTCGCCGAGCCGGGCGCCGTGCCGGGGACACGTCGGCACGCCGTTGCGCAGCGACGGTGGCGGCTGGCCGGCCGGGGCGCGATCCACCCGGGCCAGGTCGGCGAAGGCGCCCCCGCCCCCACCACCGCCGAAGAGGGCGCACCCGGGCTCGGGGCAGCGCCACTGCCGGGCCAGCAGCTTCGCGCCGACCGGCGACCGGCCGCCGGAGGTCGGGCTCTGCCCGCCGCCGACGTGGGCGATGAAGACCGGGCCGCCGGCGCCGGGCACCGGGGCGAGCACCCGTCCCGCCTGCCCGAGCCACGGGTAGCGCCCCTGCAACCCGTCGAACCGGACCCGGCTGAGCACCGGCAGGCCGAGCAGGTCGGCCACCTCGAGCACCCGGTCGCCGGGCTGGTCCAGCACCTCGACCAGGCCGTCGTCGGCCCAGCGCCGGACCACCATCCGCTCGTTGGAGGTCAGGTCCGCGTCGGAGAGCAGCGCCCGGTGCACGATCGCGTAGACCGGGACGCTGTCCTCCCCCAGCTCGCGGGAGAGGGCGTCGATCACCATGCCGAGCCGCAGCAGGCTGGCCGGCCGCCCGCCGTCCAGGTCCTGCCAGCGGATCACCTCGGCCAGGTCGACCACGGCGCGGGCCAACGAGGGGTCGGTGGTGACCCGGCCTTCGATGGCGTCCAGCACCTTGCTGATCTCGAATCTCATGGGGCGCTCCGGACGATGTCGTCGATCCGCCGGGCCGGGCTCGACCCGGCCGGCTCGTCCCGCACCGCCTCGGCGGTGAGCACGTCTGCCATGCGACGACCCTACCGTCAGGGCCGGTCAGGCCCGTTGTCCGGCACGGCGGGAAGCCGTACCGGCGGGCCGGGTCACCGGCGCCGCAGTGGGCGGCCCACCTCGTGCAGGTGTGCCAGCGCCTGCCGGTACGACTCGACCAGCCCGGTCTCCGCGTACGGAATGCCCTGTTCCGCGCAGTACGCCCGGACGATCGGCCGTGCCCGGCACAGGTTCATCCGGGGCATGTTCGGGAAGAGGTGGTGCTCGATCTGGTAATTCAGCCCGCCCAGCGCACCGTCCACGAACCGGCCGCCCCGCACGTTCCGCGAGGTGAGCACCTGTTTGCGCAGAAAGTCCAGGTCGTCCTCGCCGGTCGGCATCGGCATGCCCTTGTGGTTGGGGGCGAAGGCACACCCCATGTAGAGCCCCCACAGCCCTTGGTGGACGGCGACGAAAAGCAGCGCCTTGCCCGGCGACAGCACCGCGAACAGCAGGCCGAGGTAGCCGGCGGCGTGCGCGACGAGCAGCAGTGCCTCCACCGCGCGGTGCCGCACCGGGGTGCGCCACCGGCCGTCCGGCTCCCGGCCGACCAGCGCCTGGACGCTGGCCACGTGCAGCGCCAGCCCCTCCAGCAGAAGCAGCGGGAAGAAGAGCCACGCCTGCCGCTGGGCCAGCCACCGGCCGAACCCACGGGTCGCCACCGCCTGCTCGTACGTCCAGACCAGCGCGCCGGCCCCGACGTCCGGGTCCTCGTCGGTGTGGTTCGGGTTGGCGTGGTGCCGGTTGTGCTTGTCCACCCACCAGCCGTAGCTGAGCCCGACGGCGAGGTTGCCGGCGACCAGCCCGGCCAGCTCGCTCGGGCCGCGCCGACGGAACATCTGCCGGTGCCCGGCGTCGTGCCCGAGGAACGCCACCTGGGTGGTGGCCACCGCCATCCCGGCCGCCAACGGCAGCTGCCACCAGGAGTCGCCGACCGCCACCACCAGGGCCCACCCGGCCAGGTAGGCACCCAGGGTGAGCGCGATCCGGACCGCGTACCAGCCCGGCCGGCGGGCGAACAACCCGGCCTCGGCGACCCGGCGGGACAGCCGCGCGTAGTCACTGCCCCGCCGAGCCGGTGGTGCCGTCAACGTCGATGAGGTCATCCGATCCCGCTCCCCGGTTTCCATGGATCGCGCCGACGGCGCGACTCTCCGTCACCGAGTATGGCCGAAATGGTCGCTCTCAGTAATCCAGGCAACCCCCCAACCGCGGGTGGTGCTAGCCCTACCCCATCCGGCCGACCAGGGCGCGCAGCCGGGCCAGGTCCCGCCGCCGCCGCTCGTAGGTGGCGGCGAGCCCGATCAACGCCAGCCCGCCCAACCCCAGGAAGATCCACCGGGGCAGCAGGTCCCAGCCCCGGGCCAGCTCGTGCAGCGCGAGCGGCACCAGAGCCGCCGCGCCCAGCACGACCGGCGCCTGCCAGCGCCGGGCCGCCCCGGCGAGCACCACGGCCAGCGCGACCACGCCGAGCGCCAGCCGACGCCACGGCTGCGGGTCCGGTGCCGCCACCACCGACACCAGGCTGGGCAGGAGCGCCGCCGCCAGCCCCGGGCCGAGCGCGAGCCAGCTGTTCAGGCCGGGCCGGCTGCGCAGCGCCACCAGCCCGGCGCCGAGGGCCAACGCCGCCGCCGGCCCCGTGTACGCCTCCAGCACCGCCACGCCGCCGGCCGCCAGCAGCAGCCAGCCGCCGAGCAACTCGCTGCCACCGGCCACCGCGGCGAGGGCCCGGCGTCCGGCCGGCGACTCGCCCCGCCGGAGCACCCGTACCGCGACGACCACGCCCCACAGCACGCAGACCGCTGCCGCGGGCCGGAGCGCGCCGCCGGTGAGCAGCAACGCCAGCAGCGCCACCGCCTGGGCCGCCGCCTCCAGCGCCGCCGTCCCGACCGCCCGGCTCCCCGCCGCTGCCGGCCGGACCGGCATCCCGGCCCCGGCCGGCGACGTCGCCTCCGCGCCGCCGGCACGGATCGCACCGGCCGGCCGCAGCAGCGGTACGCCGTGCAGGACCAGCGCCGCCACCGCCAGAACGGCGAACCCGGCGGTCCGCACCGGTTGACCGGCGGCCAGCATGGCGGTCACCGCGAAGCCGGTGATCGCCCCCACGGCCGCCAGCCAGCCGGTCAGCCGGGTGCCGGCGCACCGGCCGGACACCCCGACGACCGCCGCGGCGACGACCAGCGCCCCGAGCCCGACGAGCGTCCCGGCCCGGGTGGCGAGGAGCCCGCCCAGCCCGGGCAGCACCAGCACCGCCCCCAGCGGCAGGGTCACCGGAAGCAGCGCCGGGCGCGGCGGGGCGAGCGCCGCGACCAGCAGCGCGCCGAGCCCGGTGCCGAACACCACGGCCGGCACCACGGGCCAGGGCGCGCCGGCCGCCGCCAGCAGCACCGGCAGCGCCACCGCGCCGAACGGCCACGCGACCAGCGCGGGCAGCCACCACCCGCCGCTCGAACGAATCCAGCTCGACGCCGCGCCGCGACCTGGCGCCGGCGCGATCCGGGCGTACCCCGCGGCGGCGGCCCCGAGCAGCAGCAGCGCCAGCCCGGCGCGCAGCGCGCCCGGGACGGGCCCGACGGCGGGCACCCCGGACCAGGGGCGGACCGGCAGTTCCGCCAGCACGCCGAGGGCGGCCGGAGCGGCGGCGGCCAGCGCGAGGGCGGCCAGCGCGGCGGCGACCACCCGCGGAGCGATCGTCATGCGACGACTCCAGCTCGGCGCGTCTGGCGCCGCGCGGCGACCTGGAGCCGTCGGCCGGGTGCCCCCGCTGACGGCCAGCGCCAGCAGCACGCCCGAGGCGGCGTAGAGCGACACCGGTTCACCGCCGGGCAGGAGCAGTGGCGTGGCCGCGACCGCGGCGACCACGACGGCGAAGCCGGTGGAGGCGTACCCGTGCAGGTCGGGCCAGTGTCGACGGACCGCGAGGACGGCGACCACCAGCACCCCGACGGCCGCGGCGGCGCCCCGGAGCTGCCACCAGGACGGCGCGCCGAAGCCGAGCAGGGCCACCGCCACCGCCTGCGGCACGGCGACCAGCGCCGCCGCGAGCGCCACGCCCCCGACGGCCGGCTGCGCGCCGCTGCCGTGCCGGCTCAGGGCCGCCGCCAGCACGCCGAGGGCGGCGACGACGGCGAGCGCGGTCGCCGCTCCGGCCGGGCCGGCGCGGCCGACCAGCAGGGCGTGCCCGGACAACACGGCGGCGGCGAGCGCGGGAACGACGACGGCTCCGGGTCGCGGCGCGGCGGCCGACGCACCGGGCTGGGGCCGTCGGACGCCGGCCGGCCGGTACAGGGCGGCGAGCAGCAACGCGGCGGCCACGACCAGGTCGAGCGCCACCACCAGCGGCCACCGGGTGACCGTGGCGGACGGTACGGCCAGCACGGCCAGCGTGCCGCCGACCGCGCCCACGACGGGCCAGCCGGCCCGGGGCACGTGCAGCGCCACCGCTCCGGCGGTGAGCGGGACGGCCACCAGGAGTTGCCAGCCCCACGACCAGGTCGGCACGGGCTCGGCTCCCGACCAGGCCGGGTAGGAAGCGAGGGCGGTGGCCCCGCCGACGAACGCGGCGCCGGACACCACGACCTGGCCCAGGCCGGCCGTGATCGCGAGCGTCCCCACCCGCGGCCCGGTACGCAGCCGCTCCGGCAGCGCCCGCACCGCCCCGGACAGCCCGGCCGCCACCAGCGCGGCGGCCAGCAGCAGCAGTCCCGGCCGGAGTTCGGCGACCGGTCGGAGCAGCGCGGTGGCGAGCACCGGCACCAGCAGCCCGGCCGCGACGACGCGGTGCTGGCGGCCGCCGGCCGCCAGCGCGCCGGCCAACAGGACGAGCGCCACCAGCAGCAGCGGGCCGCCGGCCAGCAGCGGGCTGCCGGCCGCCCGCCCCAGGGCGAGCGGCACCAGCGCGCAGCCGGCCGCGACGGCCAGCGCGACGGCGTGGCCGACCCAGCCGAGCACCTGCCCGGCGAGCAGCGCCGCCGGCACCGCGCGCCGGCCCGCCACGGTCGCCCCGGCCGGCGCGGCCGGACCGGCGGACCCGGTGCCCCGGCCGGTGGGCACCACACCGGAACCGGCGGGCATCGCACCCGGACCCGCCGGCACCGCAGCCGGGTCGACCGGCGCGAACGGGCCGGCGGGCGGCGGCGCGGCGGCCGGCCCCCCGCCGGCCACCGCTTCCCCGTACCGCGGGTCGGGATGGACCGGCCCCCCGCCGGTCACCCCGTCCCGGACCGGGGCCCCGCCGACGGGCGACGGCACCCCGGTCCGCTCCCGGACCGCGCCGCCCACCCGCGACGCGATCCGGTTCCGCAGGACGACCACCACCACGAGGTCGCCCAGCGCCACGCCGGCGAGTACCACCGCCCAGCCGGCCGCGGACGGCTCCGCCGCGGCCACCGCCAACGGCAGCACCGGCTGCGCGGTCAGCCACGCGGCGAACCACGGCACGGTGAGCCGGCTCAGCCGCGCGTACCCGGCCGCCACGGCCGCGCCGATCCCCCCGACCAACGCGGCGTACCGGCTCACCGGCCAGCCGGTCACCCCGAACAGGTCCACCGACCAGGCCGCGTAGCCGTCGAGCAGCACCAGCAGCAGCCCCACCGCGGCGAACGTCTCGGCGGTGCCGGGCAGCCCGCGCCGGCGGGCCAGCAGCGGCGCGGCCAGGGCGAGCGCGGTGCAGGCGAGCAGGATCAGCGCCCGCCCCGCCACCCCGAACGCGGCCCAGGCGACCGCGGTGAAGACCACCGCCGCCGTGCCGAGCAGCAGTCCACCGAGGACGAAGAGGAGACCCTGCACCGCTCGGGTCGAGGTCTCCGCCCCGCCCGGCCGCTCGGCGACGGCCGGCAGCGGCGGCACGGGCCGAGGCTGGGGCTGCGGCGCCGGCACGACCGGGCCCGGGGACGGGATCTCCCGCCGGATCCGGGCGCCGAGCTCCGCCCGGCGAACCACGGCCGTGCCGAGCCGCGCGTTCAGCTCCTGGTACGCCACCCGGGCCTGCTCCACCTGCGGCGCCAGCGTGGCGATCTCCCGGTCCAGCCGGATCACCTCGGCGGCCGGCGGGTACGGCGGTCGACCGCAGCCACGGCAACCGGCGACGAGATCGGCGGGGGCGCCGCAGCCGGGACAGGGGTAGCCGGTGTTCTCCACCCGACCAGCATCGTGGCCGGGGGCAAGGGCGAACAGAGTAGGAGTACCTAGGGTCTGGTCTGCTCGTGCACCCAGGCCGCGTAGTCGGGGTTGCCGCTCTCCACCCGGGTCACCAGGATCTCCGGCACCTCGTACGGGTGGTTGACGCGGAGCTGGTCGACCAGGGCGTCCACCCGGTCCGGCGCGGTCTTGAACTGCACCGACCACTCGGTGGTGGTCTCGATCGCGGACCGCCACCAGTAGGTGCTGTCCACCTGGCCGCCGACCTGGGCACAGGCCGCCAGACGGCCGGCGACGGCCGCGGCGGCGAGGACGTCCGCCACCCGGCGGGCGTCCACCACCGTGGTCACCACGCAGATCTGCTCCACGAGCGCACCCTACGCGGCGTGCCGGCCGGGGTGGGTCAACCGGCGGTGACGCCGTCGCGGTTGGCGGCGATCCACTGGTCGATCCGCGCCCACCAGTCGAAGAGCCACTCGATGCGCTGCTGCTTGCCGGCCGGGATCTCCTCCGGCGGCACCGACCAGAAGCGCATCACGATCCGCTTGTCCATCGGCAGCTCCCGCCAGACGTCGGTGACGGTGAGCATGCGGTCCAGCCCGGTGTGCGCCACGAAGATCACCCCGGCGTCCGGGGCGGCGTCCAGGGCGGCGAGCAGCCCGCCCGGCTGCGGGGCGAGCACGTGCTGCATCCGCTCGGCGCGCAGCGCCATCCGTTCCAGGCCGAGCGCGTGCAGCCGGGCGATGGCCCGCAGCCGCCGTTTCGGGGTGAAGTTGCCGCCCTCCGGGAAGATCACGAACGCGTCGTCGTCGTCCAGATCGGTGGCGAGGTGCCCGATCTGCCGGACCGCCGACTCCCGGCCGTCCGGTCCCGGCGCGATGAACCGGTTGGGCAGCCGGTTGAGCAGGACGTCGATCGCGGGGTCCCACTGCAGGCTCTCCTTGAGCACGATCCGGGGCTCCCGGTGGAACCAGTTCACCAGCGCGTGGATCAGGATGAACGAGTCACCGGGGCCGGCATGCCGGCAGAGCACCAGCTCGGGACGTCCGGGCAGCGCGGTGTCCGGGTCGGTGCCGACCACGTCGATGCGCAGCCGCAGCGTCCAGCGGGCCTGCCAGAACAGCACCCGCAGGAAGCGGCCGGCGAGCAGGTAGTGCGCCCGCTGGAAGGCCGGCGAGCGCTTGTACCTCCCGAAGCCCGAGGCCAGCCAGAGCGCGAAGAGGGCGAGCAGCGCGGCGGCGTCCCAGAGCAGGTAGACCGTGCCGATCCAGAGCAGCCGCAGCGGCCGGAGCCGCCCCGGCACCAGCGGCGAGGCGGCCAGCGCCAGCAGCGCCCAGCCGGGCAGGGTGACCAGGACCGCGACGGCCAGCAGCACCACGCCGGGGGCGACGACCAACCGGCGAACCCACCGCGGTGGCAGCGGCATCAGCGCTCCTGCCGGGCGTCCAGGTAGCGGCGGGAGGCGGTGTACGCGCGGCTGATCCGCCGCCCCACCGCGGCCATGTCGCGGTACGCCCACGGGCTGTCCTCGCGCGGCCCCGGGCCGCCGGTGGGCAGCACGTGCACCTCCACCCCCTCCGGCAGGGCCGCCATCTCCCGGGCGAACCGGTGCCGCCGGGCGATCTCGAAGGCCACCTGGGCGATCTCCCAGGGCCGCCGGGGCGGGGACAGCTCGCGTTCGATCCGCCCCACCTGGAGGACGAAGATCTGCTTCGCCCCGGCGGCGACCGCCTCGCCCACCGGGATCGAGTTGACCACCCCGCCGTCGATGTAGTGCTGGCCGTCGATCTCGGTGGGCGGCAGCAGGCCGGGGACCGAGGCGGAGGCGAGCACCGCCGGCACCAGCGGTCCGCTGTGGAACCAGTGCTCGGCGGCCCGCTCGATGTTCGCCGCGCAGCAGCGGAACGGCACCTTGAGGTCGGCGAAGGTGGTTTCCTCGCCCAGTTCGTTCTCCAGCAGCCGGCGCAGCGGCCGGGGCGAGTGCAGGTGGGTGCGGGCCGCGAAGCGGCGCAGCTGCCGGGCGACGGAGTCGCCATACACCTCGCTCGCCTCCGGGGAGGCCCAGAGCCGGACCAGCCGGTCGGTGACCGCCTCGGTCGGGTCGGCGGCGACCAGGGCGCCGTTGACCGCGCCGATCGAGGTGCCGAGCACCATGTCCGGCCGGATGCGGGCGCGGAACAGGGCCCGCAGCATGCCCACCTCGACCGCGCCCAGCACCCCGCCGCCACCGAGCACGAACGCCACCGGACCACCTGCCATGCCGTTCATCCTGGCACGCGGCCGGAAGGCGGCCCGGTTGAGCCGGTCCCGCCGGCGGCCGTGCTCACCCGGGGCGACCGGCGGCGCACAGCCGGCCGACCATGGACCGGACAGTCGTTGACAGGTCGGACACATTCCCGCAACCTGATACCGCTCCCAAGCCCAGGCAGGTGCGAGGTGAAGGCGTCACTGCACGGCGGCAGGCTGCTGGCCCGCAGGTACCGGCTCATCGACCAGATCGGGGCCGGTGGCATGTCCGTGATCTGGCGTGCCCGCGACGAGGTGCTGGACCGGATCGTCGCGGTGAAGGTGCTCGCGCCGTCGCTCGCCGCGGACGCCCGCTTCCGGGACATGGTGCGCGAGGAGGCCCGGTCCGCCGCCCAGCTGGTCCACCCGCACGTCACCGCCGTCCACGACTACGGCGAGACGGTGGCGCCGGACGGCAGCATCACCTCCTTCGTGGTGCTTGAACTGCTCGCCGGCGAGGAGCTGGAGCACCGGCTCACCGAGGGGCCGCTGCCCTGGCCGCAGGCGGTGGAGATCGGCGCGCAGGTGGCCGAGGCGCTGGCCGCCGCGCACCGGCTGGGCATCGTGCACCGGGACATCACCCCGGCGAACGTGATGATGACCCGGGTCGGCGCGAAGGTCCTCGACTTCGGCATCGCCACCCGGGTCGGCGCGCCCGACGAGGACGAGGACGGCGGCACCTTCGGCACCCCGGCGTACGTGGCGCCGGAACGGCTGGACGGCACGCCGTCCCAGCCCGCCACCGACGTCTATTCGCTGGGCGTGCTGCTGTTCGAGACGCTGACCGGTCAGGTGCCGTACCCGGCGGACACCTGGGAGCAGCTCAGCGCGGCGCCGGCCGAGAGGTCGGCGCCCACGCTGGACGTACCCGGGCTGCCCGCGCCGGTCGCGGAGATCTGCCTGCGCTGCCTGGCCCGCGAGCCACGGCGGCGGCCCACCGCGCACCAGGTGGCGGCGGCGCTGCGGGACCAGTTACTGCCCGCCGACCCGCAGGCCGCCACGACGGTCGGCGCGGGCCCGGCCGGCGCCGGTCGCCCGGCGACCCGTCGCCGACCGCTGCTGGTGGGGGTCGGTGTGGTGGTGGTCGCCGGGGCCGCGCTGCTGGTGCCCGCCCTGATCCCGGACGAGCAGCCGCCGTCCGGTGGGCTGCCGGCCACCGGGCCGGTGGTCGTCCCCTCCGCCGCGCCGCCGACCCGGGGCACCGCCTGGTCCGAGCCCCCGTCGCCGAGCCCCAGCCGGCCCGCCCGCACGACCGGCAGTGCGCCCGCGCCGCCGCCCGCGGTCCGCCTGGTCGAGGCGGCCAACCGGGTGGAGGGCCTGATCGAGGCCGGGCTGGCCGCCGGCCAGATCCGCGGCGACGTCGGGGTGGACCTGCGCAACCTGCTGCACAACGCGACCGCCGCGTCGGGGGCGGCCGACCTGGCCGCCGCGGTGGACCGGCTCCGCGGCAAGATCGCCGAGCGGCAGCGGGAGGGCAGCATCAGCCCGGAGTACGCCCACCAGCTCGACGCGGCCGCGGCCGACCTGGCCGGCGCCCGCGCCTGACCGGTCAGCGGGCGACGACCGGGATCGCCCGCCGCTCCCCCCCGTACGCGGCTCGGGCCGCCAGGAAGGTCCGGTACACCGACTCGTAACCGAGTGCCATCCGCTCCACGGAGAAGTTCTCCGCAACGTGGGCCACGCAGTCGGCCGGGTCCAGGTCGGACGACCGGCGCAGCGCCGCGGGCAGCTCCTCGGGCCGGTCGCAGACCAGCCCGGTCAACCCGGGCCGGACCAGCTCCGGCACGGCGCCCCGGCGCAGCGCGACCACCGGCGTGCCGGTCGCCATCGCCTCGACCATCACCATGCCGAACGGCTCCTCCCACTGGATCGGCATGATCAGGCAGCGGGCGTCGAGCAGCAACCGGAGGGTCGCCTCCCGGTCGGCGTTCAGCACGAGGGTGACGTCCTCGTCCAGCATCGGCTCGACCACCTGCGCGAGGTAGCGGCGTTCGGCCGGCTCGTTGCACTTGCCGGCGAGGGTGAGCGGCAGGCCGGCCGCCCGGCAGGCCCGGATCGCCAGGTCCGGGCCCTTGTCCGGGCTGAACCGGGCCAGCCAGAGCACCGGGCCCCGGCCGGGGGCACGCTTGCGCGGAAAGTCGCGCAGCGGCATCGCGTTGTGCACCGTGCCGACCCAGGGCAGGTCCGGGTTCGCCCGGCGCTGCGCGTGCGAGATGGCGACCAGACCCACGCCGTGGTCGGTGTTGCTCAGCACCGTGCCGTACTCCCCCACCGGGTTGCCGTGCACGGTGGCCACGGTGGGTACGGTCCGGCGGCCGGCGACCATCGGGCCGATGGTGGTGTGGTCGTGCACGATGTCGAAGTCGGCGGGATCGACCAGGCGGTTGACGTGGGCCAGATGGGCCAACTCGGGCAGCGACTCGCCCAGCCGCTCGTACTGGAGGTCGGCGCAGGTGGAAACGAAGTCGGCGGCCGTGCCGTGGTCCCGGCCCGCGCCGAAGACGGTCACCGCGTGGCCATGGTCGACCAGGGCGTCCACCAGGCCGGCCACCACCTGCTCCAGGCCGCCGTAGCCGGGGGGCGGCACCGACAGCCAGGGCGGCGCCACCATCGCGATCCGCAACGGGCGGGCGCGCGAGCGGTCCGACGGCAGGTGGTTCACGGCCACGAGTCCTCCCCGACGTACGTGATCAACGGCGCATTCCCGGCCCGACCGGCGGTAAACGGAGGCCCGCCTGCTCAGCCGGTCACGACGATCCGGTCGTGCACCTCGCGTACGCCGGGCGTGGTCCAGGCGGCCCGTTCCGCCTCCTCCCGCTGCCACCACGAGCGGACCACCCCGCCGAGTACCACGGTGTCGCCGCTGACCTGGACGTCGATCCGTTCCGTGCCGGTCCGCCGGAACAGCACCCGGGCCAGGTCGCGGCGATTCTGCTCGTCGCTGGGTGGGGTGGGCGGCCGCACCTCGATCAGGTTGGTGACCCCGCGTACGCCCCGCAGCCGGCGCAGCTCCCGCTCGGCGGTACGCCGTTGGAAGCCGTACTCCACCTCGCCGCGGAGCATCACCCAACCGTCGGCGACGGTCACGTCCAGCCGCTCGGCGGGGACGAAGCTGTCCCACTCCAGCGCCCGACTGGCCGCGATGGCGATGTCGGCGTCGGTGCGCTCCTCGGCGACGGGCAGGCGTACCTCGAGGTCGCTGGCGACGGCGCGGACCCCGCGTACCCGGTGGGCGCAGCGCTCGGCCGCCCAGCGCCGGGCGTAGCTGTCCACCTGGCCGGTCAGCGTCACCACGCCGTCGGCGACGGTCACGCCGATCTCGGCCGGCCGGGTCTGCGCGTCCCAGTCCAGCTCGGCGAGCACGTCCCGCTGGATCTCCGGATCGGTGCGGACGGCGGCGGTGGTGGTCATGACGTCCCCTCCCGTGCGGTTTCCGGTGCGTCGAGCGTGCCGCCGGACGGGGTGAGCCGGGCTCACCCGGAGCGGGTGAGAGCCGAAAAACGGGCGGGGGGGGGGGGGGGGGGGGGGGGGGGGGGGGGGGGGCGGGAGGCCGCGGCGGCATGGGGGGGGGGGGTTTGGGGGCGG
>NZ_JBVJJA010000027.1:65605-107282 GCF_055586005.1 Micromonospora sp. NPDC051924
GGGGGAAGGGGGGAAAAAGCACAAGAGGAGGAGAAAAAAACAAAACAACCCGGCCCCCCCCCCCCCCCCCCCCCCCCCCCCCCCCCCCCCCCCCCCGCCCCGGAGGAGGCAGGTCTGTCGGTTAGGACGTCTCGGCGAGCGTCACGGTTGCCGTCTCGGTCGAACCGTTCCGCTTGAACTCCACCTGGACCCGGTCGCCGACCTTGCCCGACTGGACGGCGCCCACCAGGTCGTTGGAGTCGTTGATCACCTTGTCGCCGAACTTGGTGATCACGTCACCCCGCTGGAGCCCGGCCTTCTCGGCTGCGCTGCCCGGGGTGACCGCGGCGATCATCGCGCCACCGTCCTCGGCGGCGTTCACGCTGACCCCGAGGGACGGGTGGCTGACCTTCTCGCCCCGCTGGAGCTTCTCGGCGACGTCCTTGGCCTTGTTGCTCGGGATGGCGAAGCCGACGCCGATGTTGCCGTTGCTGCCCTGCCCGGCCGTGGCGATCGCGGTGTTGATGCCGATCACCTCGCCCCGGGTGTTGACCAGCGCGCCGCCGGAGTTGCCCGGGTTGATCGGGGCGTCGGTCTGCAGCAGGCCGGAGATCGAGCTGGCGCCCTGCTGCGGGTTCTGCTGCTGGCCGCCCTCGCCCGCCTGGATGGTGCGGTCGCGGGCGCTGAGGATGCCGGCGGTCACCGAGCCCTGCAGGCCGAGCGGGCTGCCCAGGGCGAGCACCTGGTCGCCCACCTGCATGGCGTCGCTGTCGCCGAACTTGGCCGCCTTCAGGCCGCTCACCCCGCTGGCCTTGACCACGCCGAGGTCGGTCTTCGGGTCGGTGCCGACGATCTTCGCCTGGGCGGTCTTGCCGTCGGCGAAGACCACCTTCACGGTGTCGCCGTTGGCGGAGGCGACGACGTGGTTGTTGGTCAGCACGTACCCGTCGG
The DNA here is from genome assembly GCF_055586005.1 of Micromonospora sp. NPDC051924. Classification (NCBI taxonomy): domain Bacteria; kingdom Bacillati; phylum Actinomycetota; class Actinomycetes; order Micromonosporales; family Micromonosporaceae; genus Micromonospora; species Micromonospora sp. NPDC051924. Next base: position 66,536 of record NZ_JBVJJA010000027.1, read on the forward strand.
CGCTGAGGATCACCCCGGAGCCCTCACCGCTGTCCGTCATGATCGTGACGATGCTGTCCTGGACGGCGGCCGCGATCTTCGGCAGGTCGGCGCTGTTGATCACCGGAGCCGCCGAGTAGGTACGGGTGACGGTGGTGTGCCCGCCCACCGCGAGCGCGAGGGCGCCGCCGGCCACGCCGGAGCCGAGCATCAGGGCCAGCGCCAGCGCGCCGGCGCCGAGGAACTTCCCGGCCCGGCTCGGCCGGACCGGCTGGGGCTGCGGGCCCCACGGCGGGACCGGCTGGCCGGCCTGGTGCGGCTGCGCGCCCGGGTACGCCTGGTGCGCCTGGTACGGCGGCACCGGGCCGCCGTGCGGCTGGTAGCCGCCCTGGTGCGCCCAGCCGCCCTGCTGCTGGCCCCCGTACCAGGGCTGCTGCGGCTGGTACGGCGGGGCGGACGGGGTCGCCGGCGGCGGCGCGTACGGGTTGCCGGGGTGGGCCGGCGCGGCTTCGCCAGCGGTCGGAGCGGGGGTTCCGGCGGCCGGGGAGTCGGCCGGAACCGGCGCGGCGGCCGGGGTGCTGGCGGTGTCCGGCTGCCCGTCTCCGGTGCGGGGCAGCGGGGCGGTGGAGTCCGACTGCCCGTCTCCGGTGCGGGGCAGCTCGGCGGTGGGGTGCGACGGCTCGGCGTCGGCCGGAGCCGGCGTCCGCTGCGGGTCGGTCTCGTGGTCGGTCATGTTCTACACCTTGCCCCCTGGCACTGCGACCCACCTGGAACCTGCCTGAAGGTTTTCTGAAAGTCACTCCCCGGACTCGGGGCCCTCCGGCAGCAGCGGCAGCTTGACCCGGAAGGTGGCCCCGCCGCCCGGCGTCTCGCCCACCTCGACCGTGCCGTGGTGGGCGGAGACCAGCGCGGCGACGATGGCCAGCCCGAGCCCGGTGCTGGTCGGCCCGCCGGCCCGGCGGGTCCGCGCGGCGTCCACCCGGTAGAACCGCTCGAAGACCCGTTCGGCCTGCTCCGGGGTGAGGCCCGGGCCGGTGTCCGCGACCTCCACCACGGCCAGGTTGCCCGGCTCCACCCGCAGCCGCAGGGTCACCGAGGCCTCCGGTGGGGTGTGGGTGAGCGCGTTGGTCATCAGGTTGCCGATCACCTGCCGCAGCCGGGCGTCGTCGCCGAGCACCACCAGCGGGCCGGCACCGGGCTCGATCTCCAGCTCGATCCGGCGCTCCGGGTCGACCGCGCGGGCCGCCTGGACCGCGTCCGAGGCGAGCACCGGCAGCTCCACCGGGGCCAGGGTGATCGGCCGCTCCCGGTCCATCCGGGCCAGCAGCAGCAGGTCCTCCACCAGCAGCCCCATCCGGGCCGCCTCGTCCTCGATCCGGCGCAGCAGGCCGGCGGTCTGCTCGGGCTGCCGGGCCGCGCCCTGCCGGTAGAGCTCCGCGAAGCCCCGGATGGTGGTCAGCGGGGTACGCAGCTCGTGCGAGGCGTCCGCGATGAACTGGCGCATTCGCTCCTCGGAGCGGCGGGCCCGCGCCTCGGACGCCTGCGCCGCCGCCGCCGCGTCCCGGGCGCCGACCTCCGCGCTGCGGGCCGCCGCCTCCGACGCCGCCCGGGCGGTGAAGGCCGCCTCGATCTGCGCGAGCATCGCGTTCAGCGCGCGGGAGAGCCGGCCCAGCTCGGAGGTCGGGCAGGCCCGCCCCTCCTCGGGGTCGGGCACCCGTCGGCTCAGGTCGCCGCCGGCGATCGCCGCCGCGGTCCGCTCGATCTCCACGAGCGGCTTGAGACTGGTACGCACGATCCCGGCGCCGACCGACGCCAGGATGATCAGCACCGCCCCACCCACGAGCAGGTCGATCCAGACGAGCTGCCGCACTGCCAGGTCCACGTCGTTGAGGTTCTGCCCGACCGCGATGTACTGGTCCGGGCTCACCTGCTTGATCACTACTCGCCAGCGCAGATGCTTGTCCGCTGCGTCCGTGGTGAAGGCGCCCTGGTCGGCGTGCCGCTGGTACCACGCGAACTGGGTGAGCGAGCCGGGCAGGTCGTCCCGGGCGAAGGACTTGTCGTAACGAAGGTCGCCCAGACCCGTGCTCCGATTGGCGATGACCAGCATGTAGTCGGTCGGCAGGGTGTTTCCGGTGTTGTCGACGGGCAACTCCCCTTCGACCTGGTTGAGGTAGGAGTTGAGCTGGTCGTCGGCCCGGCCCACCAGGTAGCTGTGCAGGAAGAACGCGGTGAGGGAGCTGATCACGACCAGTGCCGCCGCCACCAGGGCGAGGACCGAGGCGACCAGCTTGACCCGGAGCGGGATTCCGCGCAGCCAGCCCTTCGCGTTGTGGACGGCGTTCACGCCGCCGGCTTGCGCAGCACGTACCCGACCCCGCGCAGCGTGTGGATCAGCCGCGGCTGGGTGTTGTCGACCTTGCGCCGCAGGTAGGAGATGTACGACTCGACGATGTTGTCGTCGCCCCGGAAGTCGTAGTTCCAGACGTGGTCCAGGATCTGCGCCTTGGAGAGCACCCGGTTGGCGTTGAGCATCAGGTAGCGCAGCAGCTTGAACTCGGTCGGCGAGAGCTGCACCCGCTGGCCGGCCCGGTGCACCTCGTGGGTCTCCTCGTCCAACTCCAGGTCGGCGAAGGTGAGCCGGGAGGGCGCGTGCTCGCCGGTGGCGGTCCGCCGCAGCACCGCCCGGATCCGGGCGGTCAGCTCCTCCAGGCTGAACGGCTTGGTGACGTAGTCGTCGCCGCCCAGGGTCAGCCCGCGGATCTTGTCGTCGGTGGCGTCCCGGGCGGTCAGGAAGACCACCGGCGTACGCGTACCGCCCTCGCGGAGCATCCGGATGACCTCGAAGCCGTCCAGGTCGGGCAGCATCACGTCGAGGACGACCAGGTCGGGCCGGTGGTCCTTGGCGGCGTTCAGCGCCGCGCTGCCGCTCGTCGCGGTGGCGACGTCGAAACCCGCGAAGCGCAGGCTCGCGGAGAGCAGCTCGAGGATGTTCGGATCGTCCTCGACGACGAGCAGTCGGGCCTCGGTCTGGGTAGCCACCATGGCACCCATCATCCGTGCTCTGGCTGCGGCCGGGCTGGGTGGATCCTGGAAACAACCTGTGAGCCGCGCCGGCTCAGCGGAGCAGCCGGCGCAGCCCGTCCAGCGCGCCGTCGAGCAGCCGGATCGCGGTACGCAGCTGGGTGTCGGTGAGCCGACCGGCGCGGACCAGGGCACCGACCTCCACGGTGAACGCGGCGAGCCGCTGGTCGAACTCGGCGAGCAGGGGCGACTCGGCCGCCGCCGTCCGGGCACCGCTGGCGGTGGGCCGGGTCGGCGGCGGCTCCCAGCGGGTCCGGCGGGTCTGCCGGGCCGCCTCACGCAGCTCCCGCTTCAGGTCGCGGACGGAGCCGCGTACCTCGGTCTGGATCTCCCCGGCCAGCGCGGAGAGGTCGGCCACGGAGGCAGTGATGTCGGACTCCAGGGTGGCCAGCTCGTCGGCGCGCTGCCGCAGCTCGGCCCGGCCGCCCTCGGTGATCTCGTAGACCTTGCGGCCGCCGGCGGCGGTGTGGGTGACCAGCCCCTCGGCCTCCAGCCGTTGGAGCCGGGGGTAGATGGTGCCGGCGCTCGGCGCGTACAGGCCGAGGAAGCGGTCCTCCAGCAGCCGGATCAGCTCGTAGCCGTGCTTCGGGCCGTCGTCGAGCAGCTTGAGCAGGTAGAGCCGGAGCCGCCCGTGACTGAACACGGCGGTCACGGCTGCTCCTCCAGGTCGTCGTCGTCCTCGACCGGCCGGGCCAGCAGCGCGATGCTGCCGGAGGTCGCGGACGCCCAGAGCTTACCTGCGCCCGCGCCGAGCACCCCGTGGCTGTCCTTGATCGAGCCGAAGCCGGCGCCGCCGCCGATCTGCGGGAACCCACTGGTGATCCGGCCGGAGGTGGTGTGCAGGTGCACCGCGAGATCGCTGTCCTCGCGGACCCGGACGGTGATGCTGCCGGAGATGGCGGTCAGCCGGATCTCGCTGCCCCGGGGGTTGTCCAGGTCGCAGGTGATCGACCCGGAGACCGCGTGCGCGCGCACCCGCTCGGGCGCGCTGTCGGCGAGGATCAGCTCGCCGGAGACCGTCTCCAGGTTCAGGTCGCCGCCCACGCCGAGCGCCTCCACCGGGCCGGAGGTGACCTTCGCGGTGGTGCGGCCGCGCAGCCCCATCAGGGTGACCTGGCCGGAGGTGACGTCGACGCGGGTGTCCCGGCGGAGGCCGGAGGCGACCAGCGCGCCGTCCACCAGGTGCAGGTCGGCCAGCACGTCGGCCGGTACGGCGATGGACACCTCGGCCCGGAACCGGCGGCCGAGCTGACCGAGCCACCAGAGCACCCCCGGCCACCGCGGCGGCCGTTCGTGGCCGACGCTCAGCCGGCCGTCGCGGTGCTCGACGAGGATCGGCCGGCGGCTGACCCGGGTGACGTCGACCCGGGCCGGGCCGTCCGTACCCACCACGTTGAGCCGGCCGCTGATCATCCGGACGTCCAGCCGGGTAACCGGCCCGTCCAGGGTGAGCTGCTGCGGGCTGTCGACCGTCCAGCTGGTCATGGCGTCCTCCCCTCGGTGACGTGCCGGACGGCACGTCGAGCGACGGGACGAGCATAACGCGATACATCGCGACTGAACAAGACTGTCGCGAGTGTGTCGCGAACGCGACGAACCGGCCCCGCTATCCGCGGCGTAGAGGAAGGTCGCCGCCGCCCTTGGAGCTGACATCACCGCCGACTCAGACAGGTTCACCCCGGCGCGCGGCTTCCCACCCGGCAACCCCCGCTGGTTGGGTCGTCTGTGACGTCAGCTCCCAAGGAGGTCTCCGACGCATTGCCGCCCCGCAGGACGGACGCACCGGCGGGGACGGACGCACCGGCGGGGGCGGGGTGAGGTGGATGGCCGACTCGGCGGCCCGGGCCAGCACCCGCCGGTCCGCCCCGGCGGTCGGGTGCAACGCCCCGGCCACCGCGACCGACACCGTCAGATCCCGGGCACCCAGCACCCGGCGTACGGACTCCCCGAGGGTCTCCTCGCCGAGGAACGCGGCGAGCGTGGTGCGGTCGCCGGCGTACCGGTAACCCAGGCGCAGCGGGACGACCGGCGCGCCGGCGTCCACCGCCGCCTGGAACATGGCCGGACGGAACCCCCGGGCGGGCCGGCACCCGGCCGCCGCACCGCACCAGGTGGTGCCCTCCGGGAAGACCGCCACCGCGTGGCCGGCGCGCAGCGCGGCGGCCACCCGCCCGACCGTGGTCGGCAGTTCCCGCGGCCGGGAGCGGTCGACGAAGACGGTGCCGGCCACGGCGGCGAGGACGCCCAGCACGGGCCAGCCCCGCACCTCTCGCTTGGCCACCATCCGGGCCGGCGCCACCGCGAGCACCGCGAGGACGTCCAGCCAGGAGACGTGGTTGGCGACGAGCAGGGCCCGGCGGCGGGGCAGCCGGCCGCGGACCGTCAGGCGTACGCCGAACGCCCGCAGCGTGCCCCGGGCCCAGACCCCGAGCGCGGCCCGCCGGTCCGCGGCGGGCAGCACCGGCAGGACCGCGCCCAGCCCGACGCCGACCAGCAGCATCCCGGCCACCCCGAGCAGTCGCCCCGCCCGACGGGCCGGGGACACCGCCGCGCCGGCGGGGCCGGGCAGGCACCGCGGACCGCACCCCGAGGTGGGCCGCCACAGCTCAGCGGTGCTCACGACGGCTCCCCGCCGAGGAAGTGCCGCAGGTAGCGGGGGTTCAGCCGGTCCAGCGAGAAGAGCACGTAGAAGTCGGCGCAGCCGAAGTCCGGGTCGTACGCCGGTTCCCCGCAGACCCAGGCGCCGAGCCGCAGGTAGCCGCGGAGCAGCGGCGGGACCAGCGCGCGGCGCGCGGCCGGGTCCGCGGCGGCGGGCGCCTCGGCGAACCACGGCCGGCGGGGCGTCACCCGCAGCGGCGGCGGCGCCAGGTGCCGGGCGGTGACCTGCGCCCACACCTCGGCCACCGCCGTCCCGCCGTCGGCCACCGGCACCGAGGCGCAGCCGCCGAGCCAGCGCGACCCGCGCAGGTGCAGGTAGCGGGTGATGCCGGCCCACATCAGGTTGATCACGGCGCCCGAGCGGTGGTCCGGATGCACGCAGGAGCGGCCCGCCTCGACCAGGTCGTCGCGGAGCGGGGCCAGCGCGGTCAGGTCGAACTCGCCGTCCGAGTAGCGGCGGTCGGTACGCCCCGGCGGGAGCAGCCGGTACGTGCCGACCACCTCGTCGGTGCCCTCCCGCAGCACCACCAGGTGGTCGCAGTGGGCGTCGAACTCGTCGGCGTCGAGCCCGGCGGCGGCCGGGGCCAGCGTGGCGCCGAGCTCCGTGGCGAACACCTCGTGACGCAGGCGTTGCGCGGCCGCGACCAGGGTGGGGTCGTCGGCGATCAGCAGGGTGTATCCGCTGGTCGTGAGGGGTGCGCCAGCGGCGTGCAGAACGGCCATGGGATCTGTGTAGGGGGCGTGGGTTGCCGCCCCCGGTGACCGGGAGCGTCGATCCGGTGAACGCCGACCGACACTCCGTCCCCGCACTCGCCCGGGTGGGGGTGCCGGAAGCGGGCGTGGCAGGCTGCGGAGAAACAGGGCGGGGAGGATTGCATGATCATCGAGTCGCGGTTCCACGGGCCGGCCGGGTCGGGCAACGGCGGGTGGAGCGCCGGCGTGTTCGCGGCGGCGGTGGACAACCGGGGCCCGGTCGAGGTCACCCTCCGCAAGCCACCCCCGCTGGAGGCCCCGCTGACCGTGGTCGACGGCGAGGTCCGCGACCCGGACGGCCAGGTGATCGCCCAGGTACGCCGGGTCGACGGGTTCACCGCCGTGGTGCCGCCGGTGGACCGGCCGACCGCCGAGGCCGCCGCGAAGGCGTACCCGGGGCTGGTGGAGCACCCCTTCCCCGGCTGCTACGTCTGCGGCCCGGAGAACCCCGACGGACTGCGGATCTTCCCCGGCCGGCTGCCGGACGGGCGGACCGCCGCGCCGTTCCGCGCCCCGGCCGAGGTGGTGCCGGCGACGGTCTGGGCCGCGCTCGACTGCCCCGGCGGCTGGGCGGTGATCGCCCCCGGCCGGCCGTACGTCCTGGGTCGGATCGCCGCGGTGGTCCGGGCGCTGCCGCGTCCCGGCGACGAGTGCGTGGTGACCGGCGCGATGGTCGGCGGCGAGGGGCGCAAGGCCGAGGTCCACTCCAGCCTCTACGGGCCGGACGGCGAGCTGCTCGGATACGCCCGGGCCACCTGGATCGCGCTGCCGGCGGCCTGATCTCTCCTCCCTCAGGATGACCGCCTCCTGCCCAAGCGGGAGGAGGACCTACGCGTCCCGCCTGATTGACCCGCTTGCGCGCGGTTGCCAGGCTGTGCCACGGCGCCCCCGCAACGGCGTCCCCATCGGCGCGTCCGCGCGCTGTGGCAGGAGAGGAGAACGATGTCCGACGGGCAGTGGAGCCCCAGCGCCGGGACCGGCCAGATCGTGGTGTCCGGACTGACGAAGCAGTACAAGAACGTCCGGGCGGTCGACAATCTGTCCTTCACCGTCCAACCCGGCCGGGTGACCGGCTTCCTCGGCCCGAACGGCGCCGGCAAGACGACCACCCTGCGCATGCTGCTCAACCTGGTCACCCCGACGGCCGGTGGGGCCACCATCGGCGGCCACCGGTACGCCGACCTGGCCGACCCGCTGCGCTCGGTGGGCGCGGTGCTGGAGGCGTCCAGCGCGCACAAGGGCCGCACCGGGATCAACCACCTGCGGGTGATCTGCGCGGCCGCCGGGCTGCCCCGGCAGCGGGCCGACGAGGCGCTCGCACTGGTCGGGCTCACCCCGGCGGCGAAGCGCAAGTTCAAGGGCTACTCGCTGGGCATGAAGCAGCGGCTCGGCATCGCCGCCGCGATGCTCGGCAACCCGCAGGTGCTCATCCTCGACGAGCCGGCCAACGGCCTGGACCCGGAGGGGATCCGCTGGATGCGCGGCTTCCTCAAGGGCCTGGCCGCGGAGGGCCGGACGGTGCTGGTCTCCAGCCACCTGCTCTCCGAGATGCAGCTGCTCGCCGACGACGTGGTGATCATCGCGGCCGGCCGGCTGGTCCGGCAGGGACCGGTGGACCAGGTGATCGGGTCGATGGCGCACGGCGGGCGGGTGCGGGTGCGCACCCCGCAGGCCGAGGAGCTGACCGTGGCGCTGCGCGAGCAGTCGGCCACGGTGGCCGCCGACGGGCACGGCGCGCTACTGGTGACCGGGGTGGACGCCCCGACGGTGGGTCGGGTGGCGCTGGCCGCCAAGGTGGAGCTGCACGAGCTGACCACCGAGCGTCCCGACCTGGAGGGGGTCTTCCTCGAACTGACGGCCGGAAAGGCGGAGATCCGATGAACCTGGTCCGGTCCGAGCTGCTCAAGATCCGTACCACCGCCACCTGGTGGCTGTTCGGCATCGGGGCGCTGGTCACCCTGGCGCTGGCGTTCCTGGTCAACGCCATCAACGCGAACTTCAGCCTGACCGGCGGGCAGGACCTGGAGGGCGTCTCGCCCGAGCAGGCCGAGACGATCCGGGCCACCGCGAACGAGGTCTACCAGGCGGCCAACCTGTTCACCTCGGGGCAGTACTTCGGCCTGCTCTTCGTGCTGCTGCTGGGCATCCTGGTGGTGACCAACGAGTTCTACCACCAGACCGCGACCACCACGTTCCTCACCACGCCCCGGCGGACCATGGTGGTGGGCGCGAAGCTGGTCACCGCCGCGATCTTCGGGGCGGTGCTCTGGCTGATCACCACCCTGCTGACCGTGCCGGCGACGCTGATCTTCTTCGGCGTCAAGGGCTGGGACGCGCACTTCGGCACCTGGGACGTCACCCGGGCGCTCCTGCTCAACCTGCTCGCGTACGTGCTGTGGGGGATCCTCGGCGTCGGCTTCGGCGTGCTGATCCGCAGCCAGATCGGCGCCACCATCACGGCCGTCGTGCTCTACCTGGTCGGCACCACCGCCGCGAACCTGGTCTTCTTCCTCCTGCAGCAGTGGCTGAAGCAGGACTGGATCAGCAAGCTCGCGGTCGTCGTGCCGTCCACCGCGTCGCAGCTGATGATCAGCGGCACCGAGCTGCCCGGCAACCCGCCGCAGTGGGTGGGCGCGGCCGTGCTGATCGGGTACGCGGCGGTCACCGCCGCGATCGGCACCGCCATCATGCGGCGGCGCGACATCGCCTGAACCGCCCGTCCCGACCCGGCCCCGGCCGGTGGCCACCCGTCACCGACCGGGGCCGAGCGTCGCCTAGCAAAGACCGGCTCGCCACGCTGGGTTTGCCGAACTTCTGGCATCTTCTGTGAAACGGACCACCAGCCGGAGGCGAGAATGCCTGCGCCATTCGTACGGCGTAGCCTGGGACCCGTCTCCCGCGTGTCCCTATTCGGGCACAGGGTGACACCGCGTGACATTACGAACCCGCGTGAAAGAGGCGATTAGCGGCCGTGTCGACCCAGCAGACTTCGCAGGAGAACCCACTGGCGGGTTTCGGCCCGAATGAGTGGATCGTCGAGGAGATGTACCAGCGCTATCTCGCCGACCCCTCGAGCGTCGACTCGGCCTGGCACGATTTCTTCGCCGACTACCGACCCGCCCCCGGCGCCGCGACTCCGCGCCCGGACGGCCAGGCCAAGCCGGCCGCCAAGCCCGAGCCCGCCGAGCAGCAGGAGGCGGTCACCACCGTCACCCAGCAGCCGGCCGCCAAGCCCGCCGCGGCCAAGCCCGCCCCCGCCCCGGCCAAGCCCGCCGCCAAGCCGGCGGAGAAGCCGGCCGCCAAGGCCGCCGCCCCGGCGAAGCCGGCCGCCAAGGCCCCGGCCGTGAGCGCCGCGGGCACCACCCCGCTGCGCGGGATCGCCGCGAAGATCGTCCAGAACATGGACGCCTCGCTCTCCGTGCCGACCGCGACCAGCGTCCGCGCGGTGCCGGCGAAGCTGCTGGTCGACAACCGCATCGTGATCAACAACCACCTGACCCGCGGTCGCGGCGGCAAGGTGAGCTTCACCCACCTCATCGGCTACGCGATGGTCCGGGCGCTGGTGGAGCACCCGGAGATGAACAACTCCTACGCCGAGGTCGACGGCAAGCCGGCGATGGTCCGCCCGGAGCACGTCAACCTGGGCATCGCGATCGACCTGGCCAAGCCAGATGGCTCCCGCAACCTGGTGGTGCCCTCCATCAAGGCCTGCGAGCAGATGGACTTCCGGCAGTTCTGGCAGGCGTACGAGGACGTGGTCCGGCGCGCCCGCCGCAACGAGCTGACCATGGAGGACTACGCCGGCACCACCATCTCGCTGACCAACCCGGGCGGCATCGGCACGGTCCACTCGATCCCGCGCCTGATGCAGGGCCAGAGCGCCATCATCGGCGTCGGCGCGATGGAATACCCGGCGCCGTACCAGGGCATGAGCGAGGCGACCCTGGCCGAGCTGGCGGTCAGCAAGATCATCACGCTGACCAGCACGTACGACCACCGGATCATCCAGGGCGCGCAGTCCGGCGAGTTCCTGAAGGTGATGCACGAGCTGCTGCTCGGCGAGCGCGGCTTCTACGACCAGGTCTTCACCTCGCTGCGCCTCCCGTACGAGCCGGTGCGCTGGGTGCAGGACGTGGCCGTCGACTCCGAGGGCCAGATCAACAAGACCGCGCGGGTGCACGAGCTGATCCACGCGTACCGGGTGCGCGGCCACCTGATGGCCGACACCGACCCGCTGGAGTTCAAGATCCGCAAGCACCCCGACCTGGACGTCCTCCAGCACGGGCTGACCCTGTGGGACCTGGACCGGGTCTTCCCGGTGAACGGCTTCGCCGGCAAGCAGCGGATGAAGCTGCGCTCGATCCTCGGCGTGCTGCGCGACTCGTACTGCCGCCGGCTGGGCATCGAGTACATGCACATCCAGGACCCGGAGGAGCGGCGCTGGCTCCAGGAACGGGTCGAGCGCAAGTACGAGAAGCCGACCACGGACGAGCAGAAGCACGTGCTCAACCGACTCAACGCCGCCGAGGCGTTCGAGACCTTCCTGCAGACCAAGTACGTCGGCCAGAAGCGGTTCTCGCTGGAGGGCGGCGAGTCGCTGATCCCGCTGCTCGGCGAGGTGCTCGAGTCCTCCGCCGAGGCCGGGCTCGACGAGGTCGTGATCGGCATGGCCCACCGCGGCCGGCTCAACGTGCTGGCCAACATCGTCGGCAAGCCGTACGAGAAGATCTTCTCCGAGTTCGAGGGTCACCTCGACCCGCGCTCCACCCAGGGCTCGGGCGACGTGAAGTACCACCTCGGCCAGAACGGCAAGTTCACCACCCCGGACGGCGAGCACGCGGTCAAGGTGTCGGTGGTGGCGAACCCGTCGCACCTGGAGGCCGTGGACCCGGTGCTGGAGGGCATCGTCCGGGCCAAGCAGGACCGGATCGACCTCAAGCTGGAGGGCTACACCGTGCTGCCGCTGGCGGTGCACGGTGACGCCGCCTTCGCCGGCCAGGGCGTGGTCGCCGAGACGCTGAACCTGTCCCAGCTGCGCGGCTACCGCACCGGCGGCACCGTGCACGTGGTGGTCAACAACCAGGTCGGCTTCACCACCGCCCCGGAGTACAGCCGGTCCAGCCTCTACAGCACCGACGTGGCCCGGATGATCCAGGCGCCGATCTTCCACGTGAACGGCGACGACCCCGAGGCCGTCGTGCGGGTGGCCCGGCTCGCCTTCGAGTACCGGCAGGCGTTCAACAAGGACGTCGTGATCGACATGGTCTGCTACCGCCGGCGCGGGCACAACGAGGGCGACGACCCGTCGATGTCCAACCCGGAGATGTACAAGATCATCGACTCGAAGCGGTCGGTCCGGAAGCTCTACACCGAGGAGCTCATCGGGCGGGGTGACATCACCGTGGAGGACGCGGAGGAGCTGCTGCGCGACTACCAGTCGCAGCTGGAGCGGGTCTTCAAGGCCACCCGGGACGCCGCCACCACGCCGCGCCAGCTCAGCCGGCCGCCGCGGGTCGCGGAGCCGGACCCGCTGGTCGAGACCGCGACCGACGCGGCCGTGGTCAAGGCGATCGGCGAGGCGCACGTCAACCTGCCGGAGGGCTTCACCCCGCACAAGCGGATCCAGCAGCTGCTCGACCGGCGGGCGAAGATGTCCGTCGAGGGCAACATCGACTGGGGTTACGGCGAGATCATCGCGTTCGGCTCGCTGCTGCACGACGGGATCACCGTCCGGCTCGCCGGCCAGGACTCCCGCCGCGGCACCTTCGTGCAGCGGCACGCCTCGATCGTCGACGCCAAGACCGGCGACGACTACCTGCCGCTGAAGTCGCTCACCGGCGACGGCGAGCGGTCCCGCTTCTTCGTGCACGACTCGCTGCTCAGCGAGTACGCCGCGATGGGCTTCGAGTACGGCTACTCGGTGGAGAACGTCAACGCGCTGGTGGCCTGGGAGGCCCAGTTCGGCGACTTCGTCAACGGCGCCCAGTCGGTGATCGACGAGTTCATCTCGTCCGGCGAGGTGAAGTGGGGCCAGCGCTCCGCGGTCACCCTGCTGCTGCCGCACGGCCACGAGGGCCAGGGTCCGGACCACACCTCCGGCCGCCCGGAGCGGTTCCTCCAGCTCTGCGCCGAGGACAACATGCGGGTGGCCATCCCGACCACCCCGGCGAACTACTTCCACCTGCTGCGCCGCCAGGCCCTGTCGCCCAAGCGCAAGCCGCTGGTGGTGTTCACGCCGAAGTCGCTGCTGCGGCACAAGCTCTGCGTGTCGCCGGTGGAGGACTTCACCACGGGCACCTTCCAGCCGGTCCTGGCCGACCCCGCCGCCCCGGCACCGGAGCAGGTGAAGCGGGTGCTGCTCTGCTCGGGCAAGGTCTACTACGACCTGTTCCAGGCCCGGCAGGAGCGGGGCGTCACCGACACCGCGATCATCCGGATGGAGCAGCTCTACCCGCTGCCCGTCGAGGAGGTCCGGGCGGCGCTGGCGCAGTACCCGAACGCCGAGGACTTCGCCTGGGTCCAGGAGGAGCCGGCCAACCAGGGCGCCTGGTCGTTCGTCGCGCTCAACCTGCTGGAGCACCTGCCCGAGGTCCGGCTGCGCCGCATCTCCCGCCCGGCCGCCGCCGCCCCGTCGGTCGGCTCGGCGAAGATGCACGAGGTCGAGCAGACCGCGCTGCTCGAGGCGGCTCTCCCCCGCCCGTGACCTGACCGCACCGCGAACGCCGGGGCAGCGACCGTACGACGGCCGCTGCCCCGGCCTCGTGTGGCGGCCCCCGTTTCCTGAGAGGACGAACCGTGTACTTCACCGACCGTGGCATCGAGGAGCTGGTCGAGCGCCGGGGCGAGGAGCAGGTCAGCCTGGAGTGGCTGGGCGAGCGGCTGCGCGACTTCGTCGACCTGAACCCGGAGTTCGAGACACCGATCGAGCGCTTCGCCACCTGGCTGGCCCGGCTCGACGACGAGGACGACGAGTGACCGTCTGACGTCGTCCGCCGGGCGGACCGGGCTCGCCGGCCACCCGGCCGGGTGTTCAGCCCGTCGCGCCCGAGCCGGACCCGGCTACGACCCGCTCAGCCATGGCGCGCGCCCAGACCGCGTCGAGGTCCGCCCCGGGCGGAAACCGGCCGGCCAGTTCCAGGTCGACCAGCCCGTGTGCCAGACCCCAGAGCGCGCGCGCGGCGATCAGGTCACCACCGGTCACCCGGAGCAGCGGTGCCGCGGCGGCCGTCTCCACGCCGGGTGCGAGGCGCTCGCGCGCCAGCGGCAGTCGGGTGGCGATCTCGTACAGCCGGGGATGCCGGAGCGCCCAGGCGCGGTACGCGGCGGCGAGCGACGGCAGGTCCGGCGCCGCCTCCAGGGCCGCGGCGAGCCGCTGCAGCGCCCGCTGCTGGAGGGCGGCCTCGATCTCGGGCTTTCCCGCGACGTGCTTGTACAACGAGGGCGCCTGGATGCCCAGTTCGTCGGCGAGCCGGCGCATCGTGACGGCCTCCGGCCCGGCGCGCTCCAGCAGGCGTTCGGCCACGTCGACGATCTCCTCGCGGCGGGTCACCGGCGCGGCTCCGCCACCCAGCCGCGGCAGAGCACGAAGGCCAGGACGAGCAACACCGACAGGGCACCGTCCCAGGCCAGGATGGTGCCGGTCCCCTCGATCGCAGGGTTCCGCGTGTAGACCAGCGCGGTCACCGTCATGGCCAGCTTGTGGAAGATGACCAGCGGCCACACCCCCCGGTAACCCCGGGGACGCACGGCCAGCAGGGCGAAGAGTCCGGCGAAGACCACGAAGCCGTACGCCCGCCACGTCTCGACCACCGTGACGGTCGGCTCGGCGTCGGCGACAGCGCCGTACGCCCCCAGTGCCGCCGCCAGCGCTCCAGCCGCCGCCAGCCAGAGCAGCCCCCGGCCGAACCCGTCCCGGACGCGCCCGCCCTCGGTCGTCGCAAGTCGGGTCTCCATGATCGTTTCTCCGGTCGCCACCGCACCGCCCCTGTTCTGGCTAACGTTGTTAGCCAGAACAGTAGCTAACAGTGTTAGCCGGGTCAAGGGTGCGCTCGGGCCCTCCGCCCACACGCTCCCTCGCGCCGGGGGTACCGGCCACCGCGTCCCCTGGGGAGAATCAGCAGGACCCGTCAGCCGGAGCGACCGGCTCGTCGGCGTGGCGCACCAGGTCGCCGCCGCCGGGCTCTTCGTGCTCCTGGCGGTCTTCTGCCTCTTCCTCTTCGCCCGTCCCGACCGGGCCGGCGTGCCACCGCGCCCGTCGGCCGTCCGGTTCTACCGGATCTGCGGCGGGCTCATCCTGCTGGCGATCCTGCTCGCCCTGGCCAGCACCCAGCTACCCGCGGACGTGCGAGGAGCGACGCACTCTTCCGGGCCGCCGGGCCCGGGCCCAAGGACCCGGGCGAGGCGCACCGCGATCTTGTAGCGTGAGGTCGTGGCGCGCAGCGTGTACCTGACCAGCGTGGGGTCGGGCGGAGGCAAGTCGACCGTCGCGCTCGGGCTGGCCGAGCTGCTGTCCCGGCAGGTCGAGCGGATCGGCGCGTTCCGGCCGCTGGTGGCGGGCCGGGGACCGGACCCGATCCTCGCCCTGCTCACCGAGCGCTACCGGGTGGAGCTGCCCCTCGACGAGCTGCACGGCTGCACGTACGCCGAGGCCACCGCCCTGGTCGCCGACGGCCGGCGGGAGGAGTTGATCTCCCGGATCGTGGCCCGCTACCGGGAGGTCGAGCGGCGCTGCCCGGCGGTGGTCGTGGTGGGCAGCGACTTCGCCGACGGGGACGGCGCCGGGCCACGCGAGCTGGCCTTCAACGCCCGGCTGGCGACCGAGTTCAGCAGCGTGGTGGTGCCCGTCGTCGACGGCTTCGGCCAGGAGCC
This sequence comes from Micromonospora sp. NPDC051924, assembly GCF_055586005.1. Classification (NCBI taxonomy): domain Bacteria; kingdom Bacillati; phylum Actinomycetota; class Actinomycetes; order Micromonosporales; family Micromonosporaceae; genus Micromonospora; species Micromonospora sp. NPDC051924. Next base: position 81,878 of record NZ_JBVJJA010000027.1, read on the forward strand.
GGAGACGATCGCGGCGGCGGTCCGCGGGGCGTACCACGACCTGGAGGACCTGGGGGCGACGGTGGTGGCGGTAGTCGCCAACCGGGTGCCGGGGCCGATGACCCTGCCGGAGCTGCCCGTCCCGGCGTACGTGATCCCCGAGGTGCCGGCCGTGTCGGCGCCGACGGTGGCCGAGGTGGCGGCGGCGCTCGGCGCCACCCTGCTCGCCGGAGACCAGACGGCGCTGGACCGGGACGTGCTCGACTACGTGGTGGGCGCGGCGCACGTACCCACCCTGCTCGACCACTTCACCGACGGGGCGCTGGTGATCACCCCGGGCGACCGGGCCGACCTGCTGGTGGCGGCCGGCGCCGCGCACGTGGCCGGGCAGGTCTCCCTGGCCGGGCTGGTGCTCACCCTCGGCGAACAGCCCGACCCGCGGGCGATGCGGCTGTTCGAGAAGCTGAACACCGGGCTGGCGGTCCTCTCGGTGACCAGCGACAGCTACGACACGGTCGAGGCGTCCAGCCGGATCGAGGGCCGGCCCAGCGCGGCGAACCCGCGCAAGGTGGAGGCGGCGCTCGGCGCCTTCGAACGCTGCGTGGACACCGTCGACCTGGCCCGCCGGCTGCGGGTCAGCCGGTCGGCGCGGGTCACCCCGCTGATGTTCGAGAACGACCTGATCGACCGGGCCCGGGCGCAGCGCCGCCGGCTGGTGCTGCCCGAGGGTACGGAGGAGCGCATCCTGCGGGCGGCGGAGATCCTGCTGCGCCGGGGCGTGGTCGATCTGACCCTGCTCGGCCGCCACGACGACATCGCCCGGCGGACCCGGGAGCTGGGCATCGACGTCGGCGACGCCCAGGTGGTCGACCCGGTCACCAGCCAGTGGCGGGACGAGTTCGCCACCGAATACGCGAAGCTGCGCGCGCACCGGGGCGTCACGGTCGAGCTGGCGCACGACATCGTGGCGCAGCCCAACTACTTCGGCACCATGATGGTGCAGACCGGCCGGGCGGACGGCATGGTCTCCGGGGCCACCCACACCACGGCGGCCACCATCCGGCCGGCGTTCGAGATCATCCGCACCGTGCCGGGCGTCTCGATCGCCTCCAGCGTCTTCTTCATGCTGCTCGCCGACCGGGTGCTGGTCTACGGCGACTGCGCGGTCAACCCGGACCCGGACGCGGCCCAGCTCGCCGACATCGCCATCTCCTCGGCCGACACGGCGGCCCGGTTCGGCATCGAGCCGCGGGTGGCGATGCTGTCGTACTCGACCGGCGGCTCCGGCTTCGGCGCGGACGTGGAGAAGGTCGCGGCGGCCACCGAACTGGTCCGCGAACGCCGGCCGGAGCTGCTGGTGGAGGGCCCGATCCAGTACGACGCGGCGATCGACCCGGAGGTCGCGGCCACCAAGCTGCCGGAGAGCCCGGTGGCCGGGCGGGCCACGGTGTTCATCTTCCCGGACCTGAACACCGGCAACAACACGTACAAGGCGGTGCAGCGCTCCGCCGGCGCGGTCGCGGTGGGCCCGGTCATGCAGGGCCTGCGCCGGCCGGTCAACGACCTGTCCCGGGGCGCCACCGTGCCGGACATCGTCAACACCGTGGCGATCACCGCCATCCAGGCCGCCGCCGGAGAGTCCTCATGAGCCGCATCCTCGTCCTCAACTGCGGGTCCTCGTCGGTCAAGTACCGGCTGTACGACGGCGACGAGGTCCGCGACAAGGGCACCGTCGAGCGGGTCGGCGAGCCGGGCGGCGGCCCGGCCGACCACGAGACCGCGGTACGGGAGATCATCGAGCGGCTCGACCTGACCGGGCTGGCCGGGGTCGGGCACCGGGTGGTGCACGGTGGCCGGAAGTTCAGTGAGCCCGTGCTCCTCGACGACGCCGTGATCGCCTCGATCGAGGACCTCGTGCCGCTGGCCCCGCTGCACAACCCGGCGAACCTGGCCGGCATCCGGGTGGCCCGGGAGGCGCTGCCCGACACCCCGCAGGTCGCCATCTTCGACACGGCGTTCCACCACACGCTCCCCGAGGCCGCCGCCACGTACGCGATCGACCGGGAGACCGCCGAGCGGTACGGCATCCGACGGTACGGCTTCCACGGCACCTCGCACGCGTACGTCTCGCGCCGCACGGCGGAACTGCTGGACCGGCCGTACGCGGAGCTGAACACGATCACCCTGCACCTGGGCAACGGGGCGAGCGCCTGCGCGGTCCGGGGCGGCCGGAGCGTGGCCACCTCGATGGGCATGTCCCCGCTGGAGGGCCTGGTGATGGGCACCCGCAGCGGCGACCTCGATCCGACGGTCATCTTCCACCTGCGCCGGGAGGCCGGGATGACCGTGGACGACATCGACGACCTGCTCAACCACCGCAGCGGGCTGCTCGGCCTGACCGGGGTCAACGACATGCGCGAGGTGCTGGCCCGCCGGGACGTCGGCGACCCGGCCGCCGCGCTCGCCTTCGACGTCTACTGCCGCCGGATCACCCGGTACGTGGGCGGGTACTACGCGCTGCTCGGCCGGGTCGACGCGGTCACCTTCACGGCCGGCGTCGGCGAGCACGCCGCACCGGTCCGCGCGGCGTCGCTGGCCGGCCTGGAGCGGCTCGGGATCGCCGTCGACCCGGACCGCAACGCCGGCAGCGGGGACCGCGTGATCTCCCCCGCCGGGGCCGAGGTCACGGTCTGCGTGATCAGCACCGACGAGGAACTCGAGATCGCCCGGGAGACCCGGGACGTGCTGCGGTCCCGCGCCTGAGGGTCACGCCCCGACCGGTCTCCGTAGGCGGGCACAGGGGTGTCCACCGCCTACGAACTTGATGTCGAAGACGATTCACCGGCTGGTCCGACCCGGCGGACGCCTGGGCCGCGAGCGCTGCCGCACCGCCTCACGGCAGCGATCCATCCACGACATCAAGTTCGTAGCAACGAAGAGGTCTTCCGGCCGGGCGCCGCGCGGCTCCCCGGCTCAGGGCCGCGCTCCCCGGTCCAGACCGTTTCAGCCCAGGGCGAGCCAGGCCACCAGGACGACCAGCACGACGGCGACGCCGATGCCGGCGATCAGCGGCAGCCGGGACGGCACCGGCGCGGGGCCGGAATCAGGCGCGTCGACGAAGGCACGGAACTGGGCGGTGTTGCCGCTCGGGTCGGTGTAGTTCTCAGCCATGCGGGTGACCCTAGCGAAGCGGATCCACCCGCAGCGTCCCGCCGGGCCGGTGCCGGAAACCCGGTCCGGCCGGTGGAGGTGCCGGCCGACCGGGTGGGGGCGGCAACCGGTCCGGACGGCGGAGCCCGACCCCCTGCGCACCACTCACGCCTGCTCGGCGCACCGGAGCCGATCAAGGCACGCGGACGAGCCGAGCGGCGGCTAGGGTCGGCCGCGTGGACGGGCTGACGGGACGGCAACTGGCCGCGATCGGCGAGGTACGGGAGCTGGCCGAGCGGGCGGGGATCGGCGTCTGGCTGCGCGGCGGGTGGGCGATGGACTTCCACCTCGGCGAGGTGACCCGGCCGCACGTGGACGTCGACTGGTACTGCTGGCGGCGGGACGCCGGGCCGCTGGCCGCCCTGCTCGGCCGGCACGGCTGGCGACCGGACCCCCGGATGCCGGTCGAGCAGCAGCTCGACCTGCTCCGCGCCGACGTGGAGCTGAGCTTCGCCTACCTGGACCGGGACGCCGGGGGCCGCGTGGTGGTCGGGGCCGGACCCTGGGCCGGCACTCCGCTGCCCGAAGGGCTGCTGGACGCCCCGCCGGGCCGGCTCGGACCGCTCACCGCCCCGGTGATAAGCGTCCCGGCGCAGATCGAGTTCAAGGAGATGTACCCGGTGTGGATGCCGGACCGGCCCCGCCGCCCGAAGGACGCGGACGACCTGGCCCGGCTCCGGGCAAGCCTTGACCCCGGCCCGCCGCGCTGAGTCAGCCCGCCGGGAGCCGCCCGCCGGGCCGGGAAGCCGCCAGCGAGCCGCCGCGCCACCGGCCGCGCCCCACGGTCCCGATCCGCGCACCGCCGGCCGATGTCGGGCCGGCCGTCCGCGAACCCGAGGCACAATCGTCTTCATGTTCCGACGCCGTGCCGCCCTGGTCACCGCCGCCCTGCTCAGCGCGGGTCTGGCCGGCTGCTCCGGCGGCGCGGCGCCGACCGCGCGGCCGGCCCCCGACGCCCCGCCGAAGGCGGCCACGCCCGCGCCGCGGGTGCCCGCCGGGCACGCCCCCACGAAGAGCTTCGCGGTCGGCGTACGCCAGCTGAAGCTGAACCGCGGCGGCGACCGCCCCCTGCCGGTGACCGTCTGGTACCCGGCCCGGGGCGCGGCCGGCGGTGAGCCGGAGCGGTCCGCGCCAGCCGCCACCGGGCGGTTCCCGGTGGTGATGTTCAGCCACGGGCTGGGCGCCCGGCCGACGGACTACCAGGTGCTGCTGAGTCGCTGGGCGGCGGCCGGGTTCGTGGTGGCCGCCCCGACGTTCCCGCACACCGGCGCCGGCGGCGACGGCAACCCGCTCGACGTGCTCAACCAGCCGGCCGACGTGTCGTACGCGCTGACCCAGGTGCTCGCCCTCGACGGGAAGGCGGGCGACCCGCTGCGCGGGCACCTGGACCCGGACCGGGTGGCGGCGGCCGGGCACAGCGCGGGCGGGGTGACCACCATCGGGCTCTTCACCGCCGGGCGGGACGGGCGGCTGGACGCCGGGATCGTCTTCGCCGGTACCGCGCTCGGCGTCGGCACCGGCTTCGCCGGGGCGGCCGCGCCGCAGCTCTTCGTGCACGGCGAGGCGGACGAGGTGGTCAGCTACGCCGCCGGCAAGGCGGTCTACGACGCGGTGCCCTGGCCGAAGGCGATGCTCAGCCTGCCCAAGGGGGACCACGGCCGGGCGCTGCTCAGCGACGGGAAGGCGCTGCGGGTGGTGGCCGACACCACCGTCGAGTTCCTCCGCTGGACGCTCTACGGCGACGCGGCGGCGAAGAGCCGGCTCCCCGCCGACGCCGCCCGGGGCGGCCTCGCCACCCTCGACGACCACCTCTGACCCGCCTCCGCGCGCCCTCCGTCCCGGGCCGAGCGCCAGCGGTGAGAGGGTCAGGCGGTGTGGTCGATGACGACCTTGCCGAAGACGTCGCCGGAGGCGAGGCGGGCGAACGCCTCCTCGATCCGGCTGAACGGCACCACGCTGTCCACCACCGGGCGCACCTCGTGCTCGGCGCAGAACGCGAGCAGCTGGGTGAGCTCGTCCGGGGTGCCCATCGAGGTGCCCAGGATCTCCAGCTGCATGGCGAAGACCCGGCGCAGGTTGACCTTGGGTTCGTACCCGGCGGTGGCGCCGGAGACCACGATCCGGGCCATCGGGGCGGCCGACTTCAGCGAGTGGTCGAAGGTCGCCGCGCCGACCGTCTCGATCACCACGTCGACCCGCTCGGGCAGCCGGGCGCCGGGTTCCAGCGCGGTCGCCCCCAGCTCGCTGATCCGCTCCCGCTTGGCGGCGTCGCGGCTGGTCGCGTACACCCGCTTGCCGAGCGCGACGCCGAGCGCGACGGCCGCGGTGGCCACGCCCCCACCGGCGCCCTGGACCAGCACCGACTCGCCCTCGTCCACCCGGCCCTTGGTGGTGAGCATCCGCCACGCGGTGAGCCAGGCCGTGGGCAGGCAGGCCGCGTCGGCGGGCGACAGGCCGTCCGGCAGCGGCAGCAGGTTCATCCGGGGTACGGCCACCCGCTCGGCGAAGGTGCCCGGGAAGTGCTCGGAGAGAATGGAGACCCCGCGCGGGTCGCCCGGGGTCGGCACCACCGGGTAGATGACCACCTCGTTGCCGTCCGGATCGGTGCCGACCGCGTCACAGCCGAGGATCATCGGGAGCTGGTCGGCGGCGAGGCCCACCCCGCGCAGCGACCAGAGGTCGTGGTGGTTGAGCGAGCTGGCCCGTACCTGCACGGTGACCCAGTCGTCCTGCGGGTGGGCCGGCTCGGGGCGGTCGCCGACGGTGAGCGCGGCGAGCGGGTTGTCGGCGTCGAAGGCCGAGGCATAGGCGGCACGCATGATCGGCACCGTAACAAGCTGAGCGTCCGTTAAGAAGGGGCCCTTCTTGTGCAAACCCCAATAAGAAGGGCCCCTTCCCCCGATTCAGCGACGGGCGACCCCGTCGCGGCGGGCGGCCTCGGCGACCGCCTCCGCCACCGCCGGGGCGACCCGCGGGTCCAGCGGGGAGGGCACGATCGCCTCGGCGGTCAGCGACTCGGCGACCACGTTGGCGATGGCGTCGGCGGCGGCCACCTTCATTCCGTCGGTGATGCGGGTGGCCCGGGCGTCCAGCGCGCCCCGGAACACGCCGGGGAAGGCGAGCACGTTGTTGATCTGGTTCGGGTAGTCGCTGCGGCCGGTGGCGACCACCGCGACGTGCCGGGCGGCCACCTCGGGATGCACCTCGGGGGTGGGGTTGGCCAGCGCGAAGACGATCCCGCCGGGGGCCATCCCGGCCACCGCCGCCTCGGGGATCTGCCCGCCGGAGACGCCGACCAGCACGTCCGCGTCGCGCAGCGCCTCGGTGATGTCGCCCTGCCGGCCCTCGGCGTTGGTGGTCGCGGCCAGCTCGGCCTTGGTCCCGGTCAGCTCGCGGTGCCGGCCGATGATGCCCTTCGAGTCGCAGACCACCACCTGGTCGGGGTTCACCCCGCCTGCGACCAGCATCTTCGTCACCGCGACGCCGGCCGCGCCGGCCCCGCTGACCGCCACCCGCAGGTCGCCGAGCTTGCGGTTGAGCAGGGTCGCCGCGTTGCGCAGCGCGGCCAGCACCACGATCGCGGTGCCGTGCTGGTCGTCGTGGAAGACCGGGATGGACAGCGCCTCGTCCAGTCGCCGCTCCACCTCGAAGCAGCGCGGCGCGCTGATGTCCTCCAGGTTGATCCCGCCGAACGACGGAGCGAGCGCCTTCACCGTCGCGACGATCTCGTCCACGTCCTGGGTGTCCAGGCAGACAGGTACGGCGTCCACGCCCGCGAACTGCTTGAACAGCACCGCCTTGCCCTCCATCACCGGCAGCGCCGCGCGCGGGCCGATGTTGCCCAGGCCGAGTACGGCGGAGCCGTCGGTGACCACGGCGACGGTGTGCGACACCCAGGTGTAGTCGTCGGCGAGGTCGGGGTCGGCGGCGATCGCCTCGCATACCCGGGCAACCCCCGGGGTGTACGCGAGGGAGAGGTCCTCCCGGCTGGTGAGCGGGACGGTCGAGGCGACCGCCATCTTGCCCCCGAGGTGCAGCCGGAAGACGGGATCAGCGAGGTCCGGGGTGGACGAAGACATGGTGACTCCAGGATCTGTCGAGCAGACGGACCGGCCGGCTCGGCGCGCGATGGTCTGCGGCCAGCGGGGCGGCGGTGCGGGGGGTCACCCGGGCACTTTCCGAGCATAGTCACGCGCTCGGCGCTGGGATGTGAGCGGGGTCATATCCGCCCGTGCCGCGTTCCACCTTTGACGCGACCTGGACGCGGCCAGTACCGGACCACCACCCGACCCCGGACGTCGGCCACCCCGTACGCCCGGGAGTCGTCGGTGACCAGGTCGTTGTCGCCGCGTACCCACCAGCCGCCGTCCTGCGGACGGACCGCGCGCTTGACCACGAGCAGGTCGGGACGGCTGCGGAAGACGGCGACCACCACATCCCCCGGGCGCACCGCCCGCCCGCCGGTACGCACCAGCACCGCGTCGCCGTGCCGCAGCGTCGGGACCATGGACGGGCCGGTGACCAGCACGGCCGCCAGCGGGCCGCGCAGCACCGGCGCGGCGGGTCCGTTCACGGCACGCACCGGGGTTTCACCTCTCGCCCGCCGGGGAGCATGTCCAGGAGTAATGTCGTCTCCGATCATCGCAAACATCCCATGGAGGACCCTGATGCGCCTTCCCCGCATCCTCACGCCGCGTGTGACCGTCAGCGCCCACTGCGACCTTCCGTGCGGCGTGTACGACCCGGCGCAGGCCCGGATCGAGGCCGAGTCGGTCAAAATGATCTGCGAGAAGTACCAGTCGAACACCGACCCGGAGTTCCGCACCCGGGCGATCCTGATCAAGGAGCAGCGCGCCGAGCTGGTCAAGCACCACCTCTGGGTGCTCTGGACCGACTACTTCAAGCCGGCTCACTTCGAGAAGTACCCGCACCTGCACCAGCTCTTCAACGAGGCCACCAAGCTGGCCGGCGCGGCCGGCGCCAAGGGCGCGACCGACCCGGCCAAGGCCGACGAGCTGCTCTCGAAGATCGACGAGATCTCGAAGATCTTCTGGGAGACCAAGCAGGCGTGAGCCTGACCGACCCGGCACCGACGATCCGGCCGGCGCGTCCCGCGGACGTGCCGGCCGTCGTCGCGATGGTGCACGAACTCGCCGAGTACGAGAAGGCCCCCGAGCAGTGCCACCTCACCGAGGAGCAGCTGACCGCCGCGCTCTTCGGCCCCGAGCCGGCGCTCTTCGGGCACGTCGCCGTGGACGCGACGGACCAGCCGCTCGGCTTCGCCCTCTGGTTCCTCAACTTCTCCACCTGGGAGGGCGCGCACGGCATCTACCTGGAGGACCTGTACGTCCGACCGGCCGCCCGGGGCACCGGTGCGGGTCGCCGACTGCTCGCCACCCTCGCCGCGACCTGCGTCGAGCGTGGCTACCGGCGGCTGGACTGGTGGATGCTCAACTGGAACCCGGCGGCCCGCTTCTACGCCGCGATCGGCGCCACCCCGATGGACGAGTGGGTGCCGTACCGGCTCACCGGGGCGGCGCTGCACGACCTCGCCGCGCAGGCGACGGGCGCGCCCACCCAACCGACCGCCTGACCGGGTAGAGTCCCGCACCGGGGGGATGAGGCGTGACTCAACTGACCGGCCGGCCGACGATCGACGACGACGTCGTGCACCTCACCGTGCCCGCCGACGGCGGCTACCTCGGCGTGCTCCGCACCGCCACGGCCGGCCTCGCGGCCCGGCTCCAGTTCGCCCTCGACGAGATCGAGGACCTGCGCATCGCGGTCGACGAGGCCTGCGCGATGCTGCTCGCCATCGCCACCCGCAACGCCGAGCTGGAGTGCCGGTTCACGGTGACCGACGACGCGCTGACGGTCGAGGTGACCGTGCCGACCGTCCGGGGCGCGACGCTCCCCGCCGAGTCGTCCTTCGCCTGGAAGGTGCTCACCGCGCTCACCACCGCGGCTTCGGCGCGGGCCGCCGACGGCCGCGCCACCATCTCGCTGCTCACCCGCCGCGCCTCCGGCTACTGATCCGCCGCCGGCCGGTGACGCCGGCCCGGCCGGGCGTGTCGCAGGCTCGGGCAGCGGGTTGCGGCAGACCGGCGCACCGCCGGCCCGGGGAGGCGCGACTTGCGGCATACCGAGTCGATCAAGCCGGTTGCCCGTGGCCGGTCGGGCCGACGGAGGATCAGCGGAAGCCGAGGGCGCGGTTGGTGGGTGCGCTGACCAGGAGGCCGACCACGCCGAGGCCGAGCGTCATCAGCGGCAGGCCCAGCCAGCCCAGCCCGCCCTGGAGCATGTACCAGCCGACCGGCAGCAGCATGAGCTGAAGCACAATGGCCGGAGCGCGCCCGCCGGCCCGCCGCCGGGCCAGCGTGCCACCGAGGGCCCAGAGCGCCGCCGCCCCGGCGACCGCGAACGCCGTCACCAGCAGCGCCGAAACCAGATCGTGGGTGGAGGCGGTCAGGTCGGACCAGATCAGCCACACCGCGACCAGGCCGAGCGCCACCGCCTCGGCACGCAGCAGGCGCACCGCCCAGTGGAGCGTGGCGGGCAGCGGGTCGGAGTCGATCGTCACGGCGTCACGATACCCGTGGGTAGGCACGGTACAGTGCCGCCCATGCGGGCCGTCCTGGTGGTCAATCCGAAGGCCACCACCACCAGCGAGCGCAGCCGGGACGTCCTGGTCCGGGCGCTGCGCAGCGAAGTCGACCTGTCGGTGCGGTACACCCGCCGGCGGGGCCACGCCATGGACCTGGCCCGGGAGGCCGCCGAGGAGGGCGTCGACCTGGTGGTCTCGCTGGGCGGCGACGGCACGGTCAACGAGGTGGTGAACGGCCTGATGGCGGCCGAGCCGCCGACCTTCCGCACCGGGGACACCCCGGCGGAACGGTTACCGGCGCTGGCCACCGTGCCCGGCGGCTCGACCAACGTCTTCGCCCGCGCGCTCGGTCTGCCCCGGGAGTGGCCGGACGGCACCAGCATGATCCTGGAAGGGCTGCGGCTGGGCCGGTCGCGGACCATCGGCCTGGGCCGGGCGGACGACCGCTACTTCACCTTCTGCGCCGGGTTCGGCATCGACGCGGCGGTGATCCGGCGGGTGGAGCAGGCCCGCAAGCGCGGCCGGGTGTCCACGCCGGCGCTCTACTTCCGCTCCACGGCGGCCCAGTACTTCGTCGGCTCGGACCGGCGGCACCCCGCCATCATGCTGGAACGGCCGGGTGAGCCCGCCGAGGCGGAGCTGGCCACGGTCATCATCCAGAACACCGCGCCGTGGACGTACCTGGGCGAGCGGGAGATCAATCCCAACCCGGAGGCGTCGTTCGATCTCGGGCTGGACGTGCTGGCGATGCGGCAGCTCAAGGTGGCGAGCACGGCACGCACGGTCACCCAGTTCTTCTCCCGTACCCCGGATCCGCACGGCAAGCAGGTGCTGCGGCTGCACGACGTGGCCGAGTTCACCCTGCTCGCGGCCCGTCCGCAGGCGTTCCAGCTCGACGGGGACTACCTGGGCGAGCGGGAGAAAGTTAGATTCACGTCCGTTCCGGCCGCACTGAGAGTAATCTGCTAGGTCTCGGGTACTGCCGTCGGTTGACGCGGTGACCCACCGCACTCCTGCGGGGGCACGCCACACCGAAGGGAAGGTGCCGGAAATGTCAGCAATGTCACGCGGACTCTACTATATTGATTCTCGACTGTGGTACGCCGGGTAACCAGAGCGCTCTGAAACCCGGACAAATGGGTGGTGAGCCCGCTCACTGTTCGGAGTTTTTCCGAGCGCCACCCTTGACATCGGCGTAGTTCGTGAAAGTATTCACAAGCGAACTTGTGTTACCGGGACATTGCCTGGATATGCTCGGCAGGTTGAGCTGTTCCAGCAGGTCCCGGGGCCCCGCAGCCTGCTCACGCAGCGCCGAATTGACGGATGCTGACCGTCACTGATCGGCAATGCGGACGCATATAGGAATAGCAACGAAGCGTTATCTGGCCACCCACAAAGAATGAGGAGTGTTGCCGCCATGGACTGGCGCCACGATGCCGTCTGCCGCGACGAGGACCCGGAGCTGTTCTTCCCGATCGGGACGTCCGGTCCGGCCCTCCTGCAGGTGGAGCAGGCCAAGGCCGTCTGCCGGCGCTGCTCGGTGACCGACCAGTGCCTGCAGTGGGCGCTGGAGTCCGGTCAGGACGCCGGCGTCTGGGGCGGGATGAGCGAGGAGGAGCGCCGCGCGGTGAAGCGCCGCGGCGGTCTCCGGGTGCTGCGCGCTCACTCCGCCTGATCGCACCACAGCTACACGCCCCGACCGGGTCCACCCGTCGGGGCGTTCTGCTGTCCGGAACCATGACGTCCGGGTACCCCGTCGCCGCCCTTCTTGATCATCGGGAGGGCGGCGACGCCCGTCACAGCGACGCCCAGCCGGCGGTGGTGGCATCCACCCGCCGGAGCACCAGGTCGGCGAGCTCCGGCAGATCGGTGAGCGGGTCGGCGACCGCCACCGCGCCGGCCTCCCGCGCCCCCGCCACCACGCCGTCGTGGAACAGGCCCGGCGCGAGGAAGTAGGCGGCCACCGCGACCCGGACCGCCCCGCCCGCCCGCAGCTTCGCCACCGCCACCCCGGCCGCCGGCGGCGCCGCCGAGGCGTACGACACGCGGCAGCGGACGCCCAGCGCGCTGCCCAGGGCCGCCGCGACCCGACCCACCGAGCACCGCGCCCGGGCGTCCCGGGTGCCGGCGGCGGCCAGCACCACCGCGTCGTACCCCCCGGGATGCGCCTCGGTCAGCCGGCGGCGCAGCCCGGCCAGCAGGCCCGCGTCCACCGACCCGTCGGCAGGCCCCAGCACCCCGGTGACCCGCACGTCGATCGCCGCGCCCGCGGCGGCCACGGCGGCGGGGATGTCGACCTTCCGGTGGTACGCGGCGGTCAGCAGCAGCGGCACCAGCACCGCCCGGGGGTGGCCGGCGGCGGCGAGTTCCCCCAGCGCGGCGGCCGGCCCCGGCTCGGTGTGGTCCAGCCAGCTCGGCAGCACCGGGGCGCCCGGACGGGCGGCCGCCACGGCCCGGGCCAGCGCCCGGGTCGCCTCGGCCGCCCGTGGGTCACGACTGCCGTGGGCGACCAGCACCACGGGTGGCGCGGTCAGGTGTGCAGGCCGCACTCGGTCTTCTCGAACATGGCCCACCGGCCCGCCCGCGGGTCCTCTCCCGCCTTCGTACGGCGGGTGCAGGGCCAGCAGCCGATCGAGCCGTAGCCGCGGCTGAACAGCTCGTTGACCGGGATGTCGTAGCGGGCGATGTAGGCGTCCACGTCCCGCTGGGTCCAGGCGGCGATCGGGTTCACCTTGACCTTGCCGCGCCGGGCGTCGAAGGCGACCACCGGGGTGTTGGCCCGGGTGGGCGACTCGTCCCGGCGCAGCCCGGCGGCCCAGGCGTCGTACCCGGTCAGCGCCCGCTCCAGCGGTTCCACCTTGCGCAGCTGGCAGCACTCGTCCGGGGAACGGTTGAACAGGCGGGGCCCGTACTGGCCGTCCTGCTGGCCGACGGTCATCCGGGGCCGGATCGAGCGCACGTTCACCGGCAGCCGCCGGGCCACCTCGTCGCGGACCTTGAGCGTCTCCGGGAAGTGCAGCCCGGTGTCCAGGAAGACCACGTCGACGCCGGGCGCGACCCGGGAGACCAGGTGCGCCACCACCCCGTCGGCCATCGAGCTGGTCACGCAGAACCGGTCGCCGAAGGTCTCGGCGGCCCACCCGGCGATCTCCAGCGCCGGGGCGCCCTCCAGCTCCCGGCCGGCCTCCTCGGCCAGCGCGCGCAGCTCCTCCGGGTCACGCCGGGCCGGGTCGGCCGGGGTCGGGCCGCCCGGCCCGACCAGGCCGAGGTTCGTGGCGGATGTCAGGTTCACCGGGCCACCCCCTTGCTGAGCAGACCGGTGAACTTCACGCTGAACGCCCGGGCGCACGCGTGGCACTCCCATACGCCGTGCCCGGCCTCGCTCGGCCGCAGGTCCTCCTCCCCGCAGTACGGGCAGTACAGAGGTACGGATCGGCTCTCGCTCATCGCAGTTCCTCCTCGTCGACCCTGATCACCCAGTTGGCGAAGGCCTCGCCCTCGCTCCGGCCGGCCAGGTAGCGGCGGGCCAGTCGTTCCACGTACTCCGGAAGCTCCTCGGCGGTGGTCTTCAGGCCGCGCAGCTTGCGACCGAACCCGGCGGTCTGCCCCTGCGCCATGCCGAGGCCGCCGCCGAGGTGCACCTGGAAGCCCTCCACCTGGCGGCCGTCCGGCCCCACCACCAGCTGGCCCTTGAGGCCGATGTCGGCGACCTGCGTGCGGGCGCAGGCGTTCGGGCAGCCGTTGAGGTGGATGGAGATGTCGGCGTCGAAGTCGCGCAGCCGCTCCTCCAGCCGGGCCACCAGCTCCTCGCCCCGCCGCTTGGTCTCGACGATGGCCAGCTTGCAGAACTCGATGCCGGTGCAGGCCATGGTGCCGCGCCGCCAGGCCGACGGCCGGGCCTCCAGGCCGATCGCGCGCAGCTCCGCCACCAGCGAGTCGGTCCGGTCCGGCGCCACGTCCAGCACCAGCAGCTTCTGGTACGGGGTGAGCCGCACCCGGTCGCTGCCGTGCGCCTCGACCACGTCGGCGAGCCGGGCCAGCTGCGGACCGGAGATCCGGCCCACCACCGGGGCGGCCCCGACGTAGTGGCGACCGTCCCGCTGCGGGTGCACGCCGATGTGGTCGATCGGCTTGGCCGGCAGGTCGGCGGCCGGGCCGTCGAGCAGAGTCCGGCCCAGGTACTCCTTTTCCAACACCTCGCGGAACTTCTCCACGCCCCAGTCCGCGACCAGGAACTTCAACCGGGCCCGGTTGCGCAGCCGGCGGTATCCGTAGTCCCGGAAGATGCCGACCACGCCCGCCCAGACGTCCGGTACCTCGGCCAGCGGCACCCAGACCCCGAGCCGCTTGGCCAGCATCGGATTGGTGGAGAGGCCGCCGCCGACCCAGAGGTCGAAGCCGGGGCCGTGCTCCGGGTGCTCGACGCCGAGGAACGCGATGTCGTTCGCCTCGTACGGGGTGTCGACCAGCCAGGAGATCGAGGACTTGAACTTGCGGGGCAGGTTGGAGAACTGCTTGTCACCGACGTACCGGCGGACGATCTCGTCGATCGCCGGCGTCGGGTCGAGCACCTCGTCCCGGGCCACTCCGGCGACCGGGCTCCCCAGCACGATGCGCGGGCAGTCGCCGCACGCCTCAGTGGTCTGGAGGCCGACCTCCTCCAGCCGGCGCCAGATCTCCGGCATGTCCTCGACCCGGATCCAGTGGAACTGGATGTTCTGCCGGTCGGTGATGTCGGCGGTGTCCCGGGCGAACTCGCGGGAGATGCCGGCGATCACGCGGAGCTGGGCCAGGTTGAGCTGGCCGCCGTCCACCCGGACCCGGAGCATGAAGAATTCGTCCTCCAGCTCGTGCGGCTCCAGCACGGCGGTACGCCCGCCGTCGATGCCCGCCTTGCGCTGGGTGTAGAGGCCCCACCAGCGGAACCGGCCGCGCAGGTCCTGCGGGTCGATCGAGGCGAAGCCCCGGTGCGCGTAGATGTTCTCGATCCGGGCCCGGACGTTCAGCGGGTCGTCGTCCTTCTTGATCCGCTCGTTGGCGTTGAGCGGCTCACGGTGGCCGAGCGCCCACTGGCCCTCACCGCGGGGCCGGCGGGGGGCCCGCGTAGCGGGCGGAGCCTCGGAGCGGGTGGGGGTGCTGCTGACCGCCATCGCGGCGTCCTCCGTTGTCTGCTGTGCCTGGGAGCGCGGACGCGACGGCCGGCCCTGATGCAACAAGGGCCGTGGACGGCGATGTCGGTGACGGCCGGCGCGGGAGCGCGCCCGAGACAGATGGGTCGGGCGTCGTCAGTGGGCCGGACAGATCGCGCTGCGCACGCGGCCGTAATCGACGTGGCGGCGGGCCACGAAGCGGCGGACGACAGCGGCGGTCATGGCTGACATGCTCCCACACCACGGGCGCCCCGGCCAACGAGCGCGGATGTGATCCCACATCACGGGCGACCCGGCACGGCATCGACCGTGATCGGCTCGGCCTGCGGCCACCCGCGGCATCGACGCCACGAGCGCACGAGGTTGCGG
The DNA here is from genome assembly GCF_055586005.1 of Micromonospora sp. NPDC051924. NCBI lineage: Bacteria > Bacillati > Actinomycetota > Actinomycetes > Micromonosporales > Micromonosporaceae > Micromonospora > Micromonospora sp. NPDC051924. Next base: position 97,190 of record NZ_JBVJJA010000027.1, read on the forward strand.
CAACCCGGGGCCTCGACGGGCCTCGACAGAACGACTTGCGGCAACCCGAGGGGGCCGACGGGCCGGGAATCGCCGGACCGGCCCGTCGGACGGGGCCGCTGTGTGACGCTGCGAAACGTGAGCGAAGCGTCGGATTCCGGACCTGCCGGCGGCGGCCGGACGTGGCTGGTCCGGCTGACGCCGGCGCTGCTCACGCTGGTGGTCACGCTCGCCGGCATCGGGCACGCCCAGCTCTGGCGGGACGAACTGGCCACCTGGAGCGCCGCCACCCGACCGGTCCGGGACCTGGTCCGGCTGGCCGGCACCATCGACGCCGCGACCGGGCCGTACTACCTCTTCATGCACGGCTGGACCGCGCTCTTCGGCACCTCCCCGACCGCGCTGCGGCTGCCCTCCGCGCTGGCCATGGCCGCGGCCGCCGGGCTCACCGCCCGGCTCGGCGAGCGGCTGGCCGGCGCCCGGGTCGGGCTGCTCGCCGGCCTGCTCTTCGCCGTCCTCCCCGGCACCTCCCGGTACGGCCAGGAGGCCCGCCCGTACGCGCTCGCCACCCTGCTCGCCGCGCTCGCCACCGTGCTGCTGGTCGAGGCGCTGCGCCGGCCGACGTGGCGACGCTGGACCGGGTACGCGGTCGTCGCCGCCGCCCTCGGGCTGACCCACCTGATCGCCGTGACCCTGCTCGTCGCGCACGGGATCGTGGTGCTGCTGACGTCCTGGCGCGGCCCGCCGGCCACCGGCCTCGCCGGCCCCGCGTGCCCCGGCACCCCACCGGCCAGCGAGCCGGCGGCCACACGCGAACCAGCAGCCAGCGGGCCGGCGGCCACACGCGAACCAGCGGCCAGCCGCGAACCGGTGGCCGGCGGCGGGCCGTTGGGGGGCCAGGCGGCGGACGACGGGCGCGCCCACCGGGGCCTGCTCTGGCGGTGGCTGGTGGCGATGCTGCCCGTCGTGCTGCTGGTCGCGCCGCTGGTGCTGCTGGCTCGGGGGCAACGGTCCCGGCAGCTCAACTGGGTGGATCTCGCCCACCTGGCCGACCTGGCGGCGCTGCCCGGCGGGGTGGCGCAGAGCGGGGTGGTCGGCGGGCTGCTGGTCGGCCTCGCCGCGCTGGGGGCGGGCCGGCTCGGCCGGCGGGCGTTGCTGCCGGGGGCCGCGGTCCTCCTCCCCGCGCTGCTGCTCTTCGCGGCCGGAACGAGGGTGCCGCTCTGGGTGAACCGCTACCTGTTCTTCACGATCCCGTTCGCCTGCCTGCTGGCCGGGGTCGCGCTGGCCGGCGTACGCCTGGTGCCGGCGCTGGCCGTGGTGACCCTGGCCGGCCTGCTGGGCCTGCCCGACCAGGCCGCGCTGCGCCGCACCCACGAGTGGCCACGCACCGCTCCGGTCGACTACGCGGGCGCGGCCCAAGTGATCGCCGAGCACGAGCAGCCGGGCGACGGGATCGTCTACTCGCCCCGGCAGAGCTGGCTCTTCCTCGACCTGGGAATGGCGTACCACCTGGGGGCGCGCCGGCCCCGCGACGTGCTGCTGGTCCGCGACCAGCGGCAGCGCGCGGACCTCTGGGCCGGCGAGTGCGAGCGGCCGGCGGACTGCCTGACCGGTGCGCCGCGGCTGTGGCTGGTGGTCTCCGGCCGACACGCCGACCCCCTGTCGGCCGTCCCCGGCGCCAAGGGGGCCGCCCTGCGCGACTCCTTCACCACCCGCCAGGTCTGGCCCCGACCCGGCCTGACGGTCGCCCTCCTCACCCGCCGCTGACGCCACCCCCGCGCCCGCGCCGCCCCGGCAAGATCCGCACCACCTCCGGGAAGTTGGTGCCTCCACGGGCCGCCGACACCCCAACTTCCGGGAAGTCGCGCCAAGCAACCACCGTGGCGGACGTCAGGGGGTGAGGCGGTCGGTGGTGGGGGTGCGGGCGAGGGGGACGACGAGGACGGCTTCGGTGCCGCCGGCGGCGCCGTTGCGCAGCTCGATGGTGCCGCGCAGCTCCCCGGTGACCAGGGCCCGGACGATCTGCAGGCCGAGGTTGCCGCCCCGCTCGGCGTCGAACTGCTCGGGCAGGCCACGCCCGTTGTCGGCGACGGTGACGTGCAGCTGCTTGCGCAACCGGTGCGCGGAGACCACCACCTCGGGTTCCGTCGCCTCCGCCGGCCGGGCCGGGCCCTCCTCGCCGGCCGGCGGGAAGCCGTGCTCGACGGCGTTGAGCAGCAGCTCGTTGAGGATCATCACGAGCGAGGTGGCGATCTCGGCGGGCAGTACGCCGAAGCTGCCCTGCCGGCGCATGCCGACGGACACCTCGGTGGCGGCGACCTCGGTGGCCGCGCTGGCCACCCGGTCGACGATGCCGTCGAACTCGACCGCCTCGTCGCTGGACATGGAGAGCGTCTCGTGGACCAGCGCGATCGAGGCGACCCGGCGTACCGACTCCTCCAGGGCGACCCGGGCCTCGGGCATGGCCACCCGGCGGGCCTGGAGGCGGAGCAACGCGGCGACGGTCTGCAGGTTGTTCTTCACCCGGTGGTGGATCTCCCGGATGGTGGCGTCCTTGGTGATCAGGGCGCGGTCGCGGCGGCGTACCTCGGTGATGTCGCGGACCAGGACCAGGGCGCCGATCGGCACACCGGCGGGCATCAGCGGCAGCGCCCGGGTGAGCATGGTGGCGCCGCGGGCGTCGATCTCCCGGCGGGGCGGGGCCTCGCCGCGCAGCGCAGCCAGCACGGCGTTGCCCGCGTCGGTGCCCTCCAGGGGGTCGCCGGCCAGCCGGCGGTGCAGCTTGGCCAGGTCCTCCCCCACCAGGTGGGAGGCGTAGCCCAACCGGCGGTACGCGGACTGCGCGTTCGGGCTGGCGTAGGTGACCTTGCCGTTGGCGTCGAGCCGGACCAGGCCGTCCCCGACCCGGGGCGCGGAGGTGGTCTCGCCCGGGTGCCGGGGCGGCGGGAAGGTCCCGTCGGCGATCATCTGGGCCAGGTCGTCGGCGGTGGTCAGGTAGTTGAGTTCGAGCTGGCTGGGCGTCCGCGCGGTGGAGAGGTTGGTGTCCCGGCCGACCACCGCGATGACCTCGCCGGCCTCCCCCTCGCTGGTACGCAGCCGGACCGGGATCGCCTCGTGCCGGGCGGGCACGTCGCCGTACCAGACCGGGTCGCCCTCGCGCCAGATCCGGCCCTGCCGGTGGGCGACCTCGAGGTGTGCCACCTCCGGCCCGCCGACGATGCGACCGACCTGGTCGTCGAGGTACGCGGTCGGCGCGGTCGTCGGGCGGACCTGGGCCACGCAGAGGAAGGTGCCGTCCCCGTCCACCGGCACCCAGAGCAGCAGATCGGCGAAGGACAGGTCGGACAGCAACTGCCAGTCGCCGGCGATCCGGTGCAGGTGGTCGATGTCGGCCGGGCGGAGCTGGGTGTGCTCCTCGGCGAGGTCACGGAGGGTGGACACGCTGACCAGGGTGCCACGCCGGCCCTCACATCGTCGCCGTGACCTTCTTCAACCCGCGCGGGGCGTCCGGGTCCTCACCCCGGGCCAGGGCCAGGGCGAGGGCGAGCCGCTGCAGCGGGAGGATGTCCAGCAGCGGGGCGTACCGCTCGTCGACCTCGGGGACGGCCATCCTCGCGGTCGCCTCGACGTCGGCGGAGCCGACCACCAGCACGTCGGCGCGGCGCTCGCCGAGCCGGGGCAGCACCTCGCGCATCGACTGCCCGCCCGGGCCGGAGCCGACCACGGCCAGCACCGGCACGTCCGGGTCGGTCATGGCGAGCGGGCCGTGCAGCAGGTCGGCCCCGGAGAAGGCGAGCGCCGGCAGGTACGAGGTCTCCATCAGCTTCAGCGCCGCCTCCCGGGCGGTCGGGTACGCGTACCCCCGGCCGGTGGTGACGAGCTGGGCGGCGAACCGGTAGCGCGGCGCGAGCCGGGCCGGGGTGTCGTCGGACAGAGTGCGTTCGGCCAGCTCGGGCAGGCGGGCGAGGGCGGCCCGCTCCTCGGCGGGGAGCACGCCGTCGCCGGCGCGCACCCCCTCGACGAGCATCAGCAGCGCGAGCAGCTCGGCGGTGTACGTCTTGGTCGCGGCGACCGCCCGCTCGTGCCCGGCGGCGATGTCCACGCTCAGCTCGGCGGTGGCGACCAGCGGCGAGTCGGGGTTGTTGGTGACGGCGAGGGTGAGCGCGCCGGACTCGCGGGCCACTCGCAGCACCTCGGCCAGGTCGGGCGAGCCGCCGCTCTGGCTGACCCCGACGACGAGGGCTTCGGAGAGGTCGGGCCGGGCGCCGAAGACGGTGACGGCGCTCGGCGAGGCGAGGCCGGCGGGCAGGCCGAGCCGGATCTCGGTCAGGTACGCCGCGTAGAGCGCCGCGTGGTCGGAGGTGCCCCGGGCGGTGAACACCACGTGGCGGGGCCGACGCTCCGCGATCACCGCCGCGACCCGGGCGATGGCCCCGGCGTGCTCGGCGGAGAGCAACCGCTCGTAACCGGCCGGCTGCTCGTCGATGTCGGCAGCCATGCCGACCCCTGGACGCGTCACTGAGACCCCCTCCTGCGCGATTCCCGCGCGTTCCGTGCTCAGTCTTGCACCGTTGAGCCGTAGCGGGCAATGGAACGAACAGTAGTGCGCAGTTGATCACCATCGCGGTTCGTGATCCCCTAGGCTTGCCCGGCCGGCCAACCACCACCCGGAGACAACGACGTGCCCGAGGACGACCCCGCGCTCTCCGCCGAGGAGGAGCTCGCGCTCGCTCGGCTCGCGCTGGCCGACGGGGAACTGGCGCACGCCGCCGGCCACGTCGCCGCCGCCCTGGTCCAGGCCCCGACGCTGCCTGAGGTGCACGAGACGCTGGCCCGGGTGAACGCGGCCAGCGGCGGGGACCTGGACCTCTTCCCGCTCGGCCACCACGCGTACGTGGGCGCGGTGGTGGCCCGCGCCCACCTGCTCGCCGCCGCCGGCCGCCCCGCCGAGGGGCTCGACCTGCTCGCCGCGGCCAGCGGCTACGCACCCGGCGCGGACTGGGCCGGGGTGCCCTGGGTGACCGCCCCCGAGCTGCCCGAACGGCTCGACCCCGAACGCGCCGCACGGATCCTCATGCAGATCTGCGCGGCGGTACCCGACCCGGTCCCCCGCCGGCTGCGCGACCCGCTCCGGCCGTACCTCGCCCTCGCGCGCAACGCGGTCACCGTGCACCGCGGGCACCCGCTGCTGCTCGGCGCGGCGTCCGCGCTGGCCCGCCGGCTCGGCGAGGTCGCCCTCGCCGTCACCTGGGCCGCCCGGGGGGTACGCGCACAGCCCACCAAGCTCGGCGAGGTCTGGCTCGGGTACGCGTACCGCAGCGCCGGCCGGACCCGGGACGCCCTCGCCGCGCTCGGCCGGGCCGTCGCGCTCGACCCCGACGACCTGGCCGTCTACGCCGACATCGCCGGCACCCTGGCCGACAACGGCCGGCTCGACGAGGCGCTGGACTGGATCGACCGGGCCCTGGCCAAGGACCCGACCTTCGACTGCGCGGTGCACACCGCGCAGCGGCTGCGCTTCCAGCGCGACGGGGACGTCGCGCACCTGGTGGCGCTGGCCGACTTCGTCCGGGACCACCCGGACGACAGCCACGAGCACGGCGACCTGGCCGAGTGCTGCCGTGGCCGCCCCTGGCTCGGCCAGGTGACGCCGGCCGGCGGGCCGGTGCTGGACGCGCTGCGCGCGGCCCTCGGCGGGGAGGGTCGCGCCCCACTCGCCGTACGCCTGGACGCCCTGGAACCACCGAGCGCCATGCGGACCGCGGCGGCGGCCGCCCCCGGACTGGACGTCGAGGTGGCGGCGGTGGCCGACCCGGACCCCCGGGAACCCCGACGGGCCACCACCTGCCAGCTCTGGCGCTACGAGGGCACCACCGCCGCGCCCACCCTGCCGACGCCGTCCACCGCGGCGGCGGATCGGATCCGGCAGCTCGCCCATCCGGCCTGGCCGCACCCGCCGGCCGCGTACGACGCCGCGGTGGGACTGGCCACCCTGGAGCTGGCCGACCTGCTCGGCCTGCTGGTGCACCCACCCGAGGCACCGACCACCGCGCTGGGCCGGGTGCTGTCCGGCCAGGACCCGTCGCTCTGGGTGCGCTGCGTGCAGGTCTGGGCCTGCCTGGGCCTGCTGCACCACCGCACCGACGAGCCGTGGGCCGGGTCCACCCGCCGCCGGGTGCTGCTGGAGCTGGTCTGGGGCGTGGAGGACTGGATCACCGAGGCCGCCCTCTTCGCCCTGGTCACCGCGGCCTGGGTCGACCCCGCCGTACGCCCCGACGTGGCCGGGGTGGTGGCCGAGCGGCTGGCCGACGTGGCGGCCGTGGCGCGCGAGCGCCCGGTGCCGATCGCCACCTCGCTGGCCTACCTGTCGCTGGCCACCCCGGACCTCGACCCGCAGACCCGCGCCCTGGCCCACATCCTGATCGCCGGCCCCATCGCCGACGCGCCGGCCAGCCCCTGGCGCCGCCTCTGGCACCGCCTCCGCTCCCTCCTCCACCCCTGACCGCCCCGGCCTTCCCCGCGTCAGCGCGGTACGCCAACAACATCCCGAGGCAGTGGTCTCAGTGCGCCCGGGATGCCACGACTTCCCCGAAACTGTGCGGATCTTGACGGCGTTCAAGAGCGGGGCAGAAGACGGCGCGGCCACGCCGTACCCCGGGGTGGGGTGGCGTGGCCGCGCACGGAGGGTGGGTCAGGCGACGGGGGCCTTGCCGAGGGCGGCCTCCGCCTCGTCTTCCGGAGTGGCCGCGGCCGGGGGCTGGTTGGCCGTCCGGAGCGGGACCTCCTTGATGAACCAGGCGAGCACCGGCACCGCGACGGTGAAGAGCACCGCCCAGACGAAGACGTGGGAGATGCCGTCGGCCAGCGCGCCGAGGACGACCTCCCGCATCGGCCCAGTGAGCTGCTTGAGCTTCTCCAGGTCCAGGCCGCGGCCCTCGCCCGAGCCGCCGCTGAACGCGCCGCCGGCGGCCGAGGCGGCGAGCCGGTTGGCGAAGATCGCGCCGAAGAGCGAGATGCCGAACGAGCCTCCGATGGACCGGAAGAAGGTGGCCGCGCCGCTCGCCGCGCCCAGGTCCTTCTGCTCGACGCTGTTCTGCGCGATCAGCATCGAGGTCTGCATGAGGAAGCCCATGCCGACGCCGAGCACGATCATGTAGAGCGAGGACTCGACCTTGCTGGTGTTGACGTCGAGCCGGGTCAGCAGCCCAATGCCGACGGTCATCACCACGCCGCCGATGATCGGGAAGGCCCGGTAGCGGCCGGTCTTCGTGATCGCCCGGCCGACCGCCAGCGAGACCACCAGCATGCCGAACATCAGCGGCAGGAGCAGCAGGCCGCTGTTGGTGGCCGAGGCGCCCTGCACGGTCTGCTGGAACATCGGCAGGAAGTTCATCGCGCCGAACATGGCGAAGCCGAGCAGGAAGCCGATCACCGAGATCAGCGCGAAGTTGCGGTTGGCGAACAGCCCCAGCGGCAGGATCGGCTCGGGGGCCCGGCGCTCGACGAAGCCGAACATCGCCAGCGCCACCACGGCGAGCGCGGCGAGGCCGAGGATCTGCGGCGAGACCCAGTCGTACTCGTTGCCACCCCAGGTGGTGATCAGCACGATCGCGGTGATGCCGACCGAGAGCAGCCCGGCACCCAGCCAGTCGATCTTGTGTTCGGTGCGGTACTTCGGCAGGTGCATGGTGGTGGCGAGGACCAGCAGGGCCAGACCGCCCAGCGGCAGGTTGACGTAGAACGCCCAGCGCCAGGAGAGGTGGTCGGTGATGAAGCCGCCGACCAGCGGTCCGGCCACCATGGCAATGGCCATGATGCCGGCGATCATGCCCTGGTAGCGACCTCGCTCGCGGGGCGGCACCAGGTCACCGATGATCGCCATGACGCCGACCATCAGGCCGCCGGCGCCGAGACCCTGGACGGCCCGGAACGCGATCAGCTCGATCATGCCGTCCTCGACCCCGCCCAACATGGTGGAGCCGGACATGCCGCAGAGCGCGGAGCCGATCAGGAAGATGACCACCGAGGTGAGGAAGACGGCCTTGCGTCCGTAGAGGTCGCCCAGCTTGCCCCAGATCGGGGTGGAGACGGTGGTGCCCAGGACGTACGCGGTGACGACCCAGGTGAAGTGGTCGACGCCGCCGAACTCGCCGACGATCCGCGGCAGCGCGGTGCTGACGATCATGTTGTCGAGCATCGCGAGCATCATCGCGATCATCAGGCCGAACAGGACGACCCGGACGTTGGGTCGCACTGCCACCTGGGCTGGTTGACTCATGGGTAAGCTCCCCCGAAGATCTGTGACCGACTTACTTGCCGCCCGGCTAGTTACCTTACTAGCCGCACGGTAAGTTGGACAGCAGAAACCCGTCAAGCGAGATAGGTGGTAACGGTGAGGGAGAGCACAGGCGGCACGCGGCAGCGGATCCAGGCCGTCGCGCTGGAGCTCTTCACCGAGCAGGGGTACGAGAAGACCTCGCTTCGGGAGATCGCCGAGCGGCTCGGGGTGACCAAGGCCGCCCTCTACTACCACTTCAAGAGCAAGGACGAGATCGTCAACAGCTTCGTCGAGGACCGGCTGCGCCGGATGGACGAGCTGATCGAGTGGGCCGGCACCCAGCCCGCCACCCTGGCCACCCGGCGCACGCTGATCAGCCGGTACGCCGAAACCATGTTCGGCGGCGACCTGCCCTCGGTGATGCGCTTCTTCGAGCAGAACCAGACCGTGCTGAAGAGCCTCAGCGCCGGCATGCAGATGCGGGACCGGATGATGCGGCTGGCCAACGAGCTGTGCCGGGGCGACGAGTCGCCGCAGGCCCAGCTTCGCGCCGCGCTGACCCTGTTCGCCGTGCACAGCAGCTGGTTCGCGATCCGCGCCCCGCACATCACCGAGGACGAGCGCAAGAAGATCGCCCTGGACGTGGCGGACGAGCTGCTCGCGAAGATCGCCGACGAGGGCTGACCGGGCCACCCCCGCGCCGGCGGGTCAGCCGCGCGCCGGCAACTCCAGCCGCAGACCCAGCAGCTCCACGCCAGCCAGCGGGGACCAGTCCTTCTCCGGTGCCCGGACGAACCCGAGCCCCGCGTAGAGCCGGTGCGCGGCGACGGCCATGCCGCTGCGTACGCAGATCACCACCGCCGAGCAACCCAGCTCGGTGGCCCGGGCCACGCAGGCCCGGACGAGGGCCGCGCCGGCACCCCGACCCTGCGCGGCCGGGTCGACCGCGAGCATCCGGAACTCGGCCTCGCCCGGCCCGGAGAGTTCCGCGTACGGGGTGCCGGGCAGCACGAAGGTCACCGCCCCCAGCACCTCGCCGGTCGCCTCGTCTGCGGCGACCAGCACCTCACCCGTCTCCGCCCGGGTGGCCACGTCGGCCAGCACCGCGCCGTACCCGGTCCCGCCCTTGAGCTGGCCGTCCGCCTCGTACGCGGCCACGGTCAACCGGGCCACCGCGGGGTGGTCCGCCGGTTCCGCCCGGCGGACGACCAGGCCGGTCAACCGATCACCGCGATCAGGTCGCCGTCCTGTACGACGTCACCCTCGTTCACCGCGATCTGCTGCACGACGCCGTCGGACTCGGCGACCACCGGGATCTCCATCTTCATCGACTCCAGGATCACCAGCGTGTCCCCTTCGGACACCGTGTCCCCGGCCGACGCGACGACCTTCCAGACGTTCGCCACCATCTCGGCGCGGATCTCCTCGGCCATCCTCGGCCCTCCCTCTCCACCGGTGTGCCTGCGAACGGTATCCAATCATGGCCCGCGTCACCTTCGAACCCCTGGCTTTCCGCCCCCGCCGGACCCGGGCAGCCGTGGCCGGCACTAGCATCAGCGGGTCGGTCACCGCAACGCCGGTGGACCGGTACGCGACCTCGCCGCGCCCGCCGCGGCCGGATCCGTGACCAGCACAAGGAGGCAGAGCATGGCGAAGAAGGCCCGCAAGAAGAAGGCCCGCAAGAAGAGCAGCGCGAACCACGGCAAGCGCCCCAACTCCTGATCGCTCAGGGGCTGGAAACAGGGGTGGGGGGGGGGGGGGGGGGGGGGGGGGGGGGGGGGGGGGGGGGGGGGGGGGGGGGGGGGGGGGGGGGGGGGGGGGGGGGGGGGGGGGGGG
>NZ_JBVJJA010000028.1:0-106125 GCF_055586005.1 Micromonospora sp. NPDC051924
ACGGGGGGGGAAAAGTTTGCGGGGGGTTTGTTGCACACCCCCTCGGGAACTGGCCCCGGGTCGGGCTCACCGGTAGGCGAGCCCGACCCGGGGTCAGACCGTTCGGATCAGATCTCGACCGAGGTGATGTCGAGCTCGCCGACGTTGGTCAGCTCCATCTTCTTGATCTTGTCCGAGTGGCCGGACTGCTGGCCACCGAAGTAGATCGGCATCGACGGGACGTCCTGGTCGATGATCTTGACAGCCTCAGCGAACTTCTTGTGCGACTCCTCGAGGCTGGGGGCCGAGGAGGCCTCCTTGGCGAGGGTGTTCACCTCGTTGTTGCTGTAGAGACCGTCGTTCGAGGAGCCACCCTTGACGTAGAGCGGGTTGACCCAGTTCTCCACGTCCGGGTAGTCCTGCTGCCAGCCGGCACGGTAGGCGCCGGTCATCTTGTGGGCGTTGATGTTCTGGCGGAAGACCGCGAAGGTCGGCACGCCGACGGCGACCGCGTCGATGTTCAGGTTGGTCTTGATCTGCTGGGCGACGGCCTCCATCCACTCCTTGTGGCTGGCGTCCGCGTTGTACGACAGGGTCAGCTTGCCCGTGAAGCCGCCAGCCTCCTGGAGGAGCTGCTTGGCCTGAGTCGGGTCGAACTTGCAGGCGGTGCAGTTGCCCGGCTCGGCACCCGGGGTCAGCGGGTTGGCCCAGCTGTCAGCCGGCTTGCGGTTGCCGAAGAAGATCTTGTCGGTGATCTCCTGCCGGTTGATCGACAGCGAGATCGCCCGGCGCAGCTTCGGGTTCTGGAAGCGCTTGTCGTAGATCGGGAAGGCGATGATGCCCGTCGACGGGGTGGTCGAGGAGATCGCCTTGTCGCCCAGGTCGTTCTTCCACTTGTCGCCGGCCAGCGCGGAGACCGGGACCTGCTGCTGGAAGTCCAGGTTGCCCGACACCAGGTCGTTGTAGGCGGCGGTGTCGTCCTGGTAGATCTTGACGGTGACGTCCTTGATCTTCATCTTGTCGCGCAGGCTGTAGTCGTCGAAGCGGGTCAGCTTGATCTCGACGTCGTCCTGCCACGAGACGAACTTCACCGGACCGTTACCGATCGGGTTCTTGCCGAACTTCACCGGGTCGGCGAAGAAGGAGTCCGGCAGCGGCATGAAGGCGCTGTAGCCGAGCTTGGTCGGGAACACCGCGGTCGGGGCCGAGAGGGTGACCTCGAAGGTGGTCTCGTCGATGACCTTGAGGCCGGACATCTCCTTGGCCTTGGGCTCCGGGGCCTTCTGCGGGCCGTCCGGACCGTCCGGGTCCTCGGTGTAGACGTCGCCGAAGCCCTGGATGTCCGCGAAGAAGCTGGCGTTCTGCGCGCCGCTCGGGCCGTAGGCCGCCCAGTTCCAGGCCTTGGTGAAGTTCTCGGCCTTGACGGTGGTGCCGTCGTGGAACTTGGTGTTCGGCTTGATCTTGATCGTGAAGACCTTCGAGTCCTTCGTGTCGATGGACTCGGCCAGCGCGTTCTGCGGCGCGCCACCGTTGTTCGGGTACTCGACCAGACCGGTGAACAGCCAGTCGATGATCTTGCCGCCACCGGTCTCGGTGGTGTTCGCCGGAACCAGGGGGTTCTCCGGCTGGGTGCCGTCGATGACGATGGCGCCGTCCTTGCTGGCGCCGGCGTTGCCACCGTCGTCGTTGTTCCCGCTCGAGCAGCCAGACGCGATGAGCGCGAATGCCGCGCCCACCGCGAGCGCGCCGCTCGCCCGCTTCGAGACTCTCATTCCGAGGGGCCTCCTCTTTCTAACCTGGTTCCGTCGTGGGTTTCACGCACGTTTGGGGGGTGACACCAACCTGCGACCCGAACCACAGATCGCCGGCTTACCGCAGAGGAAATCGGGACACCCCCAGGGGTACCGATCCGCCGGGCACCACGCCCTTGACGAAAGACACCGCGCAGGGGCGACGGCCACGCGGCGTCGCTCGGAGGCGGCGTCACGTGGTCGGCGGGCCCGACGGGGTGCCTCACAGCAGGGGTGAGGTGCTGCCACTGTGACACCCACCGGCCCATTCCGTGAAGGTGCCGTTATCAAGCCGTTAGTTGCCCGCCACGTTGCCGATACTTGAGAAAAGATCATGAAACGACCTGCTCGAACCGGTCTGAACAGCCGAGACACGGCCACACCGGGCAGGGCCCCACGCGTAGGCTCGGGCGTTGTGAGCTTTCCTGCCTCCGCCCCGGCGCTCCCGGACGTCCGCCGGACCCTCGCCGTTTTTGCCCATCCGGATGATGTCGACTTCGGCTGTGCGGGCACGATCGCCGGCTGGGTGGAGGAGGGTATCGAGGTCGCCTACCTGATCGTGACCCGGGGGGACTCCGGCGGCTTCGACGACACCCCACGGGAGGCGATGCCGGCCCGGCGGGAGGCCGAGCAGCGGGCCGCCGCGGCGGCGGTGGGCGTGCACCGGGTCGACTTCCTCGACGGCCACCCCGACGGCACCCTCTCCCCGAGCCTGCAGCTGCGCCGGCAGGTCAGCGCCGCGATCCGCCGGTTCCGGCCGGAGCGGGTGCTGACCAGTTCCCCGCTGCGCCGCTGGGAGCACCTGGCCGGACCCAGCCACCCCGATCACCTGGCCGTCGGGGAGGCCACCACCTGCGCGGTCTACCCGGACTCGCGCAACCGCTTCGCCTTCCCGGAGCTGCTGGACGAAGGGCTGGAGCCGTGGGTGGTCCGGGAGATCTGGTACGCGGGCGGCCCGGCGCCCGACCACGTCGTCGATGTGACCGACCAGGTCGACCGCAAGATCGCCGCGATGCGCGCGCACCACTCGCAGACCGCGCACCTGGACGTCCAGACCTGGGTACGCGACCGGCTCACCACCGTGGCCGACAACGCCGGCCTCCCCGCCGGCCGGCTGGCCGAGGCGTTCACGGTGCTGCGCACCGAGTGAGCCGCGCCGCCCGGGTCGGCGATCGCCACCTGTCCGCGTATCCGGAAAGCGTCCGGCCCCGGCGCACCGCGCGGGGCGCCGGGGCCGGACGGACCGCTCGGGTCAGGCGGTGAAGCGGACCTTGCGCCGCCGGACGATCAGCACGGTGACCGCGCCGGCGGCCAGCAGCAGCACGCCCACGGTGGCGACCGGCGAGCCGGTCAGCGGCAGCCTGCCGCCCTGACCGGCCGGCGAGGTCGACGGAGCAGCGCGGCCGGATCGCCGTTCGGGTAGCCGTGGGTCAGCACCCACTGCACCTTGCCCAGCTTCTCCGCAGGGGTCCCGCACCACCCGCACGCGACGGGCCATCATGGACGATTCGATGATCATTTGTCATCCCCGGGGCGGGGGATGCCCGGAGCCGCCGGTCAGACCAGCCGGCGGTCGGCCGCCCACCGGGACAGCTCGTACCGGTTGGACATCTGGAGCTTGCGCAGCACGTTGGAGACATGCGTCTCGACCGTCTTGATCGAGATGAACAGCTCCTTGGCGATCTCCTTGTACGCGTACCCCCGGGCCAGCAGCCGGAGCACCTCGCGCTCGCGGTTGGTGAGCTGGTCCAGCTCCGGGTCGGCGACCGGCGCGTCCGGTCGGGCCGCGAACGCGTCCAGCACGAACCCGGCCAGCCGGGGGCTGAACACCGCGTCCCCGTCGGCCACCCGACGGATCGCGTCGGTCAGCTCGTCCGGCGAGATGGTCTTCGTGACGTACCCCCGGGCGCCGGCCCGGATCAGCCCGATCACGTCCTCGGCCGCGTCCGAGACGCTCAACGCCAGGAACCGCACCTGCGGGTGGGTACGCCGCATCGCCTCCAGCACCGCCCGGCCCCCGCCGTCGGGCATGTGCACGTCGAGCAGCACCACGTCCGGCTGGGTCGCGGCGATCCGGGTGACCGCCTCGGTCACCGTGCTCGCCTCCCCCACCACCTCGACGTGCGCGCCCAGCTCCGCGCGTACGCCCGCCCGGAACATGGCGTGGTCGTCGACGAGGAACACCCGCAGCCACCCCTCCCGGGGCGCCGCCGGCTCGACCGCTCCGTGCTCCGTCATGATCATCTGTCCCTTTCCGCCGTGGAGCCCGCGCCACCGCTGATCGACAGGATCAGCCGGACCTCGGTCCCCTCCCCCGGCCCGGACCGGATCTCCGCCCGGCCGCCGTGCCGCTTCATCCGCCCGATGATCGAGCCCCGGACACCGTGCCGGTGATCCTCCACCGTATCCGGGTCGAAGCCCTTGCCCCGGTCCCGGACGAAGACGCTGACCTGGTCCGGCTCCACCTCGGCGTAGAGCGAGACGGTGCGTACCTCGGCGTGCCGGGCGGCGTTGACCAGCGCCTCGCGGGCCGCGGCGACCAGCGCGCCGACCCGCTCGTCGGTCTCGCGGTCGCCCACCACCACCGCCTCGACGGTGATCGCGAAGGTGTCCTCCACCTCGGCGGCGGCCTGCTCCAGCGCGGCGGCGAAGCGTTCCGTCGGCGAGGCGGTCGGCTTGTAGAGCCAGTTCCGCAGCGACCGTTCCTGACCACGGGCCAGCCGCTGCACCGTCTTGATGTCGCTGGCGTTGCGCTGGATCAGGGCGAGGGTGTGCAGCACCTGGTCGTGCACCATCGCGGCCAGCTCGGCCCGCTCCTGCTCCCGGATCCGCCCCTCCCGCTCCGAGCGGAGCTGGTTCCAGGTGCGCCAGAGCACCGGGCCGGTCACCACGCCGACCCCGGCCAGGCCCACCAGCGCGAAGATCACGCCGTTGAGCACGGCGTCGAAGTTCTGCGCCGGCGAGTAGACCGCGGCCACGCCGATGATGCCGACGGCGACCAGCACCCCGCCGCCGATGAAGCGGAGCACGAACGCCCGGCGGTCGCTCTCCTCCACCACCGCGCCCAGCCAGGGCACCGGCATGGATCCGCCCCACTGCCGGCGGCGCTCGGGCGCGGACTGGTGCCAGATCACCCCGGCGCCGACCGCGATGATCGCGACCAGCCAGCCGGCCGTGCCGGCCGCACCGACCGAGTGGAAGGCCATCACCTGGATCATCAGCACGCCCAGCCCGATGGCGACGAAGGGCAGCAGCTGGCCGAGGTCGCGGCGGGGCGGGACGGCGGTGTCGCCGGGGCGCGGCGGGACGACCGCCCAGAACGCGGCGTACAGGAGCAGTCCGAGACCGTTCAGCCCGAGCAGCACCATGAAGGCGATCCGGACCCGCAGCACCGAGATGCCGAGGTGCTCGGCGATGCCGGCGGCGACGCCCGCGGCCAACCGGTGCTCGGTGGCCCGGTAGAGCCGCGGCGGGTGCGGGGTCACGGTGCTGCTGATCGGAGGCTCCCGGGTCGGGGTGACATTGGTGACGGCCGGCCCACGCCGGCGCCGTCCCGATCGTCACACGGCCGGACCCGTCCGGACCACGGGGACGCCCCCGACATTCGGGCCCCGGGGATCTCAGGGTGGCGTCAGGGTCGGGTCCGGAGGACGCTCGGGCGGCCGGGGCAGCAGGATCGGAGGCATGACCGAGGACGCTGCCCGTCCGCCCCGACCCGGGGCGGCCGCACAGGACGGGCCACCGCCACCCCCGCCGGGGCCGGCGCCCACCGCCGCCGATCCCGCGGCGCCGCCACCGCCCGGCGGTTCCGGGCCGTACCCCGGGCCACCACCCGGGGGGTACGCCCCACCGCCCGGCGCCGCCGGCTTCACCACGCGGTACGGGCTGGTGCGCCCCCGCGAGGGCCGCTACCTGGCCGGCGTCTGCGCGGCGATCGGCCGGGCCACCAACACCGACCCGGTGCTCTGGCGGGTGCTCCTGGCCGTGCTGGGCTTCTTCGGCGGGATCGGCATCCTGGTGTACGTCACCGCCTGGCTGATCATCCCCGGCGAGGGCGACACGGCCTCCCCGGTGGAGTCGATGCTGGGCCGGGGACGGTCGAGCATGTCCCCGGTCACCGTGATCGTGCTCAGCATCGTGGTCGCGGTCGGCTTCGGCTACGTGGTCACCAACGCGTTCCGGGCGATCCTGCTCGGCGCGGTGATCCTGATCGGCGGCGCGTTGCTGCTCAACCGGGACCAGCGCGGCCCGGCGGAGGCGCGGCCGGGACCGGGCACCCCGCCGGCGGGCTGGCCGGCCACCGCCCCGGCCGGCTTCGGCGCGACCGCCCCGACGACCCCCGGCGGCACCGCCCCGGCCCCGGGCGGCACCGTCTGGCGGGAGAGCCCGGCGGGCGGCTGGACCCCGGCGGCGGCCGGCGCCGCACCGGCGGCCCGGTCGGGAGGCGAGCCCGCCGGGACCACGGCCCCGGCGACCGGCGGCCCGGCCTGGTCCGGGGCGGACCGAACCGCCGCCCAGGCGACCGAACCCTCCGCCGGGCAGCCCGCCTGGCCGGGCGCGGAACGCGTCGCCGGGGAACCCGGCGCGCCCGTCACCGAACCGCTACCCGCCCAACCGGCCTGGCCGGCGGCCGGGTCCCCGGTCGAGGCCGGCCCCGCCGGCCGCCCCGGCGAGGTGTGGACGGAGCACGCCGGGCCGGCCTGGCCGGGCGCGCCGACGACGGGCGCCCCGGTCGGCGAGCCCGTCTCCGTGCCGGCGCCGGTGGGCGCGCCACCGCCGCCGGGCGGCTACCGGCCGCCGTTCGCGCCGCACGGCCCGTACGCCGGGCCCTACCCGCCGGCTCCCGCACCGGCGCGGCCGGCACGGCCGCCGAAGCGGCCGAAGGAACGGTCCGCCCTGGGCGCGGCCACCTTCTCGCTGATCTTCCTGGCGCTGGGGCTGGTGGCCGTGCTCGACCTGCTCGACGTCTTCTCCGTCGGGGCGGCCGGCTACTTCGCGGCGGCGCTGGCCACCATCGGGCTCGGGCTGCTGGTCGGCACCTGGTTCGGCCGGGCCCGGTGGCTGATCGCTCTCGGCCTGGTGACCGCCGCGGCGCTCGGCATCGCCACCGTCGCCGAGTCCTACGACCGGGTACGCGGGATCGACGGCGACGTGACCTGGGCCCCGACCAGCTACGGTGAGCTCGCCGACCGGTACGAGAACAACTTCGGCGACACCGTGCTCGACCTGCGCGCGGTCGACTTCGACAAGAAGGACACCCAGGTGACCGTTTCGGTCAACCTCGGCAAGGCCACGGTCGTCGTACCGCCGAACGTGGACGTCACCACGGTGGCGGACGTGAACGCGGGCGACGCCACCGTGTTCGGCCGGCGCACGGGCGGGCTGAACCGCCCACGGTGGGAGACCACCGACCTCGGCGCGGACGGCCGCGGCGGCGGCACCCTGCGGCTGATCATCCGGGTGAACGCCGGAGACCTGGAGGTGACCCGGTGAAGGCTCACCGCACCGACGTCGTGTCGTTCGCCTTCGGGCTGACCTTCCTGGCCCTCGCGGTCTGGTGGCTGCTCGCCCGGATCCTCGGCCTCACCCTGCCGCCGGTCGGCTGGTTCCTGGCCGGCGCGCTGATCCTGATCGGACTGCTGGGGCTCCTCGGCGCGCTGCGCTCCGGGCGGCACGCCCACCGGGAGCCCTCCGCCGAGGAGCCGGAAGCCACCGTGGCGGCACCCTACGTGGACGGCGCCCCGACCGCCGGCGGGCCGACCGCGGAGGCCGACGAGTGGGCCACGGACGCCGTCACCGACGAGCGCGTTGAGGCCACCGAGGACGTCCCGTCCGCCGGCGAGCCGCGCTGGTCCCCGTTCGCGCCCCCGGAGGGCGCGGACGTGACGGGACCGCCGAGCGGGCAGGTCGGCGCGACGCGGGAGCTGTCCGGGGCGGGGGCGGACGCTACCGCGGACACCGAGCCGCCCACCCGCGAGCTGCCGGCGACGGAGGCGGGTCCGGCCCGAGACGCCGCCCCGGCGATCCGGGAACTGCCGGCCACGGAGGCGGGCCGGGCCGGGGAGGCCGGGACGCCGCCCCGGTGACCGCCCGTCGCGGTCGCTCCGGAGTGGCCGGCCGGCGGGCCGACGCGGCCGGCCCGGGCCGGCCGGCGCGAC
This sequence comes from Micromonospora sp. NPDC051924, assembly GCF_055586005.1. Taxonomy (NCBI): domain Bacteria; kingdom Bacillati; phylum Actinomycetota; class Actinomycetes; order Micromonosporales; family Micromonosporaceae; genus Micromonospora; species Micromonospora sp. NPDC051924. The sequence goes on from NZ_JBVJJA010000028.1 coordinate 7,928, forward strand.
CGACGGGCTGACCCACGGCGGTGCGGTGCGCCCCGGGCGGCGCATATGCTGGCTGGCGGAGACCTCGCCTCCGCCGGCCGGCCCACCCCGTGGCGCTCGGCTGTCCGGCGTCGCGACACGGCGTCAGACGGGCCGAGCCCGGATGGCCGTGGCCGCGGCGGGCGCTCCCGGTCGCCGGGCACCGTCCGGGGCCCCGGCCGGTCGGTGCGCCGTGGCGGTCCCGCCGTGTCCCCGTCGTCACCCCGTCAGGAGCCCGTCCGACATGACCCAGTCCCCCGCCGTGCGCACCCCCGGCCCGTCCGGTCCGGTCCGCATCGGCGAGCGCGCCGCCCGTACCCTCGTCTCCGAGCTCGCCCGGCGCAACGACCCGAAGGCCGGCCTGCTGGTCGGCGCGACCCCGGACTCCGCGGTGCTGGCCGCGGCGATCGAGGCGCTGCTCCCCGGCGACCGGCTCACCGTCGTGCCGGCGGAGGGCGGCACCGCGGCGGCGCTCCGCGAGCACGTGACGGCCCAGGGCCGCTGGGTCGCCGACCGGGTACGGGTCGCCGACACCCTGGCCGAGGCGGACGCCGCCGAGGTGGTCATCGCCGCCGAGCCGTTCACCGGCACCGCCGACGAGGCCCGGGTGGCCGTCGACGGGCTGTCGAAGTACCTCACCGAGGGGGCCGTGCTCAGCGTGGCCGCGCCGGTGTTCCGCACCGAGGGCGCCGGCGCCGAGCTGGACCGGCAGGGTGTGCTGCACGGCGTCCGTACCGACCTGGTGCTGCGCAACTCCCCGCCGGTACGGGTGCACCACCTGCGGTTCACCCCGGCCGGCGCGGCGCTGGCCGCGCACCTCTCCCCGGCGTACCGGCCGTCGAGCGTGCCGCTGACCCGGAGCATGCACATCGACTCGAACGGGGTCGCGGCGGCCGGCATCAGCCTCGGCCTGGCCGCGCTGGCCAAGATCACCCGGCCGAAGTCGAAGCTCTGGCTGCTCCCGGCGCTGGCCGCCGGGCCGGTCGCCGCGTTCTTCCGGGACCCGGAGCGGGACGTCCCGGAGGACCCGTCGGCCGTGGTCGCCGCGGCGGACGGTCAGGTCCTCTCGGTCCAGCGGCTGCACGACGAGCGCTTCGGCGACGGCGAGTGGCTGCGCATCGCGGTCTTCCTCTCGGTGCTGGACGTGCACGTCAACCGCGCGCCGGTGGCCGGCAAGGTGATCGACTACTTCGTCGCGGACGGCGGGTTCGTCAACGCCATGAAGCCGGAGGCCGAGCACAACGTGGCGGCGTACACGGTGCTGGAGACCGACCACGGCCCCGTCGTGGTGGCGCAGCGGACCGGCCTGATCGCCCGGCGGATCGTGCAGCGGGCGCCGGTCGGCGCGCTGCTGGCGCGGGGCGAGCGGTTCGGCCTGATCCGGTTCGGCTCGCGGACCGACGTCTACCTGCCCGTGGCGGCGGCGGAGCCGCTGGTCGGCCCGGGCGACAAGGTGGTCGGCGGTTCGACGGTGATCGCCCGCTGGGTCTGACCCGCGTGGACACGGAGAAGGGGCGCCGCTGGTCGCGGCGCCCCTTCTTGTTGCGGTCGGGTCAGGCGGTACGGCGCTGGCGCAGCCAGAGCACCGGACCGCTGACCAGGTAGCCCACCACCACGAGGGCGAAGGTGAGCCGGATGTCGATCAGCGCGCCGACCACCGGGGCCAGCCAGAGCCACGGCGGCAGCTTCAGCAGCCGGGCGAGCTTCGCGTACGGGAAGCTGGACACCATGGCGAAGGCGAGCAGCGCCACGCCGCTGACCATGACCAGGCCGGAGACCGGCAGCCCGATCGCCACGGTCAGGGCCAGCACCGCCGCCGCCATGGTCGTCGGTACGCCGCAGAAGAAGCGGCCGTCCTTCGGCGAGACGTTGAACCGGGCGAGCCGGATCGCGGCGCAGGCGGCGACGAGGGCGCAGGCGACGGCGGCGGCCGCCGCCGGGACCGAGCCGGCCAGCGAGGCGTAGACCACGACCGGGGCGGCGAGGCCGAACGAGCACATGTCGGCCAGCGAGTCCATCTGGGCGCCGAACGGGCTGGCCACGCCGAGCTTGCGGGCGAGCGCGCCGTCCAGGCCGTCGAACGCGACGCAGGCGATCAGGCAGAGGGCGGCGGACCGGACCTCGCCCTGCATGGCCAGGAAGATCGCCAGCATGCCGAGCATCAGGCTGCTCAGGGTGCAGGCGTTGACCACGGCGAACTTGGCCCGGCGGGCGGCCGTGCGCTCGCCCGGCAGGAGCGGGATCGACATCGACGGCGTCTCGTCGACCGGCGCGGCGGGGGCCAGCGCCGGGCTGACCGGCATCACCGCCTCGACCTCGGCGTCGAACCGCCCGTAGCGGCGACGCTGGCGGTCGGCCCAGCGGTGGTCGGGGTTGACCAGGTCGGTGCCGGGCATGGCTGCGCCGTCCCGGCGGCCCACCCGGACCAACAGCACCTGGCGGGCGAACGTGCTGCTGCGGCGCAACCTGCCCGCCCAGCGACGCCCTGCGGGGCGCGGACTGTCAGTCGTACGACGCCGGCGCCATGGGGCTCTCGGCACGTTTCCTCCATCACCGGATCGGCTGACCGCCACGGGGGCGGGTGTCCGGCTGTCTCGTGCCGGACCTTTCGGATCCGGCAGCCCATTTTGCGGAGTACACCATTGCACAGGGGATAGGGGCTTGGCGATAGCTGCCGGCGGTACTTATAACTCCCTTAACCGCGCGAACTGCTCACATATTCCTATCTCGGGCCTCATCGCCCGTTTTCGTCGGCCAACCCCAACTCCCGACTGTACCGGAGGTGCCCCGTCCCGGCTCGGTGAGCGGGTGCTACCTGCCCCGCCGTCCGGTTGCCCGCGCCGCCACGTCGGTCATCGACAGCGCGCCGACCTGCTCGGGAGCGAACCAGGCGGCCCGCGCCGTGGAACCGCCGGCGAGTTCGGTCACCACCGCCTCGGTGGGGGCGTCGACGCGTACCCGGTAGATGACCCGTACGCCGTGCCAGTCCAGCGGCCGGCCCTCCGGTCCGAGCGCGGCCGGGTTGTGCAGGTTGTCCACGGCCAGCAGGTCGACCACCCGCCCGAGCTGGCCGGCCTCCTCCACCAGCTCGCGGAGCAGCCCGGCCACCGGCTGCTCGCCGTGGTCGGTGCCGCCGCCGGGCAGGTGCCACCTGCCGGCGCCCGGATAGCCGTCGGCGATCATGGTGAGCAGCACCCGGTCGGCCGGGTCGGTGACCAGCCCGTACGCGGCGAACCGCTGGCGCCGGCCGACGGCCGGGACGGCCTGGGCGGGCGGGAGAGCCCGGGGCAGGTCCGCCGGCAGGGGTGAGACGGGGAGCCCGAGCAGCTCCGCGGTGAACGGCATCAGCGGCACCGCCGCCGCCTCGGCCGGGGTGAACCAGCCCAGCTCGTCACTGCCCCCGCCAGGCCCCGGGCGGAGCTCACCACCGCGGGCCTCGACGTCGAAGACCATCCGGTCCGTGTGCACCGCGACACCCTCGGTGCGGAAGACGGCCACGTCGGCGACGGCCGCCCGGACGGCGGTCACCGCGACGGCCAGCCCGGCCTCCTCGGCGAACTCGCGCGCCACGGTGTCGGCGGGATGCTCCGCGTGCTCGACCGCACCACCGGGCAGCTGCCACACCCCCGGATACGGACAGCCGGCCGCCCCCCGCGCCAGCAACACCCGCCCCCGGGAATCCCGAAGAACCCCGTACGCCCCGATCCGCCGCCGCTCCTCCACCCGTACCCTCTCCCCCGACCCGCCGTTCCGTCGATCATGAGGTTAACGGCACCGGGGCGGACATTTCACACCGTCAACCTCATGATCAACGGCAGGCCCCGGGAGCGGGGCGGGTGGGTGGGGTGGGTGGGGTCAGATGAGTTGGGCGGCGTGGACGGCTTCGGCGGTCACCTCGGTGAGGCGGTCCGTCGGGAGGGCGCCCAGTTCCTCGCGACGGAACCAGCGGGCCTCGCAGGTCGAGCCGCCGACGTCGGCCACCGTGGGCGGGGCCGGCTGGTCGACGACCACCCGGTAGAAGGCGCGGACGCCGTGCCAGTCGATCGGGTAGCCCTCCGGGCCGAGCGAGGCGGCGTCCCGGTGGCTGGCCACCCCGAGCAGCTCGACCAGGCGGCCGGTCTGCCCGGTCTCCTCGACCAGCTCCCGGATCAGCGCGGCGCCCGGCTGCTCGCCGTAGTCGGTGCCGCCACCAGGCAGGTGCCAGCAGCCGGCGCCCGGGTACCCGTCGGAGACCCGGGTGAGCAGCACCCGCTCCTCCGGGTCGGTCACCACGGCGTACGCGGCGAAGCGCTGCGCGCGGTGCAGCCCGTCCGGGCCGGGGACCGCGTAGAACGAGGGGAACTCCGGGACCTCCTCCGGCACGATGTCGTCGGTGGAGGCGGGCAGGCCCAGGGCGCGCGCCGTGAACGACCGCAGGGGCAGCTCCCGAGCCTCGTCGAGGGTGAACCAGCGGGCCAGGTCGGTGGGGCGGTCGACCCGCTCGGTGAGCGTGCCGCCCCGGACCGAGACGGTGTAGAGCAGGCGGTCGGTGTGGATCGTGATGCCGCGCTCGGGCAGCGCCCGCATGTCGGCGATCACGTCCTGGAGGGCGGCGACGGCGACCGAGAGGCCGGTCTCCGCGGCGGTCTCCCGGACGACGGTGTGCTTGGGGTCCTCACCGTGGTCGACCGCCCCTCCGGGGAGCGACCAGGTGCCGGGGGTGCCGGAGCGCTCCGATGCGCGGACCAGCAACACTCGGCCGTCTGAATCAGCACAAACTGCGTATGCCGCGATCCTGCGGAGCGGCTCCAGCGAGGTGGTCACGGGAGGAAATTCTCCCCGGCGTCGGTTACCTCCATCGAAAAGAGTCAGATTCCTGACTCTTTTCTGGCGCCTCAGGGGCGGGTCAGGGTATGAGTCCGGGCGGTCACCGAGGTCGCCAGCCGACCCGCGCGGGACCGTGGGTACATGACCTCCATGAGCACCCCTCAGGCCCCGTACAAGCAGCTCCGCCGGCCCGTCACGGACCGGATGATCGCCGGTGTGGCCAGCGGCGTCGGGCGTTACTTCGCCGTCGACCCCAACCTGGTCCGGGTGGTCTTCGCCGTCGCCACCCTGCTCACCGGCGGGCTCGCCGCGCTGGCGTACCCGATCATGTGGTTCCTGATGCCCGAGGAGCCGGCGGACGCACCCGCCTGGCCGCACCCGGCGGGCACCGCGCCCGGCTGGCCGCCGGTCCCGCCGGTCGCCGCCCCGGCGCCGCCCGCCGGACCCGCGCCGCAGCCGGGAGTGGCCCCGCGGCCGACGCCGGAACCGGGGCCCCGGCCGGCGCCTCAGCCGCCGACGCCGCCGGCGGCGTGAGCCGGGCTCACTCCCACTCGATGGTGCCCGGCGGCTTGCTGGTCACGTCCAGGACCACCCGGTTGACCTCGGCGACCTCGTTGGTGATCCGGGTGGAGATCCGGGCCACCACGTCGTACGGCAGCCGCGACCAGTCGGCGGTCATCGCGTCCTCGCTGGAGACCGGGCGCAGCACCACGGGATGCCCGTAGCTGCGCCCGTCACCCTGCACGCCGACGCTGCGCACGTCCGCCAGCAGCACCACCGGGAACTGCCAGACGCCCCGGTCCAGCCCGGCGGCGGAAAGTTCCTGCCGGGCGATCAGGTCGGCCTTGCGGAGCACCGCGAGCCGCTCCTCGTCGACCGCGCCGATGATCCGGATGGCCAGGCCCGGGCCGGGGAACGGGTGCCGCCAGACCATCGCCTCGGGCAGACCGAGCTCCAGTCCGATCGTGCGGACCTCGTCCTTGAAGAGCGTGCGCAGCGGCTCGACCAGGGCGAACTTCAGGTCCTCCGGCAGGCCGCCGACGTTGTGGTGGCTCTTGATGTTGGCGGTGCCGGTGCCGCCGCCGGACTCCACCACGTCCGGGTAGAGGGTGCCCTGCACCAGGAACTCGACGTCGCCGTGCGAGGCGATCTCCCGGGCCGCGGCCTCGAAGACCCGGATGAACTCCCGGCCGATGATCTTTCGCTTCTGCTCCGGATCGGTCACCCCGGCGAGGGCCCCGAGGAACCGCTCCCGGGCGTCGACCACCTTCAGCTTGATGCCGGTGGCGGCCACGTAGTCCTTCTCCACCTGCTCGGCCTCGCCGGCCCGCAGCAGCCCGTGGTCGACGAAGACGCAGGTGAGCTGGTCGCCGACGGCCTTGTGCACCAGCGCCGCGGCGACCGCGGAGTCGACGCCGCCGGAGAGGCCGCAGATGACCTCCTTGTCGCCGACCTGCTCCCGGATCCGGGCCACCTGCTCGTCGATGATGTTCTCGGGCGTCCAGGTGGGCTCGATCCCGGCGATGTCGTGGAGGAAGCGGCTGAGCATCTCCTGACCGTGCGCGGTGTGCCCGACCTCGGGGTGGAACTGCACGCCGGCTCGGCGGCCGGCCAGGTCCTCGAACGCCGCGACCGGCGCGCCCGCCGACTCGGCGGTGACCGTGAAGCCGGCCGGGGCCTCGGTGACGCAGTCGCCGTGGCTCATCCAGACGGGCAGGTCGGCCGGGAGGTCGCGGAGCAGCACGCCGGCCTCCGGGCGGGCGTGCAGCGGGGTGCCGCCGTACTCCCGGTTGCCGGTCTGCGCCACGGTGCCGCCGAGGGCCTGGGCCATCGCCTGGAAGCCGTAGCAGATGCCGAAGACCGGCACCTCGGAGTCGAACATCCCGGCGTCGATCTGCGGGGCGCCCGGCGCGTAGACGCTGGACGGGCCGCCGGACAGGATGATCGCGGCCGGGTTCTTCGCCAGCATCTCGGACACCGGCATGGAATGCGGGACGATCTCCGAGTAGACCTTCGCCTCGCGCACGCGACGCGCGATGAGCTGGGCGTACTGGGCTCCGAAGTCCACCACGAGGACGGGGCGAGGCGTGCTCATGTGCAGAAAGCCTACCGACAGTCACCGTCCCCCCGGGCCGCGCCCCGGTGTGTCGCGCGCCGCTTCCCGGCCCGGCCGGACCCGCCCTGCTCAGGGGCGTAGCGCGGCGGGGGCGTGCGCCGGGACGGCCGGCTCCCGGGGCGGGACCGGGTCGACCCGGCGGTACGCCGTGCCCAGCGGCGGGCGGGGGTCCGCCTCGCCCTTGTTGGGCCAGAACGACATCGCCCGCTCGGCCTGGGCGGTGATGGTCAGCGACGGGTTGACCCCGAGGTTCGCCGAGACCGCCGCCCCGTCCACCACGTGCAGCCCCGGGTGGCCGTAGACCCGGTGATACGGGTCGATCACGCCGCGCTCGGGAGTGTCGCCGATCACCGCGCCGCCGAGGATGTGCGCGGTCATCGGGATGTTGAACGGCTCCGTGACGGCCCCGCCCGGCGTGCCGTCGATCTCCTCCGCGAGCAGCCGGACCGCCTGGTTGCCGGCCGGGATCCAGGTCGGGTTGGGCGCGCCGTGCCCGGGTCCGGAGACCAGCCGCCGGCCGAGCGGGCCGCGCCGGAGCCGGGTGGTGAGCGAGTTGTCCACCGACTGCATCACCAGGGCGATCACGGTGCGCTCGGACCAGTTGCGGACGGAGAGCATCCGGGCGGCCAGCCCGGGCTGCCGGACGATGCTGCCCAGCCAGCGCCGGACCCGGCGCGGGCCGCCGTCGACCAGCAGCGACTGGAGCAGGCCCATCGCGTTGGAGCCCTTGCCGTAGCGGACCGGCTCGATGTGGGTCTGCGGGTCGGGGTGGAACGAGCTGGTGATCGCCACCCCCTCGGTGAAGTCGAGCCCGCGCTGCCGGGCCTGCCGCGGCCCGACCGAGGCGCCGAGGATCGCCTCGGAGTTGGTCCGGGTCAGCTCGCCGAGCCGGGCCGAGAGGTTGGGCAGCGCGCCGGAGGCCCGCATCTCGTGCAGCAGCCGCTGGGTGCCCAGCGCGCCGGCGGCGAAGATCACCTGGTCGGCCCGGATCACCTGGCGGCGCCTGCCCAGCCAGGCGCCGGTGCGCTCGGTGTGCACCTCGTACCCGCCGCCGGCGGCGGGCCGGACCGCGGTCACCGTGGTCAGCGGGTGGACCTGGACGCCCAGCCGCTCGGCCAGCCAGAGATAGTTCTTGACCAGCGTGTTCTTCGCGCCGTGCCGGCAGCCGGTCATGCAGGCGCCGCAGTGGTTGCAGCCGGTGCGCTCCGGCCCGGCCCCGCCGAAGTACGGGTCGGCCACCCGCTCGCCGGGCCGGCCGATGTGCACGCCCACCGGGGTGGCGTGGAAGGTGTGCGCTACCCCCATCCGCTCGGCCACCGCCCGCATCGCCCGGTCCGCGCCGGTGACGATCGGGTACGTGGTGACGCCGAGCATCCGCTTCGCCTGGTCGTAGTGGCGGGCCAGCTCGTCGCGCCAGTCGGTGATGTCCCGCCACTGCGGGTCGGTGTAGAAGGCGTCGAGCGGCTCGTAGAGGGTGTTCGCGTAGACCAGCGAGCCACCGCCCACCCCGGAGCCGGAGAGCACCAGCACGCCACCGCCGGCCTTCCGGTCGGCCGAGCGGAGCAGGGCGATCCGTTGCAGGCCGTAGCAGCCCAGCTTCGGCGCCCAGAGAAAACGCCGGGCCCGCCAGGAGGTTTCCGGGAACTCGTCGTCGGCGAAGCGCCGGCCGGCCTCCAGGACACCGACCGTGTAGCCCTTCTCGGCCAGCCGCAGCGCGGTGACGCTGCCGCCGAAGCCGGAACCGATGACGACCACGTCGTACCGCATGAACGCATCATTACCGACGGGTAGCTATAGCGCCAGCGCGAGTTTTTCGCAGATCATGCAGAGCGCTCGATGATCCGGGATGCTCAGCGCCGCAACCCGTGGCCCGCCTCGCGCGTCGAGTGGTTACGGGGAAGGAGAACCGATGACGCGACGACGGTGGATGCTGGGGTTGGCGGCGCTGATGGCCGTGCTGGTGGTCGCCGCCGGCGCGGTGATGGTCACCCGGCTGGTCTCCCGCCCGGCGCCCGCCCCGGTCGCCGGCTCCGCCACCCCCACCCCGTCGGCCGACCCGTCGACCCCGGCCCCGGCCCCGGCCAGCCCCACCCCACCGCCGGGCGCCGACCTCAAGGGCCCGCTCAACCTGCTGCTGGTGGGGGTGGACACCCGGGTCAGCGTGCCGGGCTGGGAGCCGCACGCCGACTCCGTCCTGGTCCTGCACGTGCCGGCCGGGCTGGGCCGGGCGTACCTCTTCTCGCTCCCCCGCGACCTGGTGGTGGACATCCCGAGCTACCCGAAGGCCGGCTACCCCGGCGGCCGGACCAAGCTCACCCACGCGATGAGCTACGGCAGCCGGGTCCCCGGCGACAAGCTGCACCCGAGCACCGCCCAAGGGTACGAACTGCTGCGCCGCACGGTCAGCCGGTACACCGGGCTGCGCATCGACGCGGGCGCGGTGATCACCTTCGGCGGCTTCGACAAGCTGGTGGACACCCTCGGCGGCGTGGATCTCTACGTCGACCAGCGGGTCGCCTCGATCCACCGCCGGCCCGACGGGCGGTACCGGGACCGGGTCGGCAGCGAATACGTCGGGCCGCAGATGGTCTACCAGAAGGGCAACCGGCACCTGACCGGCTGGCAGGCGCTGGACTACGCCCGGCAGCGGTACACCGCCGGCGGCGACTACACCCGGCAGCGGCACCAGCAGCAGCTCATCCGCGCCCTGGCCCGCAAGATCCTCGACCAGGGACTGGCCCGGGACCCGGACCGGGTCCAGCAGGTGGTCGACGCGCTCGGCCGGACCCTGGTCTACGTCGGCGGTGGGCGCCGCCTGGTCGACTTCGCGTACGCCCTCGGCGGGGTGCCGGCGAACGGGTTCGTCCTGGTCGGGCTCCCCGGCGACGCGGTGGGCAGCGGTGGGTCGTACCGGGGCGAGCAGCTCAAGCCGGTGGGCCGGCAGTTCCTCGCGGCGCTGCGGGCCGGCGACGCCGACGCGTTCCTCGCCGACCACCCGTCGCTGCGGGTCCGGACCTGACTCAGCGCGGCTTCGGCTCGGCCGGGCGCTCGGTGCCGTAGAGCCAGGCGTCGAAGAGCTTGTCCAGCTTCTTGTGCGAGATCCGCTCGGCGAGCGCGACGAACTCGGCCGTGGTGCCGTTGCCGTTCTTCTTCTCCGCCGCCCAGGTGCGCAGGATGGTGAAGAAGGCGGTGTCGCCCACGGCCACCCGGAGCGCGTGCACGGTCATCCCGCCCCGGTCGTAGACGGACCGGCCGAACAGGTTCGCCACCCCGGGCCGGCCCGGCGGGGTACGCCAGACCTGCCCGGACGCCGACGCGTACTTCTCCTCGAAGGTGCGCTGCACGGTCGAGGAGCCGGCGTGCTCGGCCCAGAGCCACTCGGCGTAGGTGGCCAGCCCCTCGTTGAGCCAGATGTCCTGCCACCGCGCCAGCGACACGCTGTCGCCGAACCACTGGTGGGCCAGTTCGTGCGCGACCACCCCGGTGTTGTCGCCCTGGCGGAAGAACCCGGCCGAGTAGACCGGCCGGCTCTGCGTCTCCAGCGCGTACCGGATCCGGTCGTCGGCGACCACCACCCCACCGTACGCGTCGAACGGGTACGGCCCGAAGACGCTCTCCAGGTAGTCGGCGACCTCGACGGTCCGGCCGAGCGACCGGTCCGGGGCGCCGTCGGCCACCTTCGTGCTGACCGCGCTGTACACCGGCCGTCCCTTGTGCTCCCCGGTGGTGACCCGGAACTTCCCGATCACCACGGTGGTCAGGTAGCTGGCCATCGGCGCGCCCTCGGACCACGCGAAGGTGGCCCAGTCGCCGCGCAGCGTCCGACCCTTCGGGACCCCGTTGCAGACCGCGGTGAGCTCCTTCGGCACGGTGATCTCGAAGTCGTAGGTGGCCTTGTCCGAGGGGTGGTCGTTGACCGGGAACCAGGTGCTCGCCGACTCCGGTTGGCCGAGCGCGACGGCCCCGTCGGAGGTGTGCAGCCAGCCGCCCTCGCCGAGCACCTCGTTGCGCAGCGCGGCCGGCACGCCGTCGTACCGGATCTCCGCGACGAAGCCGTTCCCGGAGGTCAGCGCGGTGGCCGGGGTGACGACCAGTTCGTCGTCGGCCCGCGCGTGGCGGGCCTTGACCCCGTCCACGGTGACCGAGCGAACGGTCAGCCCGGCCAGGTCCAGGTTGAAGGCGGAGAGGTTGGCGGTGGCGGTGGCCCGCAGCGTGGTGGTGCCGCTGAGCCGGTCGCTGGCCGGGTCGTAGCGGACCTTCACGGTGTAGTGGGCGACGTCGTAGCCACCGTTGCCGTAGCTCGGGAAGTAGGGGTCGCCCGCGCCGGCCGCACCGGGCCCGAAGCTCCGCGAGGCGCTCGGCGCGGGCTGGGCGGACGTCGGGGCGGCCGGTCCGACCTCGGTGGACCCGCAGCCGCCGAGCAGCAGCACGCCGGTGACCAGCAGCCCGAGCCGTCGTCGTGCACCCTGCCGCGCCAGCGCCATCGCCTCGATCCCTCCCCGGGCGCGCGAGCCGACCCGCCCGGGCCGCTCCGCCCGCGGCAGCCTACCGACCGACGGTCACGTCCGCGTCACGGCAGGGCCGGCGCGGTCGCGCCCACCAGCCAGGCGTCGAGGAGCGGGCGCAGCGGCCGGCCGGCCACCCGCTCGGCGTACCCGACGAAGTCGGCGGTGGTGGCGGTGCCGTTCCGCCGCTCGGCCAGCCAACCGCGCAGGACCCGGAAGAACGTCTCATCGCCCACCGCCCGCCGTAGCGCGTGCACGGCGAGCGCGCCGCGCTGGTAGACCGCGTCGCCGAACATCGCCGCCCGGCCCGGGTCCAGCGAGGGCTTCGTCCAGTCGGTGGCCGCGTAGGCGTCGGCGAAGGACTGCGCGACGCCGCGGCCGCCGTCGTGCTCGTTCCAGAGCCATTCCGCGTACGTGGCAAAGCCCTCGTTGAGCCAGATGTCCTGCCACCTCGCCAGCGAGACGCTGTCGCCGAACCACTGGTGGGCCAGCTCGTGCGCGACCACCTCGGTGTTCGGCCTGTTCCCCCGGAAGAAGCCCGGCCCGTAGACCGGCCGGGTCTGGGTCTCCAGCGCGTACCGGATCCGCTCGTCGGCGACCACGATCCCGCCGTACGCGTCGAACGGGTACGGCCCGAACCGGCCGGCGAGGAAGTCGGCGACCTCGCCGGTGCGGGCCACCGACGCGGCGGCCGGTCCGTCCGCGGGCAGCCCGGCCGCGACCGCGGTGACCAGCGGCTTCCCGGCGTGCGTGCCGGTCGACACCCGGTAGTTCCCGATCACCAGGGTGGCCAGGTAGCTGGCCATCGGGGCCGCCTCGGCCCAGCGCCAGGTGGTCCAGCCGTCCTGACTGGACCGCCCCTGCGGCACCCCGTTGCCGAGCGCGGCGAGTCCGTCGGGGACGGTCACCTCGAGGTCGTAGGTGGCCTTGTCGGAGGGGTGGTCGTTGACCGGGTACCAGGTGCTCGCCGACTCGGGCTGGCCGAGCGCGATGGCGCCGTCCGGGGTGGCGTGGAAGCCGCCGTCGCCCAGTTCGGCGCTGGGCAGCGGCTGCGGCACCCCGCCGTACCCGACCTCGACGGTGAAGCGCTGCCCGGCCGGCAGGCCGTGCGCCGGGATGACGACCAGCTCGTTGCCGTCGCGCCGGTGCTGCGCCCGGGCGCCGTCGACGCGTACCCGGTCGACGGTGAGGCCGGCCAAGTCGAGGTGGAACCGGGACAGTCCGGTGGTGGCGGTCGCGGTGACGGTGGCCCGGCCGGTGAGCCGGTCGTCGGCCGGGTCGTAGCGCAGGCGCAGGGCGTAGTGGGCGACGTCGTAGCCGCCGTTGCCGGCCCCCGGCACGTACGGGTCGCCGGCGTCGGCCGCCCCGGGCCGGAACCGCCCGTCGTCCCCGGTGCAGCCGCCGAGCAGCAGCGCGACGGACAGCGCCGCCGCCGGCCAGCGCCGCCCCCGCGTCATCCGCCGAGCCTAGACGCGCGACGGCGCGGGAGGGATCGGAATCCGCACCCGCGCCGTCGAGGCTTGCCGGCTCAGCGGTCCAGGACCAGGCCGACCTTCTGGAACTCCTTGAGGTCGCGGTAGCCGCACTTGGCCATCGCCCGGCGCAGGCCGCCGAACAGGTTGAGCTGGCCGTCCGGCTCGTCGGCCGGGCCGAAGAGCAGCTTCTCCATCGAGCCGAGCGGCTCGCCGGCCACCTCGAACGCGCCGCGCGGGAGCGACGGGTGGCTGGCCGCCGAGTGCCACCAGGCGCCGCCGGCCGGGGCCTCCTCGCAGAGCGAGAGCGGCTCGCCGAGCATCACCGCGTCCGCGCCGCAGCCGAGCGCCTTGGCGATGTCGCCGGAGGTCTGCATGTCGCCGTCGGCGATCAGGTGCACGTACCGGCCGCCGGTCTCGTCCAGGTAGTCGCGGCGCGCCGCGGCGGCGTCGGCGATGGCGGTGGCCATCGGCACCCGGATGCCGAGCACCGACTCGGTGGTCGACCAGTCGTCGCCGCCGATGCCGACGATGACGCCCGCCGCGCCGGTCCGCATCAGGTGCAGCGCGGTCTTGTAGTCGGTGCACCCGCCGACGATGACCGGCAGGTCGAGGTCGGCGATGAACTCCTTGAGGTTCAGCGGCTCGTCGGTGGTGGAGACGTGCTCGGCGGAGACGATGGTGCCCTGGATGACCAGGATGTCCACGCCGGCGTCGAGGATCACCGGGGCGAGCGCGAGAGTGTGCTGCGGGGAGACCCGGACGGCCACCGTGCCACCGCCGGCCCGCAGCTCGCGGACCCGCTCGGCGATCAGGTCGGGGCGGATCGGCTCGCCGTACACCTCCTGGAGGCGCTTGGTCGCCCGGGCCTCCTCGTCCAGGCCGGCCAGCTCCTCCAGCACCTTGGCCGGGTTCTCGTACCGGGTCCAGAGGCCCTCGACGTTGAGCACGCCGAGGCCGCCGAGCTGGCCGAGCCGCACCGCCGAGGAGGGACTCATGGTGGCGTCGGACGGGTGCCCGACGCAGGGGATGCCGAACTGGTACGCGTCGAGCTGCCACGCGGTGGAGACGTCGTCGACGTCCCGGGTGCGCCGGCTCGGCACGATGGCGATGTCGTCCAGGTGGTAACCGCGCTGCGCGGTCTTGCCCAGCCCGATCTCGACCACGTCACGCATGGGTCACTCCAGGTGTCTTCGGGGGTGATGGGGGAGTCAGCGGGTGTGGTAGTTGGGCGCCTCGACGGTCATCTGGATGTCGTGCGGGTGGCTCTCCTTGAGACCGGCCGCGGTGATCCGGATGAGCTGGCCGCGTTGGTGCAGCTCGGGGATGCTCTCGGCGCCGGCGTACCCCATCGCGAGCCGCAGGCCACCGGTGAGCTGGTGGGCGACCTGGGCGAGCGGGCCCCGGTAGGGCACCTGGCCCTCGACACCCTCGGGGACCAGCTTCTCGTCGCTGGTCACATCCTGCTGGAAGTACCGGTCCTTCGAGTAGGACTTGGCCTGGCCGCGGGACTGCATCGCGCCCAGCGAGCCCATCCCGCGGTAGGCCTTGTACTGCTTGCCGTTGATGAAGATCAGCTCGCCGGGGCTCTCCTCGCAGCCGGCCAGCAGGCTGCCGAGCATCACCGTGTCGGCGCCGGCCACCAGGGCCTTGGCGATGTCGCCCGAGTATTGGATGCCGCCGTCACCGATCACCGGCACGCCGGCCGGGCGGGCCGCCCGGGCGGCCTCCATGATCGCCGTGACCTGCGGTACCCCCACCCCGGCGACGATCCGGGTGGTGCAGATGGCGCCCGGGCCGACGCCCACCTTCACGCCGTCCGCACCCGCGTCGACCAGCGCCTTCGCGCCGGCGTAGGTGGCCACGTTGCCGCCGACGATGTCGATGGCGACGTCCTTCTTGAGCCGGGCCACCATCTCCAGCACGGCCCGCTGGTGGCCGTGCGCGGTGTCCACGATCAGCACGTCGACGCCCGCGTCGACCAGGGTGCGGGCCCGCTTGTACGCGTCCTCGCCGACACCGACGGCGGCGGCGACCCGGAGCCGGCCGGCCGAGTCCTTGGTGGCGTTCGGGTACTGCTCGCTCTTGGTGAAGTCCTTGACCGTGATCAGCCCGCGCAGCTTGCCGCTCTCGTCGACGATGGGCAGCTTCTCCACCTTGTGCTGGCGGAGCAGCGCCAGCGCCTCGTCCTTGCTCACCCCGACCGGGGCGGTGACCAGCGGGGCGCGGGTCATGATCTCCCGGACCGGGGTGGCCGGGTCGGAGACGAACCGCATGTCGCGGTTGGTGACGATGCCGACGAGCTCGCCCTGGCCGTCGACCACCGGGACGCCGGAGATGCGGTAGCGGCCACAGAGCGCGTCGACCTCGCGCAGGGTGTCGTCGGGGCTGGCGGTCACCGGGTTGGTGATCATGCCGGACTCGGAGCGCTTCACGAGGTCGACCTGGAGCGCCTGGTCCTCGACGGAGAGGTTGCGGTGCAGCACGCCGATGCCGCCCTGGCGGGCCATGGCGATCGCCATCCGCCCCTCGGTGACGGTGTCCATCGCGCTGGACAGCAGCGGGACGTTGAGCTCGATGGTGCGGGTGAGCTTGGTGCGGGTGTTGACCCGGCTCGGGACCACGTCCGACTCGCCCGGCTGGAGCAGTACGTCGTCGAAGGTCAGCCCGAGCGGCACCACCCGCGCCGAGCCGGCCGGCAGCTCGGGCAGATGACCGCCCAGCTCGCCGCCGTCGACGCCGGCAGTAAGGTGGGTGCTGGGCGAATTCTCCACGATTGCTCCCCTGAGCTGTTCGGACGGGCTTCAGCGAGGCGGCGCGCGCGGGCACCGGGGCACGCCGCAGTGCGGGCGCGTGGCTTCATCGTACCCATTGAGCTGCGCCGCCCCGGGCAGCGGCGGGTACGGGTAGGCCAGGCCACAGGGACGGCCCGGGGGGCGGGCTTTCCGGCCCGTCGGGGACTACGGTGAGGGAGTGCACGACGAGCCCATCGACCCGTTCAACGGCGACCCGGCCGATCCGGCTGCCGGCCTGCACGACTCGCGCGAGGACGACCCGCTCGACCCGCTGACCGAGATCGAGCGACAGGACGTCCTGGAGGACCTCGCCGACCTGGAGATCTACCAGGCGCTGCTCCAGCCGATCGGGGTGCGTGGTCTGGTCATCGAGTGCGAGGACTGCCGCGAGCCGCACTACTTCGACTGGGACCTGCTCCGCGGCAACCTGCGCCACCTGCTCAGCTCCGGGCGGCCCCGGGTGCACGAGCCGGCCTACGACCCGGACCCGGACCACTACGTCAGCTGGGACTACGCCCGGGGCTACGCCGACGGCGTGCACGACACCCTGACCGAGGGCACCGAGGACTCCGCCGAGGACTGACCGGGAGGGCCGGGTTCCGGTCGGTCAGGCGACCAGGCCGGCGCGGAAGCCCGCCGCGACGGCGTGTGCCCGGTCCCGGGCGCCGAGCTTGCGGAAGAGCCGGCGGGCATGCGTCTTGACGGTGTCCTCCGACACGAACAGCTCCCGCCCGATCTCCGCGTTGCTCTTCCCCTCGGCCATCCCCAGCAGCACCTGAAGCTCCCGCTCGGTCAGCCCGATCGCGCTGCGGGGGGTACGCCCGCCGGCCCGCGGGGCGGTGCCCGCCGGCGTCGGCTCCGGCTCGCCGCCGGCTCCCTCGGCCGGGTCGTCGCCGCGCTGCACCGGCACCACCGTGGGCGCCCCGCCGGGGCCCTCCGCCGGGGCCGCCGACCAGGTCGCCGTCGCTCCGCCCTGGGTACGCCCGGGCGCACCGGACCGGGCCGGTCCGCCGACCGCGGCCGCGTCCCGGGCCGGGTCGGTCACCCGGTGCCGGGCCGGCCGGCCGGGCGCGGAGAGCAGCAGCAGCGCCTTGGCCACCGCGCTGGTCAGGTCGTGGTCGGCGCCCTGGATCAGGCCGCGCGCCCCGGCGTTGATGGTGGCCGCCGCCGCCTCGGACTCCTCCGCGCCGAGCAGCACGACCGCGGCCTGGGGCGCCCGGGCGAGCACCCGGCGCACGAAGCCGGCGCTGTCCGGCCGGGTGAGGGCGGTGTCGGCGAGCACGACGTCGACCGGACGCTCGGCGAGCCGCAGCATCACCTCGGGATCGGAGACGGCCGTCCGGACGACGCCGGCCAGCCCGAGCCGCGCCGCCGCGGAGGTCAGGTGCTGGGCCGCGAGTGGTGTCCGAACGCACACGAGAACGCTACGCACAGTGGTCTCCTCTCCGACACAGAGTCGACCACGGCGGGGTCGGCGTCGGAGGAGGTTCCGGGCAATCATCCGAACTTTTCCGGCAGATGGGGCATATGCCGCCAGTTGTCCGAGGTTTTCGATCACGACATGTGTGAGCGCGGGAAAGCCCGGGTACCGAGGGGCCAGTCCGGAAACGGTGTCCCGCGCGGACCGCCGCCCGGTAGCTGGCCACGAAGGATCTCCGCGGTGCCGCGCGGGAGGAGGGGTGCAGATGTCCAACGTACGCAGACTGCCCGGACCCATCGTCGACCTCTGGGACTGGCAGCGTCTCGGCGCCTGCCGGGGCCGCGACAGCGCCCAGTTCTTCCACCCGGACGGCGAGCGGGGCTCCTCGCGACTGCGCCGCGAGTCCGGCGCCAAGGCGGTCTGCCGGGCCTGCCCGGTCCGGGCCGAGTGCGCCGCGCACGCCCTGTCGGTCCGCGAGCCGTACGGCGTGTGGGGCGGGTTCAGCGAGGCGGAGCGGCTGCGGCTGCTCGCCCTCGGCTGGGAGGACCTCGCCGACCGCCGCCAGACCAGGGTGGACGTCGCCCGACTGGAGGCCCGCCTCGGCCGGCCGCACAAGTCCGCCGTCCCGGACCAGCGCAAGATCGCCTGAGCCGGTCCACCGACCACCGTCGACGCCGCGCCCCGCACCGGGGCGCGGCGTCGACGCGTCCGGGGACCCGGTGATCGAAGGTTCTTTACCGAACTTTCTGCGCCGTCGGCAACAATTGACAATCCGGCGCAGATCCCGTCAGGAGCCGCGCGGCCCGTTTACCACGGGAATCCCGCTCACTACCTTCGGCAACATGTGGACACTCGTCGATGCACGGCGTCGTTCCGTACGCGGACTCGCCGCCGCCACCGCACTCGTCACCGGTCTGGTGCTCGCCGTCCCCGGCGTGGCCCAGGCGTACGCCAGCTCGGCGACCGGCACCATCAACACCTCCGGCGTCGCCCTCAACGTCCGGTCCGGCCCCAGCACGACCTGGGACTCCTGGCGCACCGTGGCCGACGGGGCGAGCGTCACGCTGCTCTGCCAGACCAACGGCGAGTCGGTGACCGGCACGTACGGCACCACGACCCTGTGGGACTTCCTCTCCAACGGCGGCATGGTCTCGGACGCCTACGTCAGCACCGGCTCCGACGGCCAGGTGGTCAACAGCTGCGTCTACGTCGGCAACGAGCCGTCGTCCAAGACCAACCCGCGCTCCCCCAACGGGGCGATCAACTGGGCGTTCCAGCGCTACCGCTCCACCGCCTACGAGAACCTGTGCCTCGCCTTCGTCGCCCAGGCGTACGGCTGGGGCGGCTCCGGCTGGAACACCGCGGAGATCGGCGGCGACTGGGAGACCAGCCACGGGTACCTGAACACCTCCGGCATCCCGCCGCGCGGCGCCCTGGTCTGGTACCACAACTCGGCCGGCACCGGGCACGTCGCGATCAGCCTCGGCGAGGGCAAGGTCATCGGCACCTCGGTCAGCGGCGGCGTCGGCGTGGCCGGCTACCTCGACCACGGCTCCTACCGCGGCTGGTCGGTGGCGTACTTCCCCGTCGCCTGGTGACCCACGCGCGGACAGCTCCCCGCGCTCCGCTGAATGCCCCTGCCGACCAGGGGCGGCGGCACGGCCGCCCCTCGGCCTCCGGCCCACCGGCGCGCCACCGGGCGAGGGCCCGGCCCGGCCCTCAGCGCACCGTCACCTTGACCGTGTGCCAGCCGGTGGCCCCGTCCGGCGCGACCGGTCGCTGCTCGGGTGTCTGGGTCACCCCACCGGCGTCCGTGGCCCGCACCTGAAGGGTGTGCTCCCCCGGGTTGGCGTCCCAGCGCCACGACCACTGCACCCAGGTGTCCACCGAGACGGTCGGGGCGAGGGCCGCCGCCCGCCACGGGCCGCCGTCGACGCGTACCTCGACCGCGCGGATGCCCCGGTGCTGGGCCCAGGCCACCCCGGCGACCGTCACCGGACCCGCGGTCAGCTTGTTGCGCGGGCGGGGCGTGTCGATCCGCGACTCCGTCTTGATCGGGCCCTGCGCCGACCACCCCCGCGGCACCCAGTACGCGTCGAAGTCGGCGAAGCTGGTCAGCTCCAGCTCGGTCACCCACTTGCAGGCCGAGACGTACCCGTAGAGGCCGGGCACCACCATGCGTACGGGGAAGCCGTGCTCGACGGGCAGCGGCTCCCCGTTCATCCCGACCGCGAGCAGCGCGTCCCGCCCGTCGCGCAGCACGGCCGTCGGGGTGCCGCAGGTCCAGCCGTCCACCGAACGCCCGACCACCTGGTCGGCGCCCTCCTCCGGGTCCGCCTCGTCCAGCAGCTCCTTGATCGGCACGCCCAACCAGCGCGCGTTGCCGATCAGGTCCCCGCCCACCTCGTTGGAGACGCAGGCCAGGGTCACGTACCGCTCGACCATCGGCCGGGCGAGCAGCTCGTCGAAGGTCAGCTCGATCGGCTTGCGCACCCGGCCATGGATCCGCAACCGCCACGTCGCCGGGTCCACCTGCGGCACCACCAGCGCCGTGTCGATCCGGTAGAACCCGCTGTTCGGGGTGACGTACGGGGCGAGCTGGGCCAGCGACAGGTCCGCGCCGGCCGGCACCGCCGGCGCGGACACCGACGGGGTCGGCAGGGTGACCGCCTGCCGGGCCGCCGAGACGCCCCGCCGGCCGGCGAGCCAGTGCCCGCCTAGCCCGGCCACCGCCGCCGCGCCGGCCAGCACGCCCACGCCGCGCAGGAACCGCCGCCGCCCCTCCGGATCGCTCTCCTCACCGCGCTC
This sequence comes from Micromonospora sp. NPDC051924, assembly GCF_055586005.1. NCBI lineage: Bacteria > Bacillati > Actinomycetota > Actinomycetes > Micromonosporales > Micromonosporaceae > Micromonospora > Micromonospora sp. NPDC051924. The sequence goes on from NZ_JBVJJA010000028.1 coordinate 27,868, forward strand.
CCCGGCGGGCCCGGCTACCCGGGCGCCGACGGGCGCCCCGGCGGCCGGCTCCCCCGGACGGCCCTCGGGTGCGGCACCCCCGGCCGGGGTGGGTGGGGACCAGGGCCAGAGGTCGGGGGCCAGCGGGCCGGCGATGAAGGCCCAGAGTGTCAGCGCGCCGAGCCCGCCGCCGACCAGCGACGGCAGCGCGGCGGCGGGGCCCGCGCCGGGTCGGGTCAGCGCGGCGGCCACGCCGAGGGCGGCGAACGCGGCGATGCCGGCCAGGCCGATCCGGAGCCGGCGGCCGGCGAGGACGCCGAGCAGCGCGGCGATCGCGGCCAGCAGCACCGCCGTCCCGATCAGCAGGGCGATCTTGTCGTGCGTGCCGAAGAGGGAGATGGCGAGGTGCTTGAGGGTCTCCGGCACCAGGTCGACCACCAGCCCGCCGACCGCGATCAGCGGTGCGGAGCGGGGGCCGGTGAGGACGGCCACCGGCTCGGCGACGCCGACGGCCACGGCGGCGGCGGTGATTCCGGCCAGCGCGGCGTAGCCGCGGGACAAGCTGCTCACGCCGACCAGTGTTGTCGATCAAACGGGCCGGTGGCCAACCATGTCAGCGTTCCGTAACCGATACGGGTCGGGGCACACCGCCACGCTGGCGGTGTGCCCCGACGTCAGGCCGTACGGCTGGGGATCAGAAGCCCGGGCCGTGCTGGTGGCCGTGGCCGTGCGAGTGGCCGTGGCCCCCGGCGGCGGCCGGCTCGGCCTTCTCCGGCTTCTCCACCACCAGGCTCTCGGTGGTGAGCAGCAGGCCGGCGATCGAGGCGGCGTTGGTGACCGCGTTGCGGGTCACCTTCACCGGGTCGATGATGCCGGACTTGACCAGGTCGACGTACACGCCGGTGGCGGCGTCGAGGCCGTTGCCCCACTCCTGGGCGGCGACCTTCTGCACCACCACGTAGCCGTCGTGGCCGGCGTTCTGGGCGATCCAGCGCAGCGGCTCGACCAGCGCCTTGCGCACGATCGAGACGCCGACCTTCTCGTCACCGGTCAGGCCCAGGTCGCCGTCGAGCACCGAGAGGATCTGGGCCAGGGCGGCGCCGCCACCCGGGACCGTACCCTCCTCGACCGCGGCCTTGGTCGCGGCGATGGCGTCCTCGATGCGGTGCTTGCGCTCCTTCATCTCGACCTCGGTGGCCGCGCCGACCTTGATCACGGCGATGCCGCCAGAGAGCTTCGCCAGCCGCTCGGCCAGCTTCTCCCGGTCCCACTCGGAGTCCGAGGCCTCGATCTCCTTGCGGATCTGGGCGACCCGGTCGGCGACCTCGGCGGCCTGACCGCCACCGTCGACGACGGTGGTGTTCTCCTTGTCGACCACCACGCGCCGGGCGGTGCCGAGCACCTCCAGGCCGACCTGGTCGAGCTTGTAGCCCAGCTCGGGCGCGACCAGCTCGGCGCCGGTCAGGATCGCCATGTCCTGGAGCATCGCCTTGCGACGGTCACCGAAGCCGGGGGCCTTCACCGCGCAGACCTTGAGGGTCTTGCGGAGCGCGTTGACCACCAGCGTGGACAGGGCCTGGCCCTCGACGTCCTCGGCGATGATCAGCAGCGGCTTGTTGTTCTGGAGGACCTTCTCCAGCAGCGGGAGCAGCTCCTCGATCGCCGAGATCTTCTGCGTGGTGATCAGGATGTACGGGTCCTCCAGGACCGACTCCTGCCCCTCCACGTCGGTGACGAAGTTCGGCGAGATGAAGCCCTTGTCGAACTGGAGACCCTCGGTCACATCCAGCTCGGTGGTCAGGGCGGAACCCTCCTCGACGGTGATGACACCGTCGCGGCCGACCTTCTCCATCGCCTCGGCGATCAGCTCGCCGATGGTGGCGTCCTGCGCGGAGATCGTCGCGACGTGCGCGATCGACTCCTTGCTGGAGACCTCCACCGCCTTGCCGAGCAGCGCCTCGGAGACCTTGCCGGCCGCCGCGTCGATGCCCCGCTTGAGGCCGGCCGGGTTGGCCCCGGCGGTCACGTTGCGCAGGCCCTCGCGGACCATGGCCTGGGCCAGCACGGTCGCGGTGGTGGTCCCGTCGCCGGCGACGTCGTTGGTCTTGGTCGCCACCTCCTTGACCAGCTGCGCGCCGAGGTTCTCGTACGGGTTGGTGAGCTCGATCTCCTTGGCGATGGTCACGCCGTCGTTGGTGATCGTGGGCGCACCGAACTTCTTGTCCAGGACGACGTTGCGCCCGCGCGGGCCGAGAGTGACCTTGACCGTGTCCGCGAGGGCGTTGACACCGTGCTCGAGCAGGTGCCGGGCGTCGTCCGAGAAGCTGAGGATCTTCGCCATCAGTATCCCTTCGAAGCGACGTTGCCCCGGCCCGGCGAGCCGGACCGGGGCAACGACACTGATCGGTTGATTACTTCTCGATGACCGCGAGGACGTCGCGGGCGGAGAGCACCAGGTACTCCTCGCCGGCGTACTTGACCTCGGTGCCGCCGTACTTCGAGTAGAGGACGGTGTCGCCGACCTTCACGTCGATCGGCACGCGGTTGCCCTTGTCGTCGATCCGGCCCGGGCCGACAGCGAGGACGGTGCCCTCCTGCGGCTTCTCCTTGGCGGTGTCGGGGATCACGATGCCCGAGGCGGTGGTGGTTTCGGCCTCGTTCGCCTGGACCACGATGCGGTCCTCGAGCGGCTTGATCGCAACCTTGGTCGCGGTAGTCACGGGCATACCCTCCTGGGGTACTTGGTGTCGTTGCAGGTCGGCGCGCCGACCTGCGTCAATCTGCCACATGCCACCGGGCGGGGCCGTCGTCGCGGGTGCCGGTCCGCCTGGCGTTCAACTCCCGGACACGAGGGCCCGGGCGTTGGCACCCTCAGGGCGAGAGTGCTAATCGCAGGTTATTCCTCGGCTAGCACTCCGTCAAGGAGAGTGCCAACGCGCCACCCGGCGAGTCGCGTTCGCCGCGGCCGGATCATGGCCCGGCCGGGTCCGAGGCGGCCGGCCCGAACGCCGGCCGGGAGAATGGGCGGGTGGATCTGGACCAGCTTGCCGCCCTGCGTACGCCCGAGGGGTCGGCCGCGCTCGCGACGGCCGCCGGGCTGGCCGGCGGCGATCCGCTGGCCGCGGCGTCCGCGCTCCGCTCGGCCGGGGTGCCGGCCGGGCTGGCCGCCGCCGCGCTGACCCAGGCCGAGCTGCGCCGGCGGGCGGTCGGCAAGTTCGGGCCGGAGTCCGCCGGCATGTTCCTCACCCGTCCCGGGCTGGAGCAGGCCACCCGCCGGGTGGTCGCCGACCGGCGGGCCGCCCGGCTGCGCGCCGCCGGCGTGCGCACCCTCGCCGACCTGGGTTGCGGGCTCGGCGCGGACGCGCTCGCCGCCGCCCGCGCCGGCATCCGGGTGTACGGGGTGGAGGCCGACCCGGTGACCGCCGCGATGGCCGCCGCGAACGCCGAGGCGGCCGGGCTGGCCGCGCTGTTCACCGTCGAGTGCGGGGACGCGACGGCGTTCGACGCGACCCGGGTCGAGGCCGTCTTCTGCGATCCGGCCCGGCGGAAGGCCGGCACCGGGCGGCGGATCTTTGACCCGAACGCCTACTCGCCGCCCTGGGACTTCGTCACCGGGCTGGCCGAGCGGGTGCCGCACACCGTGGTGAAGGTGGCCCCCGGGCTGGACCACGCCCTGATCCCGGCCGGTGCCGAGGCCGAGTGGGTCAGCGTGGACGGCGACCTGGTCGAGGCGGCCCTCTGGTGCGGGGCGCTGGCCGAGGTCCCCCGCCGCGCCACTCTGCTCCGCGCCGACGCCGCGCACCTGCTGACCGGGGCGGGCGACGCCGAAGCGCCGGTCGGGCCGGTCCGCCGCTTCCTGTACGACCCGGACCCGGCGGTGGTCCGCGCCCACCTCGTCGCCGAGCTGGCCGGCGAACTCGACGCCACGCTGGCCGACGCGAGCATCGCCTACCTGTACGCCGACGCGGCGCGACCCACCCCGTTCGCCCGGTGCCTGGAGGTCACCGACGTGCTGCCGTTCTCGCTGAAGCGGCTGCGCACATTGCTGCGGGAGCGGCGGGTCGGCCGGGTGGAAATCCTCAAGCGCGGCTCGGCGCTGGAGCCGGAGCAGCTGCGCCGGGATCTGAGGCTGGCCGGGGACGGCGCGGCCAGCCTGGTGCTGACCCGGGTGGCCGGCGCGCCGACCGTGCTGGTCTGCCGGCCGGTGCCGGGCTGAGCCGGCGAGGCGATTCCCGGCCCGTGGTTTCGACTCGCCCGCCGCCCCCCGCCGCGTTAGCTTGTCGGTCATGGCGGGACAGGGGACTCCGGCGACGGCACTGCTGACCAAGCGGAAGATCGCCCACAGCACCCACCCGTACGACGTCTCCCCGGACGCGCCCAACTACGGTGCGCTGGTCGCGACGGCCCTCGGGGTGCCCCCGGAGCGGGTCTTCAAGTCGCTGGTCACCGAGGTCGACGGCGGCCTCACCGTGGCGGTCGTCCCGGTCACCGGGGAACTGGATCTCAAGGCCCTCGCCGCCGCCGTCGGCGGCAAGCGGTCGGCCATGGCCGACCGGAACGTCGCCGAGCGGGCCACCGGGTACGTCCGGGGCGGGATCAGCCCGCTCGGCCAGCGCAAGCGACTGCCCACCGTGGTGGACGCGTCCGCGCTGGCGCAGCCGAGCGTCTACGTCTCGGCCGGCCGCCGGGGCCTGCAACTGCAACTCGCCCCGGCCGATCTGGTCGCCCTCACCGACGCCGTCACGGCCCCGATCGCCACCGCCTGAACCGCCCGGCGGAGCTGGTTGGGAGCGTTTCTGGACATCGGGCGGGGAGCGCTCTCAGCGGAGTGACAGCCGGGTGACAGTCGCGTTGCTGAATTGTTACCGCCGCCAACAAAACTCTGACCTCGGCGGTATTGCGCCTCCACTGCGGCGGGGAATACGTTGCCGGACACAACAAAACACCGAGCATCACTCCCCCATCCTCCGAAAGGACCCGTGCACATGCGCAAGGGCTTCCTCACCTTCGCGGCCGTCGGTCTCCTCGCGACCGGCAGCATGGCCGCCTGTGGTGACAACGGCGGTTCTTCCGACCAGGCCGGCGGCTCCAACGCCAAGAAGCCGAAGATCGGCGTCATCCTCCCGGACAGCAAGTCCTCCGCCCGCTGGGAGGGCGCGGACCGCAAGTTCCTGGAGGACGCGTTCAAGGCCGCGAACGTCGACTACGACATCCAGAACGCCCAGGGCGACAAGACCCAGTTCCAGACCATCGCCGACCAGATGATCACCAGCGGCGTCACCGCCCTGATGATCGTCAACCTGGACTCCGGCACCGGTAAGGCCGTGCTCGACAAGGCCAAGTCGCAGGGCGTGGCCACCATCGACTACGACCGGCTCACCCTGGGCGGCTCCGCCCAGTACTACGTGAGCTTCGACAACGAGGCCGTCGGCAAGCTCCAGGGCGAGGGCCTGAGCAAGTGCCTGACCGACAAGGGCGCGAAGAACCCGGCGATCGCCTACCTGAACGGCTCGCCGACCGACAACAACGCGACCCTGTTCAAGAACGGGTACGACTCGGTGCTCAAGCCGAAGTTCGACTCGAAGGAGTACAACAAGGTCGCCGACGACTCCGTGCCGGACTGGGACAACGCCCAGGCCGCCACGATCTTCGAGCAGCAGCTCACCAAGGCCGGCGGCAAGATCGACGGTGTGCTGGCCGCCAACGACGGCCTCGGCAACGCGGCCATCTCGGTGCTGAAGAAGAACAAGCTCAACGGCAAGGTCCCGGTGACCGGCCAGGACGCCACCGTCCAGGGCCTGCAGAACATCCTCGCCGGTGACCAGTGCATGACCGTCTACAAGGCGATCAAGGAGGAGGCGAAGGCGGCCTCCGACCTGGCCATCGCCGTCGCCAAGGGCGAGAAGAAGGACACCGGCCAGACGGTCAAGGACCCGGAGGGTGGCCGCGACGTCCCGTCCGTCCTGCTGACCCCGAAGGCCATCTACAAGGACAACGTCAAGGACGTCGTCGCCGACGGCTTCGTCACCAAGGACGAGCTCTGCACCGGCACCTACGCCAAGCTCTGCGCCGACGCCGGCATCAGCTGACCTGTCCCACCCGCCTCAGGCGACGCCGCCCGGCACGGGTTCTCCCGTGCCGGGCGGCTCCCGCGCCGGACGGGATCCGAGACCTCCCCTCCGTTCAAAGGAGACACCCGTGTCCGCAACCCCCCTGCTGGAGCTGCGCGGGATCGACAAGAGCTTCGGCCCCGTCCAGGTGCTGCGTGACGTCGCGTTCGCCGCGCACGCCGGCGAGGTGACCGCGCTGGTCGGCGACAACGGCGCCGGCAAGTCGACCCTGGTCAAGTGCATCAGCGGTATCTACCCCACCGACTCCGGCGAGTTCCTCTTCGACGGCCGGTCGGTGAGCATCAACAGCCCGCGCGACGCCGCCGGGCTGGGCATCGAGGTCGTCTACCAGGACCTCGCGCTCTGCGACAACCTCGACATCGTGCAGAACATGTTCCTCGGCCGGGAGAAGCGCAGCGGCATCGTGCTCGACGAGCCGACCATGGAGCAGATGGCCGCCGAGACCCTGGCCGGGCTGAGCGTCCGCACCGTGAAGTCGCTGCGCCAGCACGTCGCCAGCCTCTCCGGCGGGCAGCGGCAGACCGTCGCCATCGCCAAGGCCGTGCTCTGGAACAGCAAGCTGGTCATCCTGGACGAGCCGACCGCCGCGCTCGGCGTCGCGCAGACCGCCCAGGTGCTGGAGCTGGTCCGCCGGCTGGCCGACAACGGCCTGGCCGTCGTGCTCATCTCGCACAACATGAACGACGTCTTCGCGGTCTCCGACCGGATCGCCGCGCTCTACCTCGGCCAGATGGTGGCCCAGGTGAAGACCACCGACATCACCCACTCGCAGGTGGTCGAGCTGATCACCGCCGGCCGCTCCGGCAACCTCGGCCTCGCCGCCGAATCCGCCACCAACGGCAACGGCGCCGCGCCCGCCGACACCACCCCAGGAGCCGTCCGATGACCACCACCACCGTGAAGAAGGAAGGCCCCGCCGCGGTCGCGCCGGCGCCCACCGTCGGCACCCACCTCAGCAACTACTGGCGCCGGGTACGCGGTGGCGACATCGGCGCGCTGCCCGCAGTGGTCATGCTCCTCGCGCTCTGCGTCGGCTTCTCGATCGCCCGGCCCTCATTCTTCACGGCCGGCAACTTCGCCAACCTGTTCACCCAGGGGGCCGCGGTCACCCTGATCGCGATGGGGCTCGTCTTCGTCCTGCTGCTCGGCGAGATCGACCTCTCCGCCGGCTTCGCCAGCGGCGTCTGCGCCGCCATCCTGGCCAACGTGGTCACCGTGCTCGGCTACCCCTGGTACGTCGCGGTGCTCGCCGCCGTCGTCACCGGCGTGGTGATCGGCACCGTGCTCGGCATGCTGGTGGCGAAGGTCGGCATCCCGTCCTTCGTGGTCACCCTGGCCGGCTTCCTCGCCTTCCAGGGCGTCGTGCTGATGCTCATGAAGTCCGGCGCCAACATCTCGGTGCGGGACGAGACCCTCGTCGCGATCGCCAACCGCAACCTCTCTCCCGCGCTGGGCTGGGCGCTGGCCGCCGTGGCCGTCGCCGGCTACGCGGCCGTGCAGCTGCTGCGGCACCGCAACCGCGCCGCCCGCGGCCTGCTCACCGACCCGATCGCCGTGGTGGCCGCCCGCATCGTCAGCCTCGCCGTCATCCTCGGCGTCGCGGTCTACGTGCTCAACCTGGAGCGCAGCCGCAACGTGCTGGTCGTCTCGCTCAAGGGCGTGCCGATCGTGGTGCCGATCATCGCGATCCTGCTGGTCGTCTGGACCTTCGTGCTCCACCGCACCAGCTACGGCCGGCACGTCTACGCGGTCGGCGGCAACAGCGAGGCGGCCCGCCGGGCCGGCATCAACGTCGACCGGATCCGCATCTCCGTCTTCGTCATCTGCTCGACGATGGCGGCGATCGGCGGCATCGTGGCGGCCAGCCGGGCCAACTCGGTGGACCCCAACACCGGTGGCAGTAACGTACTGCTCTACGCCGTCGGCGCGGCGGTGATCGGCGGCACCAGCCTCTTCGGCGGCAAGGGCCGGGTCCTCGACGCCGTGCTCGGTGGCGCGGTGGTCGCGGTCATCGACAACGGTATGGGACTGATGGGTTACAGCTCGGGTGTGAAGTACGTGGTGACCGGCGTGGTCCTGCTCGCCGCCGCCACGATCGACGCGCTGTCCCGGCGCCGGGCCGCCGCCACCGGCACCCGCTGAACGTCGTACGGACATGGCTGTGGCAATGCGTGCGGGACCGAGCCAGGACGAGATCCGTCGGCAGAACCTGGGCGCACTGCTCCGCTACGTGCACGTGCACGGGGCGACCAGCCGCGCGGAGCTGACCACGGCGCTCGGGCTCAACCGCAGCACCATCGGCGCGCTGACCGCCGACCTGGCCGGCGCCGGTCTGGTCAGCGAGGGGACGCCGAAGGAGACCGGCCGGGCCGGACGACCGTCACTGGTCGTCCGGCCCGAGTCGGCCCGGGTCTATGCGTACGCGTACAGCGTCGAGGTGGACCGGCTGCGGGCCGCGCGGGTCGGTCTCGGCGGTGAGGTGCTCGACAGCCGGGAGCTGGACCGGCCGCGGAACCTGGTCGCCGGGGAGGCGGCGCCGCTGCTGGCCGGCGCGGTGAAGGAGATGCACCAGTCGGTGCCGGCCGGCTCCATCTGCGTCGGGGCCGGGGTCGCGGTCTGCGGCATGGTCCGCCGTGAGGACGGGCTCGTCCGGCTGAGTCCCACCACCGGCTGGGTGGACGAGCCGATCGGCGCGGCGCTCGCCGCCGAGCTGGGCATCGACGTACCGATCACGGTGGGGAACGTGGCCGACGTGGCCGCCTTCGCCGAGCACGCCCGCGGCGTCGCCGCCGGCTGCGACAACGTCATCTACCTGTACGGGGACGTCGGCGTCGGGGCGGGCATCATCGCCGGCGGCCGGCGGCTGACCGGGCACGGCGGGTACAGCGGCGAGGTCGGGCACATGGTGGTGGTCCGGGACGGCCAGCTCTGCGACTGCGGGCGCCGGGGCTGCTGGGAGACCGAGATCGGCGAGCACGGGCTGCTCCGCGCCGCCGGCCGCTCGGACGCCCGCGGTCAGGAGGCGCTGCGGGCCGTCTTCGACGCCGCCGACCGGGGCGACGCCCGGGCCCAGACCGCAGTCCGGCAGGCCGGCGACTGGCTCGGCTTCGGCGTGGCCAACCTGGTCAACATCTTCAACCCGGAGATGCTCATCTTCGGCGGCACCATGCGCGACCTCTACCTGGCCGCCGCCGCCCAGGTGCGCAGCCGGCTCAACTCCAACGGCCTGCCCGCCTGCCTGGAGCACGTGCGGCTGCGTACCCCGAAGCTGGGCGACGACGCGGCGCTCATCGGGGCGGCCGAACTGGCCTTCGAACGCCTCCTCGCCGACCCCCTCGACGTCGGCTGACCTCCGCCCCGCACCGCCTGAACCGATCGGTGCCGTGATCCGTACCAGTCCGCGACATCCGCGTACCGGTCCGGACCGAGGAGGCACCGCACCAATGGCACCGCTGGAATCTGTCCGCCGCCGCCTGACGCTGCTGCTCGTCGCGCTCGTCGTGGGGATCGGCGTCCTTCCCGGCGCGGCGCTGGCCGCGCCCGGTCAGCAGCTCAACGCCGCCGACATGACCCTGCTCAACGGCGTACGGCTCGCCGGCCTCTGGGAGATGCCGGCCGGGCAGATGGCCGCCGAGAAGGGCCGGTCCGCCCGGGTACGCGAGATCGGCGCGGAGATCGCCCGGCAGCACGGCGTGCTGGACCAGCTCGTGGTCCAGGCGGCGAACAGGCTGGGCGCCACCCTGCCCACCGAGCCCACCGCCGAGCAGAAGGGGTGGCTGGCCGAGATGCAGAACGCCACCGGCGCTCGGTTCGACCAGATCTTCGTGACCCGTCTCCGGGTGGCGCACGGCAAGATCTTCCCGGTGATCGGCGCGGTCCGGGCCAGCACCCGGGACCCGATCGTCCGCAAGCTCGCCGAGGAGGCGAACACGTTCGTCAACGACCACATGACGATGCTGGAGAGCACCGGGCTGGTCCGCTGGCAGCAGCTCCCGCCCGCGGCGCTGCCCCCGGCGCAGAGCGACTCGCTGGTCGCCGCGGCGGCGGCCAACGTCGGCAGCGGCCGCGGAGTCGAGGTCAGCACCACCGTGGTCTGGGCGGTGTTCCTGCTCGCCCTGCTCACCGGCGGCTACGCGACCTGGCGCATCCTGCGCCGCAGCTGACGCCTCAGCCGTGCCAGGAGCGCCAGAGGGCGGCGTACGAGCCACCGGCCGCGACCAGCTCGTCGTGCGACCCCAGCTCGGTGATCCGGCCGTCCTCGACCACCGCCACCCGGTCCGCGTCGTGCGCCGAGAAGAGCCGGTGCGCGATGGCGATGACCGTCCGGCCCTGGAGCACCGCGGCCAGCGAGCGCTCCAGGGCCCGGGCGGCCCGTGGATCGATCAGCGAGGTGGCCTCGTCCAGCACCAGGGTGTGCGGGTCGGCGAGCACCAGCCGGGCCAGCGCGAGCTGCTGCGCCTGGGCCGGGGACAGCGGGTGGCCGTCCGCGCCGACCCGGGTGTCGAGCCCGTCCGGGAGCGCCTCCGCCCAGCCCAGCGCGTCGACCGCGGCCAGTGCCGCGGCGACCTCGACGCGGCCGGCGTTCGGCCGGACCATCGCCACGTTGTCGGCCAGCGTGCCGATGAAGACGTGGTGCTCCTGGCTGACCAGCGCGACGTGGGTGCGCAGCTCGGCCAGGGGTAGCTCGCCCATCGGCCGGCCGTCCACGGTCACCGAGCCGGCCCGCGGCGCGTGCACCCCGGCCAGCAGCCGCCCCAGCGTGGACTTCCCGGCGCCGGACGGCCCGACCATGGCCAGCTTCTCGCCCGGCCGGGGCACCAGGGTCACCCCGTGCAGCACGTCGTGGCCGGCGCGGTACGCGTACCGGACGTCGTGGGCGGCGAGCCGCCCGTCCGTCGCCACCCTTCCGGTGGGGCGGGCCTCCCCCGGCTCGGCGTCGGCGTCGTCGGCGGCCACGCCGAGCAGCCGGGCCAGTGAGGCGCCGCCGACCTGGAACTCGTCCAGCCAGGAGAGCAGCCGGTCGACCGGGTCCACCAGCTGCTGGGCGTAGAGGGTGGCCGCGGTGACCTGGCCGAGGCTCACCCAGCCTTCGAGATAGCACCAGCCGCCGAGCAGCAGCGTGCCGACCACCGGCAGCAGGTACCCGATCTCGGCGATCGGGAAGAAGACCGTCCGCAGGTTGAGCGTGTAGCGCTCGGCCGCGTACGACCGGCGGATGTCGGCGTCGCTGCGGGCCCGGCGGCGGGCCTGCTGGCGCAGCGCCTCGGTGGTCCGTGCCCCCTCGACCGTCTCGCTGATCCCGTCGGTGATGTCCGAGTACGCTGCGTTCTCCCGCAGGTAGCCCGCCGGCGCCCGGCGCAGGTACCAGCGGGTGCCGGCCCAGAGCATCGGCACCGCGACCAGGCAGGGCAGCACCAGCAGCGGGCCGGTCAGCACCAGCGCCCCGAGGATCAGCAGCACGGTGACCGCCGAGATCAACGTCTCCGGGGCGGCGAAGCGGACCGTCCGGGACAGTGCGGCCACGTCCCGGGAGGTGCGGGTGAGCAGGTCGCCGGTGCCGGCCCGCTCCACGGTGGACAGGGGCAGTGCGAGCACCCGGTCGACGAACTCCTCGCGCAGCTCGGCGAGGACCCGCTCGCCGAGCCGCGCCGAGGCCAGGTGGGCGAAGCGGACCAGCACCGACTGGACGACGACGAAACCGGCGATGGCCAGCGCGACCCGGTCCACGATTACCGCGCCGACCCCGCGCGAGATCCCCTCCACGAGGTCGCCGAGGAGCCGGGGCGCGACGAGGCCGGCCGCCGCGGCGAGCGCGTGCAGGCCGAGCGCGGCGGCCAGGCCGCGCGGGTGTCGGCGGGCCAGTTCCCGGGCGTACCGGCGGACCTGGCTCGAGTCGGCGACGGGCAGGGCAGTGCTCACTCGTTCTCCTCCCGGCTCACGGTGGCCGCGTACCGGGGCTCGGCGGCGAGCAGCTCGTCGTGGCGGCCCTCGGCGACCACCTTGCCGTCCTCCACGAAGACCACGTGCTCGGCCCGGCCCAGCACCAGCGGACTGGTGGTGCAGACCAGCGTGGTGCGGCCCCGACGGGCGGCACCCAGCCGGTCGGCGATCCGCGCCTCGGTGTGCGCGTCGACCGCACTGGTCGGCTCGACCAGGATCAGCGTCTCCGGGTCGGCGACCAGCGCGCGGGCCAGCCGGAGCCGCTGCCGCTGCCCGCCGGAGAACTCCCGGCCGCGCTCGGCCACCGCGCTCTCCAGGCCGTCGGGCAACGCGTCGACGATGTCCGTCGCGCTCGCCGCGGCCAGCGCCGCCTCGACCGCCGGCCGGTCACCCCGGTCCCCCGGGTCCAGCTCCGCGCGGAGGGCGCCGCTGAAGAGCTGCGCGTCGTTGTCGGCCACCAGGATCCGCTCCCGCACCGCCGCCAGCGCCACGTCCCGCAGCGGTACGCCGTGCAGCGTCACGTCGCCGTCGGCGTACCGGCCGAGCCGGTCGGCGATCTCGGCGGCGTCCTCGGGCGCGGTGGCGGCCAGCGCGGTGAGCCGGCCCGGCCGCAGCACCAGCCCGGAGCGGACGTCCACCAGCTCGCCGGGCCCGTCGGGCAGCGGGACCGGGCGGACCGGGTCGGTGAACTCCGGGGCGAGTCGGAGCAGCCGCACCACCCGACGCGCCGCGACGTGCCCCCGGGTCAGCTTGTCGGCCGCCTCGGTGAGGTTCCGCAGCGGGCTGACCAGGAACGCCGTGTAGCCGTAGAAGGAGACCAGCTGGCCGGCGCTGATCTCGCCGCGCAGCGCGAACCGGGCGCCCAGCCAGGTCACCAGCACCACGAAGACGCCGGGGAGCAGGATCTGCGCGGCCTGCAGCAGCGACTCCACCCGGGCCACCCGCAGGCCGTCCGCGCGCAGCGCCTGGGACTCCTCCCGGTAGCGGGCGCCCAGCACGGGCTCCCCGCCCACCCCGCGCAGCACGCGCAGCCCGGCGACGATGTCGGCGGCCCGGGCGGTGAGCCGGCCGGTCGAGTCCCGGTACGCGGCCTGCTGCCGGTGCAGCGGCCGGATCAGCAGCGCCACCATCGCCATCAGCAACGGCACCCCGAGCACCACGACCAGGCCGAGCGGGAGGGACGCGGTGAGCAGGATCACCGACACGGTGGCGATGGCGACCACGGCGCCGGTGCCCCGCGCGGTGATGTCGATGGCGCTGCCGATGTGCTCGATGTCGGCCGTACCGATGCTCACCACCTCGCCCGCGGCCACCCGGCGGGGCAGCGCGGCGCCCAGCCGGTTGGTGGCGTCCACGGTGACCTGCACGGTCCGGTACGCGGCGCCGAGCCAGTTGTGCACCGCGCAGCGGTGCCGCAGGATGCCGGCGATCGCCTGGAGCACGCCCAGCCCGAGCAGCACCAGTCCCCAGCGAAGCAGGGCGTCCGGGTCGCGCTGGGCGAGGCCGGCGTCGACGGCCCGGCCGACGGCGGCCGGCATCAGCGCCTGGGCCACCATCCAGACGACGCCGAGCGCGATGCCGGCGCCGAAGAACAGGGGGTGCCGACCGGCCAGCCAGACCAGGTAACGGGTGGCGGACCGGGCGTCCGGGGTGCCGGGATCGCCGGCGGGTGAGAAGCGCATGACGCCCCGACGCTAGGTGCCCGGCCAGGGCGGACGCCATCCAATTCCCGCCGCTCAGGCGGGCCGCCGGGTCAGCGGTCGACCTGGGTGAAGTCCCAGGTGTGCGGCGGGCGGGCGACCAGCGTCGGCGGCGGATCCGGCAGGGCGCGCGGGTTGCTCCGCCACTTGGAGATCACCACCAGCCGGTGGTCGGTGGACGAGAACACCTCGCTGGACAGGTGCAGCGGGTCGTGGTCGAAGTCGGGCAGCACGGTCTCGCACACCCAGGTGATCAGGTCGGCGAAGCCGTACGGCTCGGCCTTCGCCTCCCACATCCGGACGATCACGTCGATTCCTCCCGGTCAGACGCTGACCACGGTCAGCGGCATCGCGGAGTCGGCCGGCAGGTCGAGGCGGCTCGGCGCCACGCCGGCGGCGACCAGGTGCGAGCCGAGCGCCGCCACCATCGCCCCGTTGTCGGTACACAGCTTCGGGCGGGGCGTACGCACCCGGATCCCGTGCTTGGCCGCCCGGTGCTCGGCCATCGCCCGCAGCCGCGAGTTGGCCGCCACCCCGCCGCCGATCACCAGCGTGTCGATGCCGCTGCTGTGGCAGGCGTCCAGCGCCTTGCCGACCAGCACGTCGCAGACCGCCTCCTGGAAGGACGCGGCCACGTCGGCGACCGGCACCGCCTCGCCGGCCCGCTGCCGGGCCTCCACCCAGCGGGCCACCGCGGTCTTCAGGCCGGAGAAGGAGAAGTCGTAACGGTGGCCGACCAGATCCTTGGCGGCGGTCAGGCCGCGCGGGAAGGCGATGGCGGCCGGGTCGCCGGCCCGCGCCTCCCGGTCGATGTACGGGCCCCCGGGGAAGGGCAGCCCGAGCAGCCGGGCCACCTTGTCGAACGCCTCGCCGGCCGCGTCGTCGATGGTCGAGCCGAGCGGGGTCACCTCCCGGGCCAGGTCGTCGACCCGCAGCAGCGAGGAGTGCCCGCCGGAGACCAGCAGGGCGATCGCCGGCTCGGGCAGCGGCCCGTGCTCCAGGGTGTCCACCGCGACGTGCGCGGCAAGGTGGTTCACCCCGTACACCGGCTTCTCGGCGGCGACCGCGTACCCCTTGGCGGCGGCGACGCCGACCAGCAGCGCGCCCGCCAGGCCCGGGCCGGACGTGACGGCGATCGCGTCGATGTCCGCGATCGTCACCCCGGCTTCCTTCAGCGCCCGGCCCATGGTCGGCACGATCGCCTCCAGGTGGGCACGGCTGGCCACCTCGGGCACCACGCCACCGAACCGGGCGTGCTCCTCGACGCTGGAGGCCAGCGCGTCGGCGAGCAGGGTATGCCCGCGGACGATGCCGACGCCGGTCTCGTCGCAGGACGTCTCGATGCCCAGGATCAGTGGTTCGTCAGCCATGCTCGTCAGTCCTCGGTGCGCTGCATGACCAGCGCGTCGGTGTTGCTCGGTTGGTAGTAGCCGCGCCGCACGCCGATCGGCTCGAAGCCGTACGTGGCGTAGAGCCGCTGCGCCGGGGCATTGTCCGCCGCGACCTCCAGCAGCGTGCTGCGGATGCCGCGCCGGGCCGCCTCGGCGAGCAGCGCCTCCAGCAGCAGCCGGCCGATCCCCCGGCGCTGGGCGTCCCGGCGGACCGCGATGTTCTGCACCCAGGCCTCGTCGGGCGGGGCGACGGCCAGCCCGGCGTAGCCGAGCACGGACCCGTCGCCGTCGATGGCGACCAGGTAGTGGTGCCGGTTTGCCAGCTCGTTCCAGAACATCGCCGGGGACCACTGCTCGGCGCCGAACAGATCGGCCTCGATCGGCAGCACCTGGTCGATGTGCCACCACCGGAAGCGGCCGAGGTGTACCTCGCTCACGGCAGGACCGGCTTGTGGCCGGTGGCCGCGACCGCGTCCGGGCGACGCAGGTAGAGCGGGGTGAGCGGCTCGCCGGGGGCGCCGGCGCGGATCCGCTCGGCGGCCAGCGCGGCCAGGACCGTGGCGTCCGGGTAGCGGGGTTCCTCCCGTACCGGCAGGCCGAGGACGTCCGCGTACCGGTGGGCGCCGTCGCCGACCGCGACGGTGACCGCGAGATCCCGGGCGCGCTCGGCGGCGACGGCCGGAGCGTCCACGTTCGGCCCGGCGATGCGCTGCCCGGCGCCGTCGTAGACCGCCCAGTAGACCTCCCGGCGCCGCGCGTCGCTCGCGGCCAGCACCGGCTCGCCGGCGGCCACCGGGTGGCCGAGCCCGTCCAGCGAGCAGACACCGTACGTGGGGATGCCGAGCACCTGGCCCATGGTGGCGGCGGTGACCAGGCCGACCCGCAGCCCGGTGAACGGCCCCGGGCCGAGCCCGGCGACGATCGCGCCGAGGTCGGCGGGGCGGGCGTCGGCGTCGGCCAGCACCGCGTCGACCTGCGGAGCGAGCAGTTCCCCGTGCGCCCGGGCGTCGACCGTGCACCGCTGCGCGCGGGCCACGACACCGTCCGCCGAGACCTCGACCAGGGCCGCGGTCACCGCGGGCGTCGAGGAGTCCACCACGAGTACGAGCACGGTATGCCAGCCTAGCCGCCCTCCGGTCACCGCCGGTCACGACCTGTCCCGACAACGGCAGCCGGTGGCGGCGCGGGCGGGCAGCGCGGGCGGGCGGGCGGCTGGGGCGGCTCCGCGCTCCGTCCCGCCCGCTACTCACGGTGATGCCGGTCGGGAGGCACACAACTTGTGAGCGACATGTCGGAGAGACATGAATATGACTGACAGACATGTCGCTCTAGATACGTTCGTCATCATCGTGGGGTGTCCGAGAGCCGCCTGGCCCGCCAGATCGCCACCACCATCCGGCACGAGCGGGAGCGTCGGGAGTTGACCCAGCAGGCCCTGGCCGACATGGTCGGGCTCACCCAGGGCGCCGTGGCCCACATCGAGCGGGGCAGCCGGATGCCGAGCCGGCCGATGGTGGAGCGGCTGTTCGCCGCGCTCGGTCGGCAGCTGCGCATCGAGGTGGAGCCGCTGGACAGCCACCTGGACGCGGCACTCGACGACCTGGCCGGCCCGTCGGTGGCCGAACGGATCCGGCAGATCGGGTTGGACCGGATGCTCGACGCGCTGGGCGAGCTGCCGTACGTGCTGACCGGGAGTTCGGCGGCACTGCTGCAGGGCGCGCCGCTGCCGGTGGCCGCGATCGAGGTCGCGGTGCGCTGGCGGGACTCGCCCCGGCTCACCGCCTTCCTCGAGACGGCGTACGGGCAGCGCTGGAACGCGCGCTGGGAGGAGTGGGGCGGGCTGCGGCTGGAGCCCGAGGAGCCCGGCGAGCACCGCTGGCAGACCCTGCACGGCGAGCTGCGGGCGCGGATGTGCGAGGAACTGCCGGAGCCGATCGAGGTGCGGCACGGCGGCCGGAGTTACCCGATTGAGCCGCTGGTCCGGGTCGAGCTGACCGACCCGCGCGCCGCCGACCTGCTGCGCCGGCACCGGCAGCGCCTCGCCGCCGGCCGGGCCGGGGACGAGGCGCGGGCCGGGTCAGCCGGCTGAGCGTTCCCAGTCGATGGTGGGCAGGCCGGCGTCGGCGAGGGCCTTGTTCGCCGCGCTGAACGGCCGGCTGCCGAGGAAGCCGCGCGGGTTCATCGGGCTCGGGTGGCCCGCCTCCAGCACCACGTGCTGCGGGTTGGTGACCAGCGCCGCCTTCTTGCGGGCGTACCCGCCCCAGAGCAGGAAGACCACCCGCTGGTCGAGCGCGTCCAGGGCGCGGATGGTGGCGTCGGTGAACTCCTCCCACCCCTTGTTCGCGTGCGAGCCGGGGGTGGCCTGCCGGACGGTGAGCACCGAGTTGAGCAGCAGCACGCCCTGCGCCGCCCAGCCGTTCAGGTTGCCGCTGCGCGGCTTCGGCACGCCCAGGTCCTCACCCAGCTCCTTGAAGACGTTGCGCAGCGACGGCGGCACCGACACCCCCTCGCGCACGCTGAAGCTCAGCCCGTGCGCCTGCCCCGCCTTGTGGTAGGGGTCCTGCCCGAGGATCAGCACCCGGGTCTCCGCCGGCCCGCACAGCCGGTAGGCGGAGAACAGGTCCTCGACCGGCGGGAAGACGGCCTGGCCCGCGTACTCCGCGGCGACGAACTCGGCGAGCGCGGCCGTGCGGGCCGGCTCGAGGTGCGGGGTGAGCACCGTCCGCCAGGCGTCGGGGAGGAGCGCCAGCAGGTCGAGGGTGGGAGCGTCGTGCATCGGCAACCTTCCGCCGGTCTGATCGGTCCCCGGCACTGTAGGAAAAAGGTACGACAACCGTCAGTCCAGGGTGGCCAGCCGGGCCGCCCAGTCGCCACCGACCGGCTGCAGCGTGACCACCCGGGTGTCGTCCTCCTGCCGGTCGATCCGCACCCGCAGGTGGGCGTCGACCAACTGCTCCACCATCCCCTCGCCCCATTCGACCACGGTCACCGCCTCGTCCACCGAGGCGTCCAGGTCGAGGTCGTCGATCTCGGCGCGCGGGTCCGCCGACTCCCCCAACCGGTACGCGTCCGCGTGCACCAGGGTCACCCGGCCGCCCCGCGCCGGGTCGGGCCGGTGCACCCGGGCGATCACGAAGGTCGGTGAGGTGATGTCGCCGCGTACCCCCAGGCCGGCGCCGATGCCCTGGGTGAGCGCGGTCTTCCCGGCGCCCAGCGGGCCACTGAGCAGCAGCAGGTCGCCGGCGCGCAGCACCCCGGCCAGCCGGCGGCCGAACTCGTGGGTGTCGTCGACCGTCTTCAGCTCCACCACGACGGTCACAACGACTCCAGGAAGTGTTCGAGCGCCGCGTTGACCTCGTCGGCGTGCTCCAACATCACCACGTGCCCGCTGTCATGGATCTTGATGAACTCCGCGTGCGGCAGCCGGCGGACGATCTCCTCGGAATGGGTCACCGGGGTGATCATGTCCTTGTCCCCCACCACCACCAGCACCGGCGTGCCGGCCAGTGCGGCCAGTGCCGGGAACCGGGAGTGGGTGGCCAGGGTGCGCAGGTAGCGGGTGACCGTGTCGGCCGAGGTCCGCGAGTTCATCGTCTCGACGTACGACACCAGGGCCGGGCTGGGCTTCGAGGTGCCGAAGCCGTACCTGCGGGTGAGCAGCCAGGCGACGTTGGAGGTCGACTTGCGGGCCTTGTCGATCACCGTGCCGCCGTACCGGGTGGCGTTGCTCATCATGTAGAGCACCGGCGCGCCGACCCGGCCGAGCAGCGCGGGGGCCACCAGCTTGGTCTCGGCGAGCAGGCCGCCCGAGGTGGCCATCAGCACCGTGCCGACCACCCGGTCACCGAACAGCTCCGGATAGAGCTCGGCCAACGCCATGATCGTCATGCCGCCCATCGAGTGCCCGACCAGCACCAGCGGCCCCTCGGGGGCCACCTCGTCGAGCACCCGGCGCAGGGTCCGGCCCAGCGTGGCGAGGTCGTACTCGCCGGTCTCCAGCCTCCCGGAGCGGCCGTGCCCGGGCTGGTCGTACGCGACGATCCGGTAGTCGCCGCGAGCCGCGAGCATCTCGCGCTGGAAGTGGAACGTCCCCATGTCCAGACAGAAGCCGTGCACCAACACCACCGTCGGGTGCCCGGCGACCGGGCGGGTCGGCTCGACCACCTCCACGTGGATGTCGGTGCCGTCCGGCATCTCCAGCGTGCGCGCCTCGTCGTACCGCTGCTGGCCGAAGTCCTCGTGGGCGTACGGATCGGTGGGGTCGCCCTTGAGCCGGCGGACCAGGACCCGCTCGCTCACCACGCCCGCCGCGAGCCCGGCGGCGGCGACGCCGACGGCGGCGCCGACCACCCCGGCCACCTTGCCGGCCGCGGTCCGCGGCCGGGGGACGCGGAAACTCACGGTCGCTCACCGTCGTAGACGCGGGGCACTCGGACCCCGCCGAAGCGGGTGACGATCTCGTAGTTGATGGTGCCGACCGCCTCGGCCCAGTCGTCGGCGGTGGGCTCGCCGTCCGTGCCGCTGCCGAAGAGGGTCGCCACGTCCCCGGCGGCCACCTCGTCATCGCCGCAGTCGAGCACGAACTGGTCCATGCAGACCCGACCGGAGATCGTCCGCCGCTTGCCGCCGAGCTGCACCGGGCCGGTGTTCGAGGCGTGCCGGGGCACCCCGTCGGCGTAGCCGAGCGGGACCACGGCCAGGTTGCTCTCGCGCTCGGTGAGGTAGGTGTGGCCGTACGAGACGCCGGTGCCGGCCGGCACCCGCTTGGTGAGCATCACCCGGGCCCGGGCGGTCATCGCGGGGCGCAGCCCGAACTGCTCGCCGGCGATCGGCGACAGGCCGTAGATCGCCAGACCGGGACGGACCAGGTCGAAGTGGGTGTCCGGGCGGGTCAGCGTGGCGGCCGAGTTGGCCAGGTGCCGGTAGCGCGGGCGCAGCCCGGCCCGCTCCACCATCTCCAGCCCCTCGTGGAACACCGCGAGCTGGCGGTCCGTGGTGGGGTGCCCAGGCGAGTCCGCGTACACGAAGTGGCTCCACACCCCGACCACCTCGACCAGGCCGTCGGCCTGGGCCTTCGCGGCGGCCTCCAGGAGGGCGGGCCAGTCCGCGACCGTAGCCCCGCCGCGCGACAGCCCGGTGTCGATCTTCAGGTGCAGCCGGGCCGGACGGTCCGCGCGGCGGCCCGCCTCGATCATCTCGTCGAGCTGGGTGAGGCTGGCGCAGCCCAGGTCGACCCCGACGGCGACCCCGTCGTGCAGTGGCAGGCCCGGGTCGAGCAGCCAGGCCAGCACCGGGGCGGTGATCCCCTCCTGGCGCAGCAGGAGGGCCTCGTCGAGGGTGCACACCCCGAGCCAGTCCGCGCCGGCGTCGAGCGCGGCCCGGGCGGCCGGGATCATGCCGTGGCCGTACCCGTCGCCCTTGACCACCGCCATCAGCTCGGCGCTGGTGCCCGACTTGAGCCGGGCCACGTTCTCCCGGATCGCGTCCAGGTCGACGCGCACCTCCGACTGCCACATGCCCCCAGCCTACTTCCGGCGGTGATCACCGTGGTCGTGAGCCGCTCGGCCGGTCCCCGGCCCGCGCCCGCCGGCCGCCGTCGCGGTCAGCCCAGCCGGGCCAGCACCGGCCGGAGCGCGGTCGCCACGTCGGGGGCGGTCACCGGGCCGCCACGCGCCGCCTCCCGGCCGGCCAGCCCGTGCAGGTACGCGGCTGCGGCGGCCGCGCGTTCGGGGGCCAGCCCGGCGGCGAGCAGCGAGCCGAGCAGCCCGGCCAGCACGTCGCCGGTGCCCCCGGTGGCCAGCACCGGGGTGCCGGTCGGGTTGACGTACGCCCGGCCGGCCGGGGTGCCGATGATGGTGCGGTCGCCCTTCAGCAGCACCACCGCGTTCATCCAGGCGGCCAGCCGCAGCGCCGCCGCCACCCGGTCCGCCCCCGGGGTCTCCCCGCAGAGCCGGGCGTACTCCCGGTCGTGCGGGGTCACCACGATCGGGGCGTCCCGGTCGCGCAGGCGGTCCCCCATCTTGCCGTCGACCAGCAGGGTCAGCGCGTCGGCGTCGAGCACCACCGGCACCGGCGCGGCGAGCACCGCGCGCAGCTCGGCAGCCGACTCCTCGCCGGTGCCCAGCCCGGAGCCGCAGACCCAGGCCTGCACCCGGCCGGCGTCGGCGACCCGGCCGGTGGCGATCACCGACGGGTGCTGGTGCAGCACCTCCTCCCGGGCGCCGCCCGCGTACCGGACCATGCCGGTGGGGCCGGCCAGCGCGCCGCTCACGGAGAGCACCGCCGCACCCGGGTAGATGGCCGAGCCGGTGGCCACCCCGACCACGCCCCGGGAGTATTTCTCCGAGGACGGGCCGAGCGTCGGCCACCAGCCGACCACGTCGGACCACTCGACCACCCGCAACGCCGGGCTGCCGCGCAGCCACGGCTCCAGCCCGATGTCGACCAGCTCCACGTGCCCGGCCAGCGCGGCGGCCGGGCCCACCACCAGAGCCGGCTTCAACGCGCCGAACGCGACCGTGACGTCGGCGCGGACCGCGCAGGGCCGCCCGGAGGCGGTGACCGGGACGTGCCCGGTGTCCACCGCGACGCCGCTGGGCACGTCCACCGCGACCACCGTGGCCCGGGTCCCGTCCCGCCCGATGCGCTCCGCCAGGCTCGCCGCGAGCTGGTCGGCGGTCTCCCGCAGGCCACCGGTGCCACCGATCCCGACGATCCCGTCGAGGACCAGGTCCACCACGGCCGGGGGCCGGTCGACCAGACGCCCGCCGGCGGCCCGCAGCGCGGCCAGTCCCTCGGCGTGCGCCCGGCCCGGGGTGAGCAGCAGGGCGGCGACCGCCGCGCCCCGGCGGGCCAGGTGCGCGCCCGCGTAGAGGGTGTCGCCGCCGTTGTCGCCGGAGCCGACCAGCAGCAGCACCCGGGCACCGTAGGCCCCGCCCCGGTCGGTGAGGAGCAGCGCGCAGCGGCGGGCCAGGCCGGCGGCGGCCCGCTGCATCAGCGCCCCGGGCGGCAGGGTGGCCATCAGGCCCGCCTCCGCCGCGCGTACGTCCGCGACCCGCCACACCGGTCTCATGCCACTCCGTCCCGTGCGTGCTGCCCTCGCGGGCCGGCCGGCCCGCCGGGTCGGCTCACCCTTCCGCGACCACCATCGCCGACGCGATCCCGCCGTCGTGCGACAGCGACAGGTGCCAGCGGTTGATCCCGCATTCGGCCGCGGCGGCGGCCACCGTGCCGGAGACGGCCAGCCAGGGCCGGCCGGCCGGATCCGGCACGATCTCGCAGTCGTGCCAGCTCAGCCCGGCCGGCGCGCCGAGCGCCTTGGCCACCGCCTCCTTCGCGGCGAAGCGGGCGGCCATCGACTCGGGCGGCCGCGGATGGCCGGCGCGGGTGTGCCGCTCGGCCTCGGTGAACAGGCGGTCGGCGAGCAGCGGCGTCCGCGCCAGTGCCCGGGCGAACCGGTCCACCAGCACGACGTCGATGCCGACTGCCACGATCACGAACCTCACCCTACCGGCGGTCGCGGCCCACCATCGGCCACCGCGGGGGCCGTGCACAAGGCCTGTGGACAACTCCGGCGTACGGGTGCCGCCGGTTGTCCACAGGGCCGGTGTCGATGCCGCCCGGCCGCCTAGCGTCCCCGTTGCCCGAATCCCCGTCACGGGTCGGGCGCGTCCGCCGCCGGCGATCCCCGCCGGCGGCCCGTCCAGCGGGGAGGCACCGATGGCCGAGGAGCCGTTCACCGTCGAGCCGGAGCTGTTGCGCGGGGTCGCCCGGGAGTTGGGCGACGACGCGTACCGGCTGGCGCACGGGCTGGCCGCCGCGCCGGGGCTGGTGGTGCCGGCCGACGGCTGGCGGGCCGGCGCGGAGCTGGCCGGGCTGGAGGCGGCGGTGCAGCGCTGGTGTGGTTCCCTGGCGGCCCGGGTGGCGGCGACGGCCGAGGCGGTCCACGCCGCCGCCGACGGCTACCGGGCGGTGGACGAGCGGGCCGCCGGGCGGCTGGCCGGGATCCCCCGGTGACCGTCGGGTACGCGCAGCTCTGGCGGGCCGATCCGGGCGCCTGGGCCGGCGTCGGGGCGGCCTGGGCGACGCTCACCGGCCCGGTCCGGCAGCGGGTCGACGGCTTGGCCGACCGGGCCGCCGCGCTGCGTTCCGGTTGGTCCGGCGGGGCGGCGGCGGGCGCGCAGGGGCGGCTCGGGGTGCTGCGGGAGGCGCTCACCGACGTGCTGCCCGCGGTGCTGGAGGTCGACCAGACGCTGGCCGAGTTCGCCGCCCGGCTGCGGGTGGCGAAGGCCCGGCTCGCCGCCGCCGTGGCGCACGTGGAGGCGGGCGGACTGCTGGTGGACCGGACGGGCGCGGTCCGCCCCGACCCGGCCCGCCCCCGTCCGGCGGCGCGGGTCGGACCCGCCGTCGCCCAGGCGGCCGCCGAGCTACGCGGGGCGCTGGCGCTGGCCGGCGCGGCGGACCGGGAGGCGGCCGGCCGGTTGGCCGAGCTGGCCACGGCGGCGGCCGTCGGCTGGGTGGGCGTCCCGCCCGCCGGGCGGCCCGCGCCCGGTGCCGGGCCGGCGGAGGTGAGCCGCTGGTGGGCCGGGCTCACCCCGGCGGAGCGGCGCTGGCTGGTCCGCCACGACCCGGGGCGGGTGGGCCGCCTCGACGGGGTGCCGGTGGCGGCCCGGGACCAGGCCAACCGGCTGCTGCTGGCCGGCTGGCGGGCGGAGCTGGCCGACCGCCGCCGGGGCCTGCTGCGTCCGCTGCCGGCGGGGCCCCTCGAGCTGGCCCGGCTGGCCCGGCTCGCCCGGGCGGAGGCGGCGCTGCGCGGCCTCGACGCGCTCGGCGAGCGACTGGCCGCGCCGGAAGCGCCCCGGGCGTACCTGCTCGGGCTCGATCCGGCCGGGGACGGGCGGGCGGTGGTGGCGCTGGGCAACCCGGACCGGGCCGGCGCGGTGCTCACGTACGTGCCGGGCATGACGGCGGACCTCGCGGACGCCCCCGGCGAGCTGGGGCGGGCCGCCCGGGTGCTGGACCGGTGCGCGACGCTCGCCCCGACCGCCGAGACGGCGGCGGTGCTCTGGCTGGACTACGACGCCCCGGACGCGCTGCCCGAGGCCGCCCGACCCGGGCCGGCGGAGGCGGCCGGGCCGGCGCTGCACCGGTTCCAGGAGGGGTTGCGCGCCTCGCACGAGGGGCCGCCGGCCCGGCAGACCGTGCTGGGCCACAGCTACGGCTCGCTGGTGGTCGGCAGCGCCGCCCGCGACCACGGGCTGAGCGCGGACGCGCTGGTCTTCGTCGGCTCCCCCGGCGTGGGCGTCGACCACGCGGGCGAGCTGCGGATGCCCGCCGGGCAGGTCTGGGCCGCGACGGCGCCGGACGACGTGATCCGGCTGGCCCGGCCACCCGACGAGCTGGCCCGCCGCGCGGTGCTGGTCGGCACGCCGTTCGGCCCGTTCGCCGGCGCGCTCGACGGCCACGAGCTGTGGTTCGGCCACGACCCGGCCGACCCGGGCTTCGGCGGCCGGCGCTTCCCCAGCGGCCGGTACGGCCATGCCGGCTACTGGGAGGCCGGCAACCCGGCGCTCGACGGCATGGCCCGGATCGTGCTGGGCCGGTGAGACCACCGATGCTGAGCCCTGCTCACCCGCCCGGGCCGACCCGGGCGGTCTCGGCGCACCCGGCCCGGGTGCCGGACACGACGAGGCCCCTCCGTCGTGGGGCGGAGGGGCCTCGGTCGGGGCGACTACTCGACGGTGACCGACTTGGCCAGGTTGCGCGGCTGGTCGACGTCGTGGCCGCGGGCGGCGGCGATCTCGGCGGCCAGCACCTGGAGCGGGACCGTGGTCACCAGCGGAGCCAGCAGCGTCGGCGTCCGCGGCACGTAGATGAGGTGGTCGGCGTAGCGGACGACCGCCTCGTCGCCCTCCTCGGCGATCACGATGGTGCGGGCGCCCCGGGCCCGCACCTCCTGGATGTTGGAGACGACCTTGTCGTGCAGCATGCCCCGGCCCACCGGCGACGGGACGATGCAGATCACCGGGGTGCCCTTGTCGATCAGCGCGATCGGGCCGTGCTTCAGTTCCCCGGCGGCGAAGCCCTCGGCGTGCATGTACGCCAGCTCCTTGAGCTTGAGCGCGCCCTCCAGCGCCACCGGGTAGCCGACGTGCCGGCCGATGAAGAGCACGGTCGGCTCGGACTTCAGCTCGCGGGCCAGCTCGCGGACCGGCTCGATCCGGTCGAGCAGCTGGCGCAGCTTGTCCGGCGTCTGCTGGAGCTGCTCGACCACCGCGCTCACCTCGTCGGCGAACTTGATGCCGCGCACCTGGGCGAGGTGCAGGCCGACCAGATAGCAGGCGACGAGCTGGGTGAGGAACGCCTTGGTGGAGGCGACCGCGATCTCCGGGCCGCCGTGGGTGTAGAGGACGGCGTCGGACTCGCGCGGGATGGTGGAGCCGTTGGTGTTGCAGATGGCCAGCACCCGGGCCTTCTGCTCCTTGGCGTGGCGCAGGGCCATCAGGGTGTCCATGGTCTCGCCGGACTGGGAGATCACCACGATCAGCGTGGACCGGTCCAGGACCGGGTCGCGGTAGCGGAACTCGCTGGCCAGCTCCACCTCGCAGGGGATCCGGGTCCAGTGCTCGATGGCGTACTTGGCGACCAGGCCGGCGTGGTACGCGGTGCCGCAGGCGACGATGAAGATCTTGTCGACGTCGCGCAGGTCCTGCTCGCTGAGGCGGACCTCGTCGAGGGCGATCTCGCCGGTCTCGGTGAGCCGGCCGAGCAGCGTGTCGGCGATGGCCTGGGGCTGCTCCTCGATCTCCTTGAGCATGAACCAGTCGTAGCCACCCTTCTCGGCGGCCGACGAGTCCCAATCGATGTGGAAGTCCTTGCCGGCGGCGGGCTGGCCGGCGAAGTCGGTGATCTCGATGCTGTCCGGGGTGATCAGGACGATCTGGTCCTGGCCCAGCTCCACCGCGTCCCGGGTGTGCTCGATGAACGCGGCCACGTCGCTGGCCAGGTAGTTCTCCCCGTCGCCGCGGCCGACGACCAGGGGCGAGTTGCGCCGGGCGCCGACCACCGCGCCGGGGATACCGGCGTCGACAGCGAGCAGCGTGAAGGCGCCTTCCAGCCGCTCGCAGACCAGCCGCATGGCGGAGGAGAGCAGCTGCGGGCCGTCCACCTCGCCGGCCGAGCGCAGGTCCGCGAGGGCTCGGGCGATCAGGTGGGCGGCGCACTCGGTGTCGGTGTCGCTGGCGAACTCGACGCCGTCGGCCTCCAGCTCGGCACGGAGCTTGGCGAAGTTCTCGATGATGCCGTTGTGGATCACGGCGACCCGGCCGTCGGGCGACAGGTGCGGGTGGGCGTTGCGGTCGGTCGGACCGCCGTGGGTGGCCCACCGGGTGTGGCCGATGCCGGTGGTGCCGTCCCCGATGCCGATCGGGCTGGCGGCGCAGGAGTCGGGGTCGCTGGCGGCCCGCTCGGCGAGGACCTTCTCCAGGTTGGCCAGCTTGCCGGCCTTCTTCTCGGTCAGCAGCTCGTCCTCGCAGGCGATCGCCACGCCGGCCGAGTCATAGCCGCGATACTCCAGCCGCCGCAGTCCGTCGAGCACGATGCCGAGCGCCGGGCGCGCGCCGGCGTATCCCACGATTCCACACATGGTCCGCAGCCTAACCCAGTTTCGCTCATCGCGCGTGCTCGAAAGACGGGTAAACGATCACTGAATTTGAGCGAACAGGTCAGCCATCGGGACTGGCCCTCGTCCCGTACATTGAGGGCCCCGCCTCCCGATTCCGGACACCCCACCCGTTTCCGCCGTCCCCTGCGAGTTGAGCCGATGTCCGAGGCGACCCCACCCCCCGAGCCGCAGGCCGGCGGCCCGACCGATCCGACCGCGCCGCCCGCCGTACCGGAGCCGGCCCCCTGGACGCCCCCGGAGCCGCTCGCGCCCTGGACCCCTCCGGACCCGCTGGCCGCGCCGCAGCCCTGGGCCGCACCGGCACCGTGGGCGTCACCCGTGATCGGGACGCCGCCGGTTCATCCCGTCTCCCCTTTCCCCGCCGGGCACCCGACCCCGACCGCTTCCTCTTTCCCCACGGACCGGCCCGGCACGCCCCCGCCCGCTGGCCCATCCGACCCGACCGGCACGCCGGGGCCGGCAGGCCGACCCGGGCCGGGGAACCCGCCGAAGGGGCCGGCGGCGACGCCCCGGGCCGCCGTGCCACCGGCCGGACCGGCCGGTGTCGCCCCGATCGGGGCGCCAATCGGGTCGCCGCCGGTCCACCCCGGGCCGGGGTACGCCGGGCACGCCCCGGCGAACTGGCCGCCGCCCGGCCACCCGCCCCCGTACCCGTATCCGGGCGGCGCGCCAGCCGGGACGGGTGGCGGCCGGATCGTCACCGCCGTCGTCGCCGTCGTCGTCGCGGTGGTGCTCGCCGTCTGCGGCTGTCTCGGCCTGGGCGTACTCGGCAGCCTGACCGAGGACGAGGCGGCGGATCCCGACGACGGGCCGTACCCGACGGAGATGGACGACCTGGGCGGCCCGGACGACGGACTGGGCACAGCGGCACCCACCCGGAGCCCCGCCGTCACCCCGTCCGCCGGGCCCGGCCGGCTCTCGGTCGTCTACGAGGTGACCGGCGCCGGCCCGGTGGACATCCAGTTCTACGACGCCAACGGCGACTTCCTCGAGTACGAGGAGGTCCGGTCGCCGTGGCGGCTGGCGTTCACCGCCGACGACCCGGAGCGGATCCAGGTGCTCGTCCAGCCCGGCGAGTCGGCGGAGAGCGACACCGTGAGCTGCCGGCTCACCATCGACGGCACGCTCGTCTCCCAGGACACCGGCGACTACGGCGCGACCTGCTTCGGTTGGTAGGACCGGCGGGCCGGCGGACGGCGGGCTTGCCAGGGCGGCGGCGGCCCGTAGGCTGGCGCGCGTGACGACGACCGATCCGCTGGTGGCCCGGATGCGGGCGTTCGGCACCACCGTCTTCGCCGAGATGTCCGCGCTCGCCGTGCGCACCGGCGCGGTCAACCTCGGGCAGGGCTTCCCGGACACCGACGGCCCGCCGGAGATGCTCGCGGCCGCCGCCGAGGCGCTGCGTACCGGCCACAACCAGTACCCGCCGGGTCCGGGCATCCCGGCGCTGCGCGCGGCCGTGGCGGCCCACCAGCAGCGGTTCTGGGGACTGGAGTACGACCCGGACGGCGAGATCGTGGTGACGGCCGGCGCCACCGAGGCGATCGCCGCCAGCATCCTCGCGCTCTGCGAGCCGGGCGACGAGGTGGTCTGCTTCGAGCCGTACTACGACTCGTACGCGGCCTCGATCGCCCTGGCCGGCGCGGTCCGCCGTCCGGTGACGCTGCGTCCCGCCGCCGACGGCCGGTACGCCTTCGACCCGGCGGAGCTGCGCGCCGCGTTCGGGCCCCGGACCCGGCTGGTGCTGCTCAATTCGCCGCACAATCCGACCGGCAAGGTGTTCACCCCGGACGAGCTGGCCGTGGTGGCCGAGCTGTGCCGGGAGCACGACGCGTACGCGGTCACCGACGAGGTGTACGAGCACCTGGTCTTCACCGACGCCGCCGCGCCGCACGTGCCGCTGGCGACCCTGCCGGCCATGCGGGAGCGGACCCTGCGCATCTCCTCGGCCGGCAAGACCTTCTCCTGCACCGGCTGGAAGGTCGGCTGGGTGAGCGGGCCGGCCCCGCTGGTCGGCGCGGTGCTCCGGGTGAAGCAGTTCCTCACCTTCGTCAACGCCGGCCCGCTGCAACCGGCCGTCGCGGTGGCGCTCGGACTGCCGGACGCGTACTTCGCCGAGTTCGCCGCGGGCCTGCAGCGGCGCCGGGACCAGCTCGTCGCCGGCCTGGCCGACGCCGGGTTCGAGGTGCTCGCGCCGGAGGGCACGTACTTCGTCACGGCCGACGTCGGTAAGCTCGGCGGCCGGGACGGGGTGGAGTTCTGCCGATCGCTGCCGGAGCGCTGCGGCGTCGTGGCGGTGCCGACCCAGGTCTTCTACGACGACACCGAGGCGGGGCGACGCCTGGTCCGGTTCGCCTTCTGCAAGCGGCCCGAGGTGCTCACCGAGGCGGTGACCCGGCTACGCCGGTTGAAGGAGGACGGGTGACCGACGAGCGCGCGAAGCTGGTACGCCGGTTCACGGCCCAGCGCGGCTGCGACACGATCCTCTCCGGCATGCGGCCGCCGTCAATGCGGGAGCAGCTCGCGGTGATCGGGGAGACCGCCACCGACGACCCGGTGCCCGACTTCTACGGCGAGGGCGGGCCGGTCGAGGAGCTGGAGGGCCAGGTCGCCGAACTGCTCGGCACCGAGGCGGCCGCCTTCTTCCCCACCGGCACCATGGCCCAGCAGATCGCCATGCGGTACGGCGCCGAGCTGACCGGCCGGGACGGGGTCGGCCTGCACCCGCTCAGCCATCCGGTGCTGCACGAGCGGGACGCGCACCTGGTGCTCGGCGGCCTCCGGACGGTGCGGACCACGGACGCGCCGCGCAACCCGACCGCCGAGGAGGTGGCCGCGCTCGACGAGCCGATCGGCACGCTGATGTTGGAGCTGCCGCTGCGGGACGCCGGGTTCGTGCTGCCCACCTGGGACGAGCTGACCGCGGTGGTGGCGGCGGCCCGGGCGCGGGGCGCCCGGGTGCACCTGGACGGGGCCCGGCTGTGGGAGTCCGCCGTCCACCTGGGGCACTCGCCGGCCGAGGTGGCGGCCCTGGCCGACAGCACGTACGTCTCGTTCTACAAGTCCCTCAAGGGCCACTCGGGGGCAGCGCTGGCCGGGGACGCGGAGCTGGTCCGGTACGCCGGCGCCTGGCGGCACCGGCACGGCGGCAACCTCTTCCAGCAGTGGCCGGCCGCCCTCGCCGCGCTCGCCGGCCTGGCCCGCGAGCTGCCCCGGCTGCCCGGCTACGTGGCGCACGCGAAGGTGGTGGCCGCCGCCCTGGCCACCCTGCCCGGCGCGCGGGTCCACCCGGAGCCGCCGCACACCCACCAGTTCCGGCTCTTTCTGCCGCATCCCGCGGCGGCGCTGAACGAGGCCAACCTCGCCCTCGCCGAGGAGGAGAAGGCGTGGTTCGTCGGCGGCTGGCGGGACAGCGAGGTGCCCGGGACCGCGCTGGCCGAGGTGACGGTGGCCGCGCCGGCGCTGGAGCTGGACGCGGACCGGGTGGTCGACCTGGCCGACCGCTTCCTGCGGCGGGTGGCGTCCACCCTGACCTGAGCCACCTACTCGCCGAGGCCGCACCCGGACGGCGGCGGTCGCCGCGGTCGGTTCAGCCGGCGGCGCGCGCCGGCCCGGCCTCCCCGCCCGGCTCGGCTGCCGGGCGGGCGGCGGTGAGACCGGCGAGCACCGCTCCTCCGTCGGTGAGCAGCGCCGACTCGGCGTCGTCGACGAAGGCCAGGTCCGCCTCGACGTGCCGGCTGGCGGCGGAGAGCAGCAGCCGGACCACGGGGTCGTCGGCGCGGCGCCGCAGCCCGTCGAGGTTGCGCAGCTCGCGCATGAGGTGGGCGCGCTGGTTGGCGAGGACGGTGCGGACGGTGGCCGCCTCACCCGACCGGGCCGCGGCGGTGACCTTCAGGAAGAAGTCGTCCCGGAACCCGCCGCTGCGCGGGCTGGGTTCGGCGAGCCAGCGCTCCAGCTCGGTCCGGCCGGCCGGGGTGATCTCGTAGACCACCCGGTCGGGTTTGACCGGCTGGGCCTGCCGCTCGGCGACCACCAGTCCGTCCCGGGAGAGCCGGTCGAGGATCTGGTAGAGGTGCCCGATGTTGAGTGGGCCCCACTGCGGGCCGACCGCCGCCTCGAAGGCGCCCTTCAGCTCGTAGCCGTAGCTGGCTCCGCGGGCGAGCAGAGCCAGGACCGCGTGCTGGATCGCCACTGTCTCCTCCGATCCGGTTCCGGACAGGTGCCCGGGAGGGGCCTTGCATTGTGACAATGTATCGCGCACAGTGTGGGTCAGCACACGGGGAGGCGCGACATGTTCCATTTCATCTGGGGGCAGCTTCGTGGCCGTGCGGGACGGTCGGTGGCGCTGCTGGCCGGCGTACTGGTGGCAACCACCGGCTTCGTCGTCCTGACCGGCGCCACCACCACCTCCCGGCTGGCCGTCACCGGCACGGTCGAGCGGAACACCCGCGCCGCGTACGACATCCTGGTCCGTCCGAAGGGGACGCGGACGCCGCTGGAGGCCGCGCGCGGGCTGGTCCGGCCCAACTACCTCTCCGGCCTCTACGGCGGCATCACCACCGCCCAGTACGAGCAGGTGAAGGCCGTCGACGGGGTGGACGTCGCGGCCCCGATCGCGATGCTCGGCTACTCGACCACCCGGATCGACATGCCGCTCGACCTGACCGACGCGGTGGACCGGTCGCTGGACCGGCAGGTCATCCGGGTCGACCGCGAGTTCCTCGCCGAGCGCGGCCTCACGCACGCCCCCGCCCACCCGGTCTACGTCTACGTCACCAGGCACCCGATGCTCTGGCCACGCGTCGGCGACGCGTTCAGCAGCGACGCCATCCCGTACGACGACGGCCGGAAATACGACTCGGAACTCTGCGGCCCCGTGCCGCGTGAGGTGCTGCCCGGCGGCCGGAGCGCGCCGATCTGCGACCCGCTCTGGACCCTCAGCCCAGGAATGGGCCTGCTGAATGAGCGGGAGGAGTGGTCCGTCGAGGGCATCCGGCTGCTGCCGGACGGCAGCTTCCAGAGCCGGCAGGCGGCGTTCCCCGGTGCCCCGGCCTCCCGGTCGACCCCCCGCCTGGTGCTGCGGTTGAGCCTCACCGTTCCGTTCCTGCTCGCCGCCGTCGAGCCGGCGGCGGAACAACGGCTGGTGGGCCTCTCCGACGCCGTCGTCCAAGGGCGCACGCTGTCCTCCGACGACACCGTGAGCGTCCGGCGGAACGGGGGGTTCTCCTCCTCCACCCTGCCCGTGCTGGCCAGTAGCCGGCCGTACCTGGACGGCGCCATCCGCGCCAGCTACACCCGGATCGCCCTCTCCCGCAGCATCTCGGATCTTCTGCCCGACGAGCTGGCCGGCGCACTGCGGGGTTCCCCCGGCACACCGGCCGGCGGCACGGAACTGGACTCGGTCACCGCGTACCGGTCCCAGCTCACGAACCCGCAGGAGTGCTGCTGGGGGCAGGCACAACGGGTGATCCAGCCCGGCCGGACCACATACGACCAGCTGCCCGACGGGGTCCTCCGCCCCCGCACAGCCACCCCCGACCCCGCCGCGTACGGCGACGAACGGACGGCCGGCTTCCTGCCCAAGCCGTGGCTGGTCGAGGACACCGCGTTCCGCCCGCTGGCCGCGCTCGGCACGTCCACCAGCGACTCCGAGGCCCGACAGTGGCGCTCGGTGGGCCTCTTCGACCCGGAGAAGCTGACCGGTTTCAGCGACCTGGGCAAGGTGCCGCTGGAGACGTACGAGCCGCCGGTGGCCCGGGGCGCCGACGACCGCAGCCGGGCCGCGCTGGGCGGCCGGCCGCTGGAGCCGAGCGGTAACCCGGCCGGCTACCTCTCCGCCCCGCCGTTGCTGCTGACCAGCCTGGCCAGCGTGCCCGGGTTGCTGAAGGGTGGCACCAGCCCGCAGCGCACCGCCCCGATCAGCGCGATCCGGGTCCGGGCCGCCGACGTGCACGGATACAGCGAGCGCTCCGCCGAGCGGGTCCGGCTGATCGCCGAGCGGATCGCCCAGTCCACCGGCCTCGACGTCGACATCACCCTCGGCTCCTCGCCCGCGCCGCAGACGGTGGAGCTGCCGGCCGGCGCGTTCGGCCGCCCCGCGCTGCGGTTGAGCGAGAACTGGTCCGCGCTGGGCGTGGCCTCCACCATCACGAAGGCCGTCGACCGTAAGAGCGCCGCGCTCTTCGTGCTGGTGCTGGTGGTCTGCGTGCTCTTCCTCGGCAACGCGGTTTCCGCCGCGGTCCGGGACCGCCGGCCCGAGCTGGCGGTGCTCGCCTGCCTCGGCTGGCCGGCCCGCCGGATCGGGGCGCTGATCCTCGGCGAGGTCGCCGCGCTGGGGCTCGCCGCCGGGCTGCTCTCCGTCGGCCTGGCGTTCCCGCTCGGCGCGGCCCTGGACATCGGCGTCGACTGGCCGCAGGCGCTGCTCGCCGTGCCGATCGCTCTGCTGCTGGCGCTGGTCGCGGGCCTAGCGCCCGCGCTGCGGGCCGCGCGCGCCCACCCGGCCGCCGCGCTGCGCCCGCCGGTGGCCACCGCCCGTTGGGTACGCCGACCGCGCACCCTGCCCGGCCTGGCCCTGGTGAACCTGGTCCGCACCCCCGGCCGCACCCTGCTCGGCGCGAGCGCGTTGGCCATCGGCGTGGCCGCGCTGACCCTGGTCGCCGCCGCCGCGTACGCCTTCCGCGGCGCGATCGTGGGCAGCCTGCTCGGCGACACCGTGTCGCTCAGCGTGCGCGGCGCGGACGCCCTCGCGGCGCTCGCCACCGTGCTGCTCGGGGCGGCCGCGGTCGCCGACGTGCTCTACCTGAACATCCGGGACCGGGCCGCCGAGCTGGCCACCTTGCGGGCGACCGGCTGGACCGACGCCGCGCTGGGCCGCCTGGTGGGTTACGAGGGGTTCCTGCTGGGTGCGCTCGGCGCGCTCGCCGGCGCCGGCCTCGGACTCGGCGGGGCGGCCTGGCTGGTCGGCGAAGTGCCGGCGGCGCTGGTGTCGGTGGCCGCCACCGTGGCGCTGGCCGGGGTGCTGGTCACCTGCCTGGCGGCGCTCGTCCCGGCCGCGCTGCTGCGCCGCCTTCCCACCGCACGACTACTGGCAGAGGAGTGACCATGGACGCGACGACGGGCAGCACGGTGCGCATCGCCGGACTGGTCCGGCAGTTCCGCAGCGGTACCGAGCGGCTCACCGCCGTCGACGACGTGTCGCTGGAGATCGCGGCGGGGTCGGTGGTGGCGCTGACCGGGCCGAGCGGCTCCGGCAAGTCCACCCTGCTGCATCTGGTCGGCGCGATCGAGCAGGCCGACCGGGGCACGGTGACGGTGGACGACGTGGAGGTCACCGCGCTGCGGCGGACCGCCCTGGCCCGGTACCGCCAGCGGGTCGGCTTCGTGTTCCAGCGCTACCACCTGCTGCCGGCGCTGACCGTGCTGGACAACGTGATCGCGCCGGTGCTGCCCCGCCGGGGCCGCGCCGACCACGCGACCCGCGCCCGGGAGCTGCTGGACGCGGTGGGCCTCGCCGGCCGGGAACGCGCGCTGCCCGCCCAGCTCTCCGGCGGCCAGCAGCAACGGGTGGCGATCGCCCGGGCGCTGATGGGCGCGCCCCGCCTGCTGCTGGCCGACGAGCCGACCGGCAACCTCGACTCGACCACCGGCGCGCAGATCCTCGACCTGCTGCTGGACCTGCGCGACCGGCGCGGCATGACGATCCTGCTGGCCACCCACGAGCGAGCCATCGCCGCCCGCTGCGACCGCCTGGTCCGGCTCGGCGACGGGCAGGTCGTCGAGGACGTGGACCTCACCGGCGGAGAGGACCCGGCCGACACGTACGAGCGGGTCAGCCGGCTGCGGCTGTAGGCCGGTACGGGCGGGTCAGGCGACCGGGCTGGCCGTGCGGACCTGCTCGGCGATGCGCTCCGCGACGGAGCGGGCAGCCGACTCGGTGGCCGCCTCGACCATGACCCGGACCAGGGGCTCGGTGCCGGACGGGCGGAGCAGCACCCGGCCGGTCTCGCCCAGCTCGGCCTCGGCCCGCTCCACCTCGGCCCGGACGGCCGGCGCGGCGGAGCCCACGGTCCGGTCGCCGACCGGAACGTTGATAAGCACCTGGGGCAGCTTGGTGACCACGGCGGCCAGCTCGGCCAGGGACTTGCCGGTGGCGGCCATCCGGGACATCAGGTGCAGCGCGGTCAGCACCCCGTCGCCGGTGGTGGCGTACGCGGGCATGACGATGTGCCCGCTCTGCTCGCCGCCGAGGGCGAGGCCGGAGGCGCGCAGCTCCTCCAGTACGTACCGGTCGCCGACCTTGGTCTCGACCAGCCGAATGCCCTGCGCGGACATCGCCAGGCGGAGGCCGAGGTTGCTCATCACGGTGGCGACCAGGGTGTCCTGGGTCAGCTCGCCGGAGTCCCGCATGGCCAGGGCCAGGATCGCCATCACCTGGTCGCCGTCGACCTCGTCGCCGTCGGCGGTCACCGCGACGCAGCGGTCGGCGTCGCCGTCGTGGGCGATGCCCAGGTGTGCGCCGTGCTCCACCACGGCGGCACGCAGCGCCTCGATGTGGTTCGAGCCGCACTCGTCGTTGATGTTGAGGCCGTCCGGCTCCGCGTGGATCGCGACGACCTCGGCACCCGCCTCCTGGTACGCCACCGGCGCGACCTCGGCGGCCGCCCCGTTGGCGCAGTCGACCACGACCTTGATCCCGTCCAGCCGGTGCGGCACGGTGCCCACCAGGTGCTGGACGTAGTGGTCGGCGCCGTCGAGCAGGTCGTGCACCCGGCCAACGCCGGCACCGGTCGGCCGCTCCCAGGCGGTGGTGGCGTTCGCCTCGACGGCCGCCTCGATGCGCATCTCGATCTCGTCCGGCAGCTTGTGCCCGCCGGCGGCGAAGAGCTTGATGCCGTTGTCCGGCATGGGGTTGTGCGAGGCGGAGAGCATCACGCCCAGGTCGGCCTTGGCCTCGGCGGTGAGGAACGCCACCGCCGGGGTGGGCAGCACGCCGACCCGCACCACGTTGGCGCCGGCACTGGTGAGCCCGGCCACCACGGCGGCCTCCAGCATCTCGCCGCTGGCCCGGGTGTCCCGGCCGACCACGGCGAGCGGCGGATGGCTCTTGTCCGTCTCGGCCAGCGTGTGGGCGGCGGCGACCGCCACCGCGAGCGCCAACTCCGGAGTCAGATCCGCGTTCGCCCGCCCGCGTACGCCGTCCGTGCCGAACAACCGGCCCATACCCGCCACCCTCCGATGAACTGCCGTGAAGAAGGAGTAAAGCGGAACGGCCGGGCCACCTCCCGCGAGGGGGAGGCGGACCCGGCCGTCCGTCAGAAGTACAAGGCGCTGGTGGTGATCAGCGCTTCGAGTACTGAGGAGCCTTACGGGCCTTCTTGAGGCCGTACTTCTTGCTCTCCTTGACCCGCGCGTCACGGGTCAGGAAGCCGGCCTTCTTCAGGGCCGGGCGGTCGTCCGGCTCGCTGACGATCAGCGCCCGGGCGATGGCGAGACGCAGCGCGCCGGCCTGGCCGGTGGTGCCGCCGCCACGCAGGTTGGCGATCACGTCGAAGGCCTCGGCCTTCTCGGCGGTGACCAGCGGGTCCTTGATCAGCTGCTGGTGCACCTTGCTCGGGAAGTAGGCCTCGAGGTCGCGGCCGTTGCAGGTGATCTTGCCGCTGCCCGGGACGATGCGGACCCGGACGATGGCCTCCTTGCGCCGACCCACGGTCTGGATCGGGCGGTCGCCACGAGGCGCGCGGGCGACGGGCGCCGGCGCCTCGGTGGCCTCAGGGGCAACCTCGGTGGCGGTGATGTCGGTCATGCTGATTCCTTCGCCCGCGCTCACTGCGCGATCTGCTTGATCTCGAACGGCACCGGCTGCTGCGCGCCGTGCGGGTGCTCGGCACCGGCGTAGACCTTCAGCTTCTTGAGAATCTGACGGCCCAGCTTGTTGTGCGGGAGCATGCCCTTCACAGCCAGCTCGATGGCCCGCTCGGGCCGCTTGGTCAGCAGCTCGTCGTAGCCGACCTGCTTCAGACCACCCGGGTAGCCGGAGTGGCGGTAGGCGATCTTCTGCTGGCGCTTGTTGCCGGTCAGCGCGACCTTGCCCGCGTTCACGATGACGACGAAGTCGCCCGTGTCGACGTGCGGCGCGAAAGTCGGCTTGTGCTTGCCACGCAGCAGCGTGGCGGCGTGGGTCGCCAGGCGGCCCAGCACGACATCAGAGGCGTCGATGACGTGCCACTGACGCTCGATCTCACCCGGCTTCGGGCTGTACGTACGCACAGGTCTACCTTGTCTCGTCGTCGGTCTGGGGTCGCGCGCCGAGGTGACCAGGCGCGCACGAACGACCAAGCGTACCTGATGCGGCACGCCTCTGAATGTCGTACAACAGCAGGCAACGATACCCGGCCGCCCGGCGGCAGGTCAAAACGGGGTGTCACCCCGCATGGCCTGCGCTTTCGCGCATGGCGCAGGTCACACGCCGGACAGCTTACGCCGGCCCGGACGCAGGTACACCACCCAGGTCACCGCGAAGCAGAGCGCGTACCAGCCGATGAAGGCCAGGTAGGCCGCGTCCGCGTTGCCGGCGGCGAGGAACGACTGCCGGAAGGCCACGTTCACCAGCACCCCACCCGAGGCGCCGACCGCCCCGGCGATGCCGATCAGCGCCCCGGAGAGCCGGCGGGCCCGCCGCTCGGCCGCCGCCCGGTCGCCGGTCAGCGCCGCCTCGGTCGCCGCCCGGGCCCGGAAGATCGCCGGGATCATCTTGTAGGTCGACCCGTTGCCGATCCCGGAGAAGACGAAGAGCGCCAGGAACCCGGCCAGGTAGAGCGGGAACGAGCGGTCCCGGGCGGCGTACAGCACCAGCCCGGCGCCGGCGGCCATCGCGACGAAGTTCCAGAAGGTCACCCGGGCGCCGCCGAGCCGGTCGGCGAGCTGCCCCCCGAGCGGCCGGATCAGCGAGCCGATCAGCGGCCCGAGGAAGGTCAGCCAGGCGGCGTCGACCGGGGTCGGGAACCGGTCGTGAAACTGGAGCTGGAGCACCTGGCCGAAGGCGAAGCCGAAGCCGATGAACGAGCCGAAGGTGCCGACGTAGAGCAGGGACATCACCCAGGTGTGCGGGTCGCGGGCCGCCGCGCGCAGCGCGCCCGGCTCGTTGCGCGCGCCCGGGACGTTGTCCAGCCAGCGCGCCGCCGCGAGCGCCGCGAGCACGATCAGCGGCAGGTAGACCGCGGGCACCAGCCGGGGGTACGCGGCCCCGGCGGTGGCCAGCACCGCCAGCCCGACCAACTGCACCGCCGGCACGCCGAGGTTGCCGCCGCCCGCGTTCAGGCCCAGCGCCCGGCCCTTGAGCCGGTCCGGGAAGAACAGGTTGATGTTCGCCATCGAGGAGGCGAAGTTGCCCCCGCCAACCCCGGTCAGGCAGGCCAGCACCATCAGCGTGGCGTACGACACCCCGGGCTCGATCAGCAGCGCCATGGGGACGGCCGGCACCAGCAGCAGCAGCGCGCTGACCACCGTCCAGTTCCGGCCACCGAACCGGGCCACCGCCAGCGTGTACGGCAGCCGCAGCACTGCCCCCAGCGCGGCCGGCACGGCGGTGAGCAGGAACTTTTCGGCCGGGTCGATGCCGTACTCCGGGCCGAGGAAGAGCACCATCACCGACCAGAGGCTCCACACGGAGAAGCCGACGTGCTCGGCGAAGATCGAGACGTACAGGTTGCGGCGCGCGACCGGGGCCCCGGTCGCGGCCCAGAACTCGGGGTCCTCGGGGCGCCAGTCGGTGATCGGCCGGCGGCCGGCGGCGGCCGGTGCCCGGGTCGGGGTGGAAGCGAGCGTGCTCACGGGGCGACTCCTCCTCGTTGGCGACGAGGGGGACGCTAGGAAGGGGCGGTTTCCCGGCCGTACCCGTCCGGCGTCGTTCGGGAAACGGAGATCGCACGTCCGCCACGGGGCCGCGGTGAGCCGGTCACAGCTCCTGGAGGATCCGCAGGGCCCGGCCCACCCGCTGCATGGTCTCGGTGTCGGCCACGTCCACGCACTCGGTGAACCACTTCTTCATCGGCGAGGAGAGCCGGTCGGGCATCACCACGTACCCGCCCATCGGCACGGCGAGCGGCGAGTCCCGCAGCAGTGACTCCTCGACCACCTCGGCCACCATCACGATCGGCACGTCGGTGGAGTTGTAGACGTCGGAGCTGATCACCAGACCGAGGCGTTCCCGGGCGCCCGAGATACGCCAGACCTCTCCCCTACGCAGCACGCGGTCGCCCACCGCCGAAGAGCGCGTCGTCGACCAGCGCGGCCTCCTGGGCGTCGGCCAGGGCCGCGGACTCCAGATCGAGGCCGGCCCGACCGACGGCGGCGGCGTGCGCGGTGAAGACCTCGCGCAGCGCCTTCTCCCGGGCGGCCTGGTCCATCCAGGCGGAGAGGGAGAGCCCTTCCCGCTTGGCGAACCGGCGCGCCTCCTCGATCGTCTCGTCGGAGAACGACAATGTCACCTTGGCGGTCATGCCGGAGAGATTACCCGCTGGTATGACCACCAGTCATCCGCGCGCGCACCCGTCGGCGAACCGGACATCCCACCCGGGCGGGCACGAGCCGGGACGGTCGCCCGAGCCGGCGGGTCAGCCGATCACCCGACCCGGAGGGGCGGACAGGAAGGCCGTCCGCCCCTAGGGTTCTCGATGATCCGGACACCACCCCCGGATCGGAGGGAGCACAAGCCGTGGAGCCGCACGTCATCGCCGAACGGGCGCGCCGGGTACGGGAGGCGGTCGCGGCGGCGTCCACGGAGCTGACCAGCGAGGACCACGCGGTCACCGTGGTGGTCGGCCCCGGCGGGGCGGTCCGTGACCTGCAGTTCACCGCCCGGGCCGCCCGGTACACCGGGGCCGAGCTGGGCGCGCTGGTGGTCCGCACGATCCGGGACGCGAACGCGCTGCTCCAGCGGGACCTGGCGGAGACGCTCGCCGAGCTCACCGGGGGCCGGGTCGGCGAGCCGTTCGCCCCGCTGCCGACCCCGGCGCAGCTGCGGGCGGAGCTGGATCGGGCCGAGGAGCCGGTCCAGTGACCGGACGACCCCGCGACTTCCAGGACCCGGACGAGGTGCTGGCGTTCCTGGACGGCATCCGGGAACGCAACCGGGCCATGGCGGAGCGGTACGAGCGCTTCGCCGAGCAGGCCGGCGGGCTGACCGGCGAGGGTTTCTCCACGGACGGCGGGGTCCGGGTCGAGGTCGACGAGAACGGCCACGTGTCGACCGTGAACATCACCGACGCGGCGCTGCGGCACGGCACCCTCCTCGCCGGCATGGTCCTCGGCGCCATCCGGGAGGCCCAGGCCGCCCGCGCGCTCAAGCTCGCGGAGCTGGGCGCCGAGCTGGGCACCGTACCCACCCTCGACCTGGTCCGCGAGGCGATCCCCGAGCACGTCCGTGACAGCCTCGACCAGCGCCGCGGCCGGCGCTGGTGACCGGGCCGAGAGGAGACCACCGTGGGTGACGGCGTCGTCGTCCCGTCCGACAAGCTGACCAGCACCGCCGAGGTGATGAAGGCGCTCGCCACGAGTGCCGACCAGATCGCCGACGGCCTGGCCCAGGCCGACCCGCCGGACGTGCTCTGGGGCGCCCTCGGGCTGCTGATGAAGGGCTGGTACGACGGCAAGGCCGAGCAGACCCGGGACCACATCCGGACGATCTCGAAGGCGCTCCACTCGCAGGGCGGCGCGATCCGGGCGAGCGCCGACCGGTACCAGCAGCTGGACGCGGAGCTGCAGCAGGCGTTCGCCCGCTTCCAGGACAAACTCTCCGGCGGCAAGTGAGCGGCGCCGAGCCGACGACAACGGGAGCGACCCCCTCGTGACGAGCACCGACGACAACGACGCCTACCTGAGCAACAACACCGACGACGGCAGCCAGTACGCCGGCAACCTCGGCATCACCGACTCGGTCGACCTCGGCCCGGACTCCGTGCTCCCGATGGGCGAGGCGGTCAAGAACCTCTACACCGGGATCTCCCAGGGTGAGTGGTCGGACATCTCCGCCGGGGTCGCGGACTTCGCCGCGAACGCGTTCGCGGTCTGGGCCGACCCGCTGAACTGGCTCATCTCCGCCGGCCTCACCTTCCTGATCGACTTCGTGCAGCCGCTGGAGGACCTGCTCAGCCTGGTCACCGGCAACTCCGAGCGGATGGAGCCGTACGCCGAGCAGTGGCAGCAGCTCGGTACGGCGCTGGCGCCGCTGGCCGCGGCCGTCCGGCAGGCCGCCACCGACGAGCTGATCGAGTGGGCCGGCCGGGACGCCGCCGCCGCCAAGGCCCGGCTGCTGGAGTTCGCCGACGCGATCGAGGCCACCGGCGGCGAGGCGGCCTCGATCTCGGGGCTGCTCACCCTCTTCTCGAAGATCATGGGCGCCGCCCAGCAGATCATCATCGGCATCCTGGCGACCCTGATCGAGTGGATGATCGTCGAGTGGGCGATCGCGATGGCCGCCGCGGCGCCGACCATGGGCGGCTCGGTGGCGGCCGCGGGGGCGGCCACCGGGGTGCAGGCCACCGTCGCCACCAGCCGGGCGGTCCGGGTGATGGACCGGGTCGTCCAGCTGCTGCTGCGGATCCGGGAGCTGATGACCCGGATTCTGCCGGCGCCGCTGATGGCGAAGGTCGGCAAGAGTGTGGTGGAGTTCCGGGGGTCCGCGGCCGTCCTGTCCACGGTGGGCCGGATCGCCGGCGGCGTGCTGCGCGATCCCGGCGGCTACGCCGGGCCGGGGGTGAACCTCGGCACGGGCATCTGGAAGAACCAGGAGGCCGGTGACTCCAGCATGTCGGACGAGCAGATCGACGCGGGGTTGGACGTGACGAAATGAACCGCTGGGAGCGGACGACACCCGCACAGGGCTACCCGGACGCGCCGGTCACGCCGTGGCCGGTGGGCGGTCCCCCGCCCGCCCTGCCGGCGGGTGCCGCGGGCGTGTCGGTCCGGATCCGGACCCGCGGCGCCGACCCGGCGAACTGGGTGCAGCTCAAGGCCGTCGGGGTGGACGACCGTCCGATGTGGCGCGGCCACGGCCGGATGGTCACCGTCGTCGAGCCGGGCGAGCACCTGGTCGAGGTACGCGGCGCGGCGTCGGCCGAGTCGGCGCGCCGGGTGACCGTCCGCGCCGGCGAGATCGTCGAGCTGGAGTACTTCATGCCCGCGTCGTACGGCACCGTCGAGGGGCTGCTGGCGCGGCCCCCGGTGCGCCGCCGGCCGGGCCCCGGGGCGTGGGTGATCGTGGCGCCGTTGCTCGCCGCGTCCTTCTTTCCGCTGCTGCCCCGCACCACGAGCGCGGCGGTGGCCGGTGCCGCGACCGTCGGCCTGGTCGCCGTGATGATCGGTCTGGTGCTGCTGGTCAGCCGGGGCAAGCGCGCGGTCGACCGGCGCCGGCGGGTGTCCGCGTCCGAGGAGGCCGCCGGGAACGTGCGGGACGCCGACCGGGGGATGTTCCTCGGCGACGGCGAGCCGCCGGCGGGGCTGGCCGACGCCGCGCACGGCGCCCTCGTGGTCACCGGCGCGTCGGCGCAGGAGTACCGGTGGAACGGGCTGGGCGCGTTCGCCCGGCCGGCGCAGGACCCGAACTCCTGGATCCCCTGGCCGGTCCTGTCGATCGACGGCGAACAACGCCAGTTCTCCTGGCGGACCTGGGCCTACCGGCTGCCGCCGGGCGAGCACGAGGTGCTGGTGCAGGCCCGTCCGCCGGCCGGCGCCGAGGTCGCCCCGGCCGAGCCGGTACGGGTGCCCGTGCGGATCACCGCCGGCCGGGTCACCCGGCTGGAGCTGCGGGTGCGGACCCGCACCGAGGTGCAGTCGGTGCAGCGGGGCACCGAGATTCCCACCCGGGTCACCCGGTTCACCGCGACGGTCGCACCGGAGCCGCGCTGACGGTCACGGGCGACGGCCGCCGATGACGGCGAACCGCCACGCCTTGAAGTAGCAGTCGACGTCGGCCAGGCCGCCCTCGCCGAGCCAGCGCAGCTGGTCGGGCACGGATGCCGGGCGGTCGTGCCGCATCCGCTCCCGGGCCCCGGCGATCTCCTCGGCGTCCGAGCCGAGCGCGGTGATCTGCGCGGTCCACACCTCGTCGTAGCGCCGGTCCAGGTCGGGGGTCGGGCCGGCCACCTGCTCGGCGTTGACGAGGACGCCACCGGGCACCAGCGCGTCAGCCGCCCGCCGGTAGAGGGCCCGCTTGCCCTCGTCGTCGAGGTGGTGGATGGCCAGCGCGGAGACCACTGCGTCGTACCGGCCGGCGGGCAGCGGGTCGGTGAGGTCGGCGAGCACCGTCCGGTGCGGCACGCCCCGGGCCGCCAGGTGGCCGGTGGCCATCGCCAGCATGCCGGGCGCGGCGTCGACCAGGGTCAGCCGGATCCCCGGGACCGCGGCGGCGAGCAGCAGGGAGAGCAGGCCGGTGCCCGCGCCCAGGTCCAGCACCTCGGGGGTACGCCCGGCCGCGAGGGCCGCCCGCAGCGGCGGCGCGGCCACCTCGACCGCGGTGCCGTAGAAGGCGTCGAAGCAGGGCACCAGCCTGCGCCGCGCCGCGTCGTAGCTGCCCGCCACCGCGTCGAACGCGTCCGCCACACTCATCGCATCTCCCATTATTCAGGATTTGTGTCTCACATTCTAAACCTGGCGGACCGGTCCGTCACCCCCGTACGGTGTGAGCCGCTCTTGACAGGACCGAAACAGAAGGGACCCGGACCGGAAACCGCCCGGCGGCACGCTTCTCGGACATGACAGACGGTGCGCGCGTCGCGACGCTGCCAGGGACACCGCCCCGCGAGGCGGCCACGCACTGCCCGTACTGCGCCCTGCAGTGCGGCATGGTCCTGCGCGAGACCGGCGGGCGGATCGAGGTGGCGCCCCGACAGTTCCCCACCAACCGCGGCGGCCTCTGCCAGAAGGGCTGGACCGCGGCGGAACTGCTCGACCACCCGGACCGGCTGACCACCCCGCTGCTGCGCGACCGGCCCGGCGCCGAGCTACGCCCGGCGGGCTGGGACGAGGTCCTCGACCGGGTGGCCGCCGGCCTGCGCGCCGTCCAGGACCGGCACGGCCGGGACGCGGTCGCCGTCTTCGGCGGTGGCGGGCTGACCAACGAGAAGGCGTACGCGCTCGGCAAGTTCGCCCGGGTGGCGCTGCGCACCCGGCACATCGACTACAACGGCCGCTGGTGCATGTCCTCGGCGGCGGCGGCCGGCCTGCGCGCCTTCGGCGTCGACCGGGGGCTGCCGTTCCCGCTCGCCGACCTCGGCCGGGCGGACACCCTGCTGCTGGTCGGCGCCAACCCGGCCGAGACCATGCCGCCGCTGCTGCGGCACCTGACCGACCAGCGCGAGCGGGGCGGCCAGCTGATCGTGATCGACCCCCGGCTGACCGCCACGGCCCGCCACGCCTCCCGGCA
Source organism: Micromonospora sp. NPDC051924 (assembly GCF_055586005.1). Classification (NCBI taxonomy): domain Bacteria; kingdom Bacillati; phylum Actinomycetota; class Actinomycetes; order Micromonosporales; family Micromonosporaceae; genus Micromonospora; species Micromonospora sp. NPDC051924. The sequence continues at coordinate 72,111 of NZ_JBVJJA010000028.1, forward strand.
CCTGCAACCGCTGCCCGGCACCGACCTGGCGGTGGCCAACGCGCTGCTGCACATCGCGCTCACCGAGGGCTGGCTCGACCGGGCGTACGTGGCGGAGCGGACCACCGGCTTCGACGAGGTGCGGCGGACCGTGGCCGGGTACTGGCCGGCCGAGGTGGAACGCCTCTCCGGGGTGCCGGTGGCCGACCTGGAGGCGACCGCCCGGGCGCTGGCCACCGTGGACCGGGCGATCATCCTCACCGCCCGGGGTGCGGAGCAGCACGCCAAGGGCGTGGACACGGTCACCGCCTACCTCAACCTGGCGCTCGCCCTGGGGCTGCCCGGCCGCCCCGGCTCCGGGTACGGCTGCCTTACCGGCCAGGGCAACGGGCAGGGCGGCCGGGAGCACGGGCAGAAGGCCGACCAGCTCCCCGGCTACCGGCGGATCGACGACCCGGCGGCCCGGGCGCACGTGGCCGGGGTGTGGGGCGTGCCCGCCGACGACCTGCCCGGGCCGGGCGTGCCCGCGTACGCCCTGCTGGACTCGCTCGGCACCGCGACCGGCCCCCGGGCGCTGCTGGTCTTCGGCTCCAACCCGGTGGTGTCCGCGCCCCGCGCGGCCCGGGTCGAGTCCCGGCTGCGCGACCTGGACCTGCTGGTGGTCGCCGACTTCCTGCTCTCCGAGACGGCCGCGCTGGCCGACGTGGTGCTGCCCGTCGCGCAGTGGGCCGAGGAGGACGGCACGATGACCAACCTGGAGGGTCGGGTGCTGCGCCGCCGGGCGCTGCGCGAACCTCCGCCCGGCGTCCGCACCGACCTGGCGGTCCTCGCCGCCCTCGCCGACCGTCTCGACGCCCCCGGTGACTTCCCCACCGACCCGGCCACGGTCTTCGAGGAGCTGCGCCGGGCCTCGGCCGGCGGGCCGGCCGACTACGCCGGGGTCAGCTGGGACCGGATCGACGCCGACACCGGCGTCTTCTGGCCCTGTCCCGACCCGTCCGGGCCGGACACCCCCCGGCTCTTCGCCGACCGGTTCCCCACCCCGGACGGCCGGGCCCGGTTCCACCCGGTGCGCCACCGGCCGGCCGCCGAGCCGGTCTGCGCCGAGTACCCGCTGCACTTCACCACCGGCCGGGTGCTCGCCCAGTACCAGTCCGGCGCGCAGACCCGGCGGGTCGCGGCGCTGCGCCGGGCCGCGCCCGGCGGCTTCGTCGAACTGCACCCCGACCTCGCCGACCGGCTGGGCGTGGCCGACGGGGACGAGGTGCGGGTGGTCTCCCGCCGGGGCGAGCTGCGCGCACCGGCCCGGCTCAGCCCGGCGATCCGGCCGGACACCGTCTTCGCGCCGTTCCACTGGCCGGGCGCGGCCCGGGCCAACTCCGTCACCAACGACGCCGTCGACCCGGTCTCGGGGATGCCGGAGTTCAAGATCTGCGCCGTCCGGGTGGAGAAGTCATGAACGTGATCATCGTCGGGTACGGGATGGCGGGCGCCCGGCTCGCCGCCGAGCTGCACGCGCGGGACGGGGACCGGAAGGTCACCGTGCTCGGGGCGGAACCGCACCGGGCGTACAACCGGATCATGCTGTCCACCCTGCTGGCCGGGAAGATCGGCGAGCCGGACGTGGAGCTGGCCGAGGTCGCCGGGCAGGGCGTGGACGTGCGGACCGGCGTGGCCGTGACCGCGATCGACCGGGGCGTCCGAGAGCTACGCACCGCCGACGGCGACCGGATCGGCTACGACCACCTGGTCCTCGCCACCGGCAGCCGGGCCGTGGTGCCGCCGCTGACCGGACTCGACCCGCTGCCCGAGCGGGTGGTCCCGTTCCGCACCCTGGACGACTGCCGGCGGATCCTCGCCGCCGCCCGGGGCGCCCGCAGCGCCCTGGTGCTGGGCGGCGGCCTGCTCGGGCTGGAGGCGGCCCGCGGCCTCGCCGCCCGGGGACTGGACGTGACCGTGGTCCACCCCATGGGCCACCTGATGGAGCGGCAGCTCGACCCGCCGGCCGGCGCGGTCCTCGCCGGCACCCTCGCCGGGCTCGGCGTGCGTACCGAACTCGCGGTGTCGGCCACCGCGGTGGCGACCGACGGCGACCGGGTCCGCCTGGACCTCGCCGACGGCCGCGCGCTCACCGCCGATCTGCTGGTGCTCTCCTGCGGCGTACGTCCCGACACCGCGCTGGCCGCCGACGCCGGGCTGGCCGTGGAGCGGGGCGTGGTGGTGGACGACCGGATGCGGACCAGCGACCGGCGGATCTCGGCGATCGGCGACTGCGCCCAGCACGACGGGTTGTTGACCGGGCTGGTCGCCCCGGCCTGGGCGCAGGCCCGGGTGGTCGCCGAGGTGCTGGCCGGGACGGACCGGCTGACCCGGTACCGCCCCCGCCCGGTGGTGACCCGGCTCAAGGCGGTCGGCATCGACCTGGCCGCGATGGGCGACGCCAGCGACACCGCCCCGGCCGACGGCGGGCCGGTCGAGGAGCTGACCTTCGCCGACCCGGCCCGGGGCACGTACGCCCGGCTGCGGATCCGCGACGAGCGGCTGACCGGCGCGATCCTGCTCGGCGACAACCCGGCGGTCGGCACGGTGGTGCAGCTCTTCGACCGGGGCGCCCCGGTGCCGGCCGACCGGCGCTCGCTGCTGCTCGGGCGGGCGTCCGGCGCCGCCCCGGCCGCCCCCGCCGCGTCCCCGGCGCTGATGCCGGACGCGGCCACGGTGTGCCAGTGCAACGACGTGAGCAAGGGCGCGCTGGTGGCGTGCTGGCGCGCCGGCGCCCGGACCGTCGCGGAGCTGTCGGCGGCCACCCGCGCCGCCACCGGCTGCGGCGGGTGCCGGGACGCGGTCGCCGGCATCGCCGACTGGCTCGCCGAGGCGGATCCGGTGGCGGCGCGATGAGCGGCAGCGTCCGGGCAGGTGGCGCGACTGACCGCGTGGAGGTGACGCGATGAGCGAGCGGAGTGCCGGCATGAGCGGCGGCAGGCTGGTGGTCGTCGGCAACGGCATGGTGGGGCAGCGTTTCGTCGAGGCGCTGCGGGCCCGGGACCACGACCGGCGCTGGCAGGTGACGGTGCTGGCCGAGGAGCGGCGGCCGGCGTACGACCGGGTGCGACTCTCGGCCTTCTTCGACGGGGTGAACGCCGAGGAGTTGAACCTGCACACCCCCGACGACGGGGTGGAGCTGCGGCTGGGCGAGCCGGTCCTCGGGATCGACCGGGACCGGCGGGTGGTGCTCACCGCGGCCGGCGAGCACCCGTACGACGCGCTGGTGCTGGCCACCGGCTCGTACGCCTTCGTGCCGCCGGTCGACGGCACCGACCTGCCGGGGGTGTTCGTCTACCGGACGCTGGACGACCTGGCGGCGATCCGGGCGTACGCCGAGGGCCGGCGGACCGGGGCGGTCATCGGCGGCGGCCTGCTCGGCCTGGAGGCGGCGAACGCGCTGCGCCTGCTCGGGCTGGACACCAGCGTGGTCGAGTTCGCGCCCCGGCTGATGCCGGTGCAGGTGGACGAGGCGGGCGGGGCGATGCTCCGCCGGTACGTCGAGGAGCTGGGCGTCGCCCCGTACCTCGGGGTGGCCACCAGCGCGCTGCGCCCCGGCCCGGACGGCACGGTCGCCGCGCTGGAGCTCGCCGACGGCCGCACGGTCGACGCGGACCTGGTGGTGGTGGCCGCCGGCATCCGGCCCCGGGACGAGCTGGCCCGGGCGGCCGGGCTGCCGCTCGGCCCGCGCGGCGGGGTGCTGGTCGACGCCACCTGCCGGACCGCCGACGAGCGGATCTGGGCGGTCGGCGAGTGCGCCGCGGTGGACGGCACCTGCCACGGCCTGGTCGCCCCCGGGTACGCGACCGCCGAGGTGGTCGCCGACCGGCTGCTCGACGGGGCGGCCACCTTCCCGGGCGCGGACACCGCTACCAAGCTCAAGCTGCTCGGGGTCGACGTGGCCTCGTTCGGCGACGCGCACGGCACCACCCCGGGCTGCCTGGACGTCACCTTCACCGACCCGGCCACCCGCTCGTACGCCAAGCTGGTCCTCTCCGACGACGCGAAAACGCTGCTCGGCGGCGTGCTGGTCGGCGACGCGAGTGCGTACCCGACGCTGCGGGCGAGTGTCGACGGGCCGCTGCCCGCTCCCCCGCTGGCGCTGCTGGCGCCGGCCGGCGGCGCCGGCGCCGGGGCGGGCGCCCTGCCGGCCGCCGCGCAGGTCTGCTCCTGCAACGCGGTGACCCGGGCCGACATCGACGCGGCGATCGCCGGCGGGGCGGCCGACGTGCCGGCACTGAAGGCGTGCACCCGGGCCGGCACCAGCTGCGGCTCCTGCGTGCCGATGCTGAAGCAGCTGCTGGACGCGGCCGGGGTGCAGCAGTCCACCGCGCTCTGCGAGCACTTCGACGCCGGCCGGCAGGAGCTGTTCGACATCGTCCGGGTCCGGGGCATCCGGACCTTCTCCCGGCTCATCGCCGAGCACGGGCGGGGGCGCGGCTGCGACATCTGCAAGCCGGTGGTGGCCTCGATCCTCGCCTCGCTCGGCACCGGGCACGTCCTCGACGGCGAGCAGGCGTCCCTGCAGGACACCAACGACCACTTCCTGGCCAACCTGCAACGCGACGGCAGCTACTCGGTGGTGCCCCGGATTCCCGGCGGGGAGATCACCCCGGAGAAGCTGATCGTGATCGGCGAGGTGGCCCGCGACTTCGGGCTCTACACCAAGATCACCGGCGGGCAGCGGATCGACCTGTTCGGGGCCCGGGTCGAGCAGCTCCCGCAGATCTGGCGCCGGCTGGTCGACGCCGGCTTCGAGTCCGGCCACGCGTACGGCAAGGCGCTGCGCACGGTGAAGTCCTGCGTCGGCGAGACCTGGTGCCGGTACGGGGTGCAGGACTCGGTCGGGCTGGCCGTCGCGCTGGAGCTGCGCTACCGGGGCCTGCGCGCCCCGCACAAGCTCAAGTCGGCGGTCTCCGGCTGCGCCCGGGAGTGCGCCGAGGCGCGCGGCAAGGACTTCGGCATCATCGCCACCGAGACCGGCTGGAACCTCTACGTCGGCGGCAACGGCGGCTTCCGCCCGCGACACGCCGACCTGTTCGCCACCGACCTGAGCACCGAGGAACTGGTCACGCTGATCGACCGGTTCCTGATGTACTACGTCCGCACCGCGGACCGGTTGCAGCGCACCGCCGCCTGGCTCGAGGCGATGGACGGCGGCCTCGACCACCTGCGGGCGGTCATCGTGGACGACTCGCTCGGGCTCTGCGCCGAACTCGACGCGGCCATGGCGCGGCACGTCGCGTCGTACTCGGACGAGTGGCGGGACGTGCTGGACGACCCGGAACGACTGCGCCGCTTCACCTCCTTCGTCAACGCACCGGACGTGCCCGACCCGTCCATCACCTTCGCGGTCGAACGCGGCCAGCCGGTGCCCGCCCGCGGGGCGCCGCCGGTCGCCGCCCCCGACCGTCGCCCCCAGCCCGTCGCGCTCGGCCTTCCGGAGGTACGCCGATGAGTCCCCTGCTCACTCTCGACTGGACGCCGGTCTGCCCGCTCGACCGGCTCGACCCCGACCGCGGCGTGGCCGCCCTGGTGGACGGCGTGCAGGTGGCGCTCTTCCGGACCGGTGGCGAGCTGTACGCGGTGGACAACCTGGACCCGGTCGGCGGCGCGTACGTGATGTCCCGGGGCATCGTGGGCAGCCGGGGTGGCGTGCCGACGCTCGCCTCGCCCCTGCACAAGCAGGTCTACGACCTGCGTACCGGGCGGTGCCTCGACCTGCCGGGGGTGGCGCTGCGGCGGCACGGGGCGCGCTGCCGGGACGGGCTAGTCGAGGTGCGGTTGCGACAGGAGGAGTGATGCGCGACGAACTGGCCGGCTTCACCATCGGGGTCACCGCCGACCGGCGGCGCGACGAGCTGGCCGCGCTGCTGCAACGGCGTGGCGCGCGGGTGGTGCTCGCCCCGGCGCTGCGGATCGTGCCGCTCGCCGACGACACCGACCTGCGCGAGGCCACCCGGGCCTGCCTCGACCGCCCGCCGGATGTCCTGATGGCCAACACCGGCATCGGGATGCGCGGCTGGCTGGAGGCGGCCGAGGGCTGGGGGCTGGCCGAGCCGCTGCGGGGCGTGCTCGGCCGGTCCTACGTGGTGGCGCGGGGCCCGAAGGCGACCGGCGCCATCCGGGCCGCCGGCCTGCGGGAGCACTGGTCGCCGGCCTCGGAGAGCTGCGAGGAGGTGATCGACCACCTGGTCCGGCGGGGCGTGGCCGGCCAGGTGGTCGCCATGCAGCTGCACGGCGAGCGGCAGCCGGAGTGCACCGAGGCGCTGGAGACGGCGGGCGCGACGGTGATCGAGGTGCCGGTATACCGCTGGGCACCGCCCACCGACCCGGCCCCGCTGCACCGGCTGATCGACCTGGTGGCGGGGCGGCTGGTCGACGCGGTCACGTTCACCTCCGCGCCGGCGGCGGAGGCCCTGCTACGGGCGGCCGGGGACCGCACCGAGACAGTGCTGGCGGCGCTCCGGGAGGACGTGCTGGCCAGTTGCGTCGGCGCGGTCACCGCCGAGCCGCTGGTGCGCCGCGGGGTGCCGGTGAGCGCCCCGAGCCGGGCCCGGCTCGGGGCCCTGGTCCGGACGATCGTCGACGAGCTGCCCCGGCGGACGGTGAGCGTGAAGGCGGGCGGCCACCTGCTGACCCTGCGCGGGCACGCCGCCGTGGTCGACGGGGAGCTGCGGCCGCTCGCCCCGGCCCCGATGGCGGTGCTGCGGGCGCTCGCCGCGTCGCCCGGCAAGGTGCTGTCCCGCACGGCGCTGCTGCGTACCCTGCCGCGGGGCGCGGACGAGCACGCGGTGGAGATGGCGGTCGCCCGGCTGCGGGTCGGGCTGAACGCCCCCCGCGTGGTGCAGACCGTGGTCAAGCGCGGCTACCGGCTCCGGGTCGACTGAACCCCCGCCCGGGGCCGGCGCGGGCCCGGGCGGCGCGCCGGCCCCGGGCGGTCAGCCGACCGAGGCCGGGTAGCCGTGCTCGGCCTGGAGCCGGAGCATGGCGTGCTCGACGACGGTGACCAGCACCTGCTTGACCGACTCCCGGTGCCGCGCGTCGCAGGACACCAGCGGCACGTCCGGCGAGATCGCCAGCGCCTCGCGGACCTCCTCCAGCTCGTACTGCGGCGCGCCGTCGAACCGGTTCAGCGCCACCAGGTACGGCAGGTTCCGGTTCTCGAAGTAGTCCAGCGGGGCGAAGGCGTCGGTGATCCGCCGGGTGTCCACCAGCACGGCGGCGCCCACGGCACCCCGGATGATCTCGTCCCACATGAACCAGAAGCGGGTCTGGCCCGGCGTGCCGAAGAGGTAGAGGATCAGGTCCTCGGCCATGGTGATCCGGCCGAAGTCCATGGCGACCGTGGTGGTCTCCTTGCCCGGCACCTTCGACGGATCGTCGATGCCCACGCCGGCCGCGGTCATCAGCGCCTCGGTGGTCAGCGGTTGGATCTCGGAGATCGCCCCGACCAGGGTCGTCTTGCCCACGCCGAAGCCACCCGCGATCACGATCTTCGCGGAGATGATCTCCCGGCTGCGGTTCGCCCCGGCGGGGTCATAGTTCGCGAAGTCCACTCAGCACCCTTCCAAGCAGGTTCATCCGCGCCGCGAAGCCCGTCGCGGGAGCGGCAGCAGTGTGTAGCGTCAGCAGGCCCTCGGCCACCAGGTCGGCGACCAGCACCCGGGTGACGCCCAGCGGCATCCGGGTGTACGCGGCGATCTCCGCCAGCGACTGCGCCCGGCCCTCGCAGACCGTGGCGATGCGGTACTTGTCGTGCCCCGCGAACCGCGCCTCGGCGCACTGGGTGGCGGTGCAGGACAGCACCGCCTCCAGCGCGATGTTCTGCAGCGGCTCGGTGCGGCCACGGGTGACCGCGTACGGTCGCACCAGCGCACCGCGCGGGTCCCGCCGTGGTTCCATCTCGCGATCACCTCCCTCCGTACGGAGCCGGGCCGGCTCCGGATCACCCGGTCACATCGAACGTCCGGTCAGGACCGGACGGCGTCCCTCGGCAGCGGGGACAGGGCCTGGCCGACCCGTTCCACCAGCAGCGCCATCTCGTAGCCCACCTGGCCGACGTCGCAGCTGCGGGCGGCCAGCACCGCCATCGACGAGCCGTCGCTGATGGACATGAGGAAGAGGTATCCGCTGTCCATCTCGATCACCGTCTGGAGCACACCGCCGGCGCTGAACATCCGGGCGGCCCCTTCGGTCAGGCTCACCACGCCGGAGGTGATCGCGGCGAGCTGGTCGGCCCGGTCCGTGGGCAGGTCCCGGGAGGAGGCGAGCAGCAGCCCGTCCGCGGACACCGCCACCACGTGGGCGATGCCCGCCACGCTGTCGGCGAAGTTGGTGAGCAGCCAACCCATGTCCTGCATGGCCGCCGGCCTGTTCATCGGTTCGTCTCCTTGGTCGAGGTGCTGTTCAGGTCCGCGCCGGCCGTCCGACCCCGCTGCACACCGCGGTGGTAGGCCGACAGCAGGCCGCGTACTTCGTCCGGCGTGCGCCGGGTCCGGGCCCGGCCGCCCTTCGGCTCGATGCCGCCGGGCACGAGTTGGGCCTGCGGCACCCGCTTGGGCAGGCCGGAACGGGTGGTGCCGCCGGTGGCGGGCTCCGCGGCCCGGCTGGCCCGCGACCAGCCCTCGTCGGCCGCGGTCCGCCAGGCCTCCGCGCCGGCCGCCGGTGTCGCGGCCGGCGGAGGTACGGCGGCGGCGGGCGGTGGGGACGGCACCGCCGGCGGCGTGTACGGCGGTGGTGTGGCCACGCCCGAGGCCTGCGCGCCCGGGGTGCGGGTGGGCAGCGGCGGCGGGGCCGCGGCCACCGGCTGCGCCGGCGCCTCGTCGAACTGGGGCCGGGCGAAGATGGTCGTCTCGTCCTCGCCGTGCGAGCGGAACCAGACGGCCTCCATCTCCCGGAAGATCGGCGCCTCCGCCGGCTGCTCGGGCCGGGCGGCCACCGGCGCGGCCGGCGGGGTCACCGCGGTCGGCTGGTACGCCGGCGCGGACTGGTACGCCGGCGGCGCCACCGGCGCGGGCGCCGCAGGGGCGGCGGTGGTCGCCGCGTCCACCCCCGGGGTCCGCTTCGGCAGCGGGTCCAGCGCGGGGTACGCGGCGGTCGAGCTGCCCATGGCGTAGCCGGCGCCCGAGACGGGGGTCGACGGGGCGGGGGGCGCGGAGGCGACCGGGGCGGTGGTCGGCACGGTGGGCAGGCTCGGCAGCGCGCCGGTGCCCCCGCCCACCTGCACGGCCGGGCCGGTCTCCCGCGCCTCGGCGGCCTGCCAGCGGGCCGGCGGCGGGGCGGCGTTGGGCCACTGGTCGGTCAGCGTGGCGGTGCCGCCCCGGCCTGCCCCGGCCAACGCGTCGCCGGCCAGCGCGTCGCCGGCCGAGGAGCCGAGCTGGCTCAGCGGGGACGGCTCGACGGCGAGCGGCTGGCGCGGCCGGGTCAGCGGGGCCTGGCCCCGGTTGGCCGGCAGCACCACCGCGGAGTTCGGCAGGGTCACCTGGGCGACGGTGCCGCCCTCGACGTTGCGCCGCAGCTCCACCCGGATGCCGTACCGGGAGGCGAGCCGGCTCACCACGGCCAGACCCATCAGCCGGAACGCGGCCACGTCCACCGTGGGCGGCGCGGCCAGCCGCCGGTTGAGCGAGTCGAGCTGCTCGTCGCTCAGCCCCAGGCCCCGGTCCTCGACCTGGATCAGCACGTAGTCCCGGATCCGCCGGCCGTCGGCCACCACGGTGGTGTTCGGCGGCGAGAAGCGGGTGGCGTTGTCCAGCAGTTCGGCGACCAGCCGGACCACGTCGTTCACCGCGTGCGCGGCGACCGAGATGTCGGTGTCCACGGTGCCGAACTCGATCCGGTTGTAGAGCTCGACCTCGGACTGGGCGGCGCGCAGCACGTCGACCAGGAGCGCGTCCTCGCGGCGCGGCACGGCCGAGTCGGCGCCGGCCAGCACCAGCAGGTTCTCGTCGTTGCGGCGCATCCGGGTGGCCAGGTGGTCCAGCTCGAAGAGCTGGGCCAGGCGCTTCGGGTCCTCCTCGCCGCGCTCGATCGCGTCGAGCTCGCCGATCATCCGGTCGACCAGGCTCTGCGAGCGCCGGGCCAGGTTGAGGAACATCGCCGAGACGCTGGTCCGCAGCGCGGCCTGCTCGGCCGCCACCCGGACCGCCTCGCGGTGGACCACGTTGAAGGCCACGGCCACCTGGCCGACCTCGTCGCGGTTGGTCAGCTTGATCGGGTCCCGGACCTGCTGGACGATCTCGTCCACGCCGCCGTCGCCGATGGCGTTGACGTTCTGCAGCCGGCTCACCGCGTCCGGCAGGTCGTGGTTCGCCACCGCCAGGGCGCCCTCGCGCAGCCGGCGCAGCGAGTCGTTGAGCGAGCGGGCCAGCACCACGGCCAGAGTCACGGCGATGATCAGCGTGAGCAGGACGAGCAGGCTCTCCACGACGGCCTGCCGGAGGACGTCGGTGCGTACCGTGTCGGCCTCGGCCAGCAGTCGGTCCTGGAGCTGGATCTCGGCCCACCGCATCAGGTCGTCGACCGCGCCGATCGCGGCGCTGGCCTCGTCCCGGGTGACCAGCGGGGCCTGCCCGACCGAGCGGGACAGGTCGTTGGCGACCCGGTCGGCGAGCTGCACCGCGTCACCGGAGACCGTACCGTCCACCAGGGACCGCTGCCCGGGCTCGGCGGCGCGGGAGAACGACAGCAGCGACTCCTGCTGGCCGGTCAGGGTGGCGACGAACGAGGAGAACTGCTCCTCGTCGAGGCGGCCGGTGGCCAGCGCGGTGAAGGCGACGGCCTGCTCCTCGGCCACCTCCGCCTTGGCGTGCGAGAAGGCGGCCACCGCGCGGCGGGCGTCGGCGATGCCCTCCGCGCCGGGCTGCTGGGCGAGCGTGTCGCCGTACGCGACGAGGTCGCTGAGGATGATGCCGTAGCGCAGGCTCGCCTCGGCGACCGGCATCTGCTGCCGGTCCAGCACCTCCTGGCGGGTGCCGTTCAGCGTGGCCAGGTGGTCCTCGATGACCTTCAGCCGGTCCCGGACCGAGGCGGGCACGTCACCGATCCGCCCCCGCTCCTCCCGGTACGCCGCGATCCGCTCGTCGGTGCGCCGTACCCGCAGGTTGTAGTCGTCCGGCTTCTGGTTCGCCACGGCCAGGTAGGCGGCCGCCGCCATCCGCTCCTTGTGCAGGTCCTGGGCGAGCGCCGAGACGTCGATCGACAGCGCGGTGAGCGAGCGGATCCGGCTGGCCTCGTAGGCGCCCTCGCCGACCGAGACGAGTCGGATAGTTGCCAGTGCGATGACAGCGGCCACCGGGACGACCAGGATGAGGGCGAGCTTGGACCGGATCCGTGCGTCACGCAGCCGGGGCACTCGCCGTCGCCGGTTCCGCTGGTCGGCACCTTGACTCGCGGGCAGGGTCGTAGGTCCGGTGCTCACGACATCGCCTCCGTCGATTCTTCCACGCCTGACCCGCCGACCCGTGCCTGGTGCGGCGGCCAGCGCCGCGCGCGGCACGGCCGCGATTTCATCAGACGAAATCCGATTTGGGAAGCCGCAGTGAGACAGGAAACGGTCGGCGGTGACTCAACCCGTGCAGCGGTCAACTAATACCTTCATTTCCCCAAGCCCCTGAACAGGGCATGTAACTCCAGAGTGGCCGGACGAATCTGCGCAGTAATTGTTCGTTAACGCTCCGTGTCCCCAACATGTGGGACGGGCGTCCCGAAACTGCTCCCGACCTCCGCGCTTGACCACAGGGCCCGGCATTGGCAAGGTTTTGCAGGCTTCGCGCACACCGTACGGCACACCAATCCCGTCCCTCCACTGAGGACGGATGAGCGGCGGTGATCGGGGGTAACCCGCGCCGCACCTGGAGGACTGAGTTGAGCCCCATCCGCTCCGCGAGCATCGCGGCGCTCGCATCGGCCGTGCTGGCCACCACCCTCACCGGCTGCCAGTTCGGCGGGGAGCAGCAGGACACGACCCCCATCGTGATCGCCGCGGACCTCGAACTGTCCGGGGCCTCCGCGCCGATCGGCAAGGTGTATCAACGGGCACTGGAACTGAAGGTCGAGCAGTTGAACGCCTCCGGCGCACTGGGCGGCCGGAAGATCGAGCTCAAGGTGAAGGACAACCGCTCCGACGCCGCGGAATCGTTGCGCAACATCAACGATTTCAGCGCCGACTCCCGGGTGAGCGCCATCATCATGGGCGGTTGCAACGAATGCGCGACCGGCGCGGTCCGGACCATCGGTGAGAAGCGCATTCCGACGATCGCACTCGCCTCCTCCGGCGCGATCACGGAACCGGTCGCCGAGCGGCGCTACGTCTTCAAGCTGGCCCCGAACGCGGCCGACAGCGCGGCGGCCCTCACCACCGAGCTGAAGCGTCGCCGGCTCGACAAGGTGACGGTGCTGCACAGCGCCGACGGCTACGGCGAGGAGGGACTGTCCGCGCTGCGGAGCGAGTTCGGCAAGGCCGGCCTCGACCTGGTCCGGGCGGAGGCGGTACGCACCACCGACACCGACGTCAGCAGCCAGGTCGCCGCCCTGGTCGACAAGAAGCCCGACGCGGTGGTCGTCTGGACGCCGCCGGAGCAGGCGGCCCTCGCCGCGGCCGCCGCCCGGCAGGACAGCTTCGCCGGTTCGCTCTTCTTCGACGCCTCGGCGGCCGGCGACCTCTTCCTCGGCGCCTCGTCCCGCTCGACCGAGCGGGCGACGCTGATCTTCACCCAGACCATGGTGATCGACGACGTCATCGCCACCACCCCGGCCAAGGCGGCCCGCCGGCAGTGGTTCCAGGACTACACCGCCCGCTACGGCGGCTACAACGGGTTCTCCTCCTTCGCTGCCGACGCCGTGCAGCTCATCACGGACGCCGAGCTGCGCTCCGGCGCCGAGCCGGGCACGGTGAACCGGGACGCGCTGCGCGACGTCCTGGAGACCTCACAGCTCGACGGGCTCACCGGCCCGATCCGGATGACCCCGGACAACCACTCCGGGCTGATGCCGCAGGCGTTGACGACGCTGGTCGCTCGTGGTGGTCGCTGGCGATTGGCTGGCTAGTCGCTGTGGGGGTGTCGGCCCCGGCACCACCGGCTCCGGGCGGTCAGGCTTGATCCCTCCGCCGGTTGGGCCGGGGCCGACACCTCGATGGGCGCCCGCCATCCGTCCGTTTCTGTGGACCTCGCGGCTCTACTGTCGACGGTGAGTTCCTGTCAGCGGGCTGAGGTGGTGGCTTTCACCCAGGGGAGGGCGAGGCGTTCGACGAGGGTGAGGGCGGAGTAGAGGACGATGCTCATGACCGCCACCAGGACGATCGCGGCCCACGCCGTGGCGGTGTCGCCGACGCCGTTGTACTGGAGGATCTGGTAGCCCAGGCCGGGCTTGTCGGAGTAGAACTCGCCGATCACGGCGCCGATCGCGGCGAGCGGCATGGCCACCTTCAGCCCGACGAAGATCTGCGGCAGGGCGGCCGGGAAGCGCACCTTGCGGAACGACTGCCACCAGGACGCGTTCCACGAGCGGGCCAGCTCGGCCAGGTCGGCCGGGGTGGTGGTCAGCCCGGTCGCGGTGGAGAGCACGATCGGGAAGAAGCAGAGCAGGAACACCATGGTCAGGATGGGCTTCTGCCCCCAGCCCACCGCGACCACCAGCAGCGGACCGAAGGCGATCTTCGGTACCGCGTTCACCGCCACCAGCAGCGGCGCGAACATCCGCTCCACCCGGTTCGAGGCGGCCAGCGCCATCCCGATCAGCACGCCGGCCACCGACGAGAGCAGGAAGCCGAACACCGTCGTCCAGACGGTGATCCCGAGGGCCGGCAGCAGGACGTGCGCCGCACCGGTCAGCCCGCTCCACACCGCCTGCGGCGGTGGCAGCACCGCCGGGTGGATCAGGTGCAGCCCCGAGCTGACCAGCCACCAGGCCGCCACCGTGATCACCAGGCCGCACGCCGGCAACACCACCGCCGACGGGCGTAGGCCGAATCGGGGCGGCGCAGCAGCCGGTGTCGACGCCCCCGGCCGGGTTCCGGTCATCTGCGCCAACGTGTCCTCCTCTCTCGGCCGGCCGACGGCCGGCACGCGAAGGGGGTGCGTCCCACCGCGACCCGGTGGGGCGCACCCCCGTTGTCCGAGCCGACCGGTCAGGCCTTCGGCGCGAGGTTGAAGTCGATGATCTGGTCGGGGGTGAGGTTGCCCTTGAGCGCGCCCGCGCCCTGGAGCAGGGCGATGCTCTTGGCGACCCGGCCCTGGTCCAGGGTGCCGAGCGCGGTGCCGGAGTTGCTGGACCGGACGTACGCGGCCATCAGCTGGAGCTCGGCGGCGGCGGCCTGCGGGTTCGCGGCGTCCACGTTCTTCTTGAGGATCTGGCCGGCCTCCTCCGGGTGGGCCAGCGCGTACTCCAGGCCCTTGAGCAGCGCCGCGGTGAAGCGCTTGACCATCTCCGGCTTCTCCTTGGCGATCTTCGTGGAGGTGATCAGCGCGTTGCCGTAGAGGTCCTGCATCACGTTGCTGTAGGGCAGCACGACCGGCTTCTTCTTGGTCACCGCCTCGACCGTCGGCTGGCCGACCACGAACTGGCCGATGCCGTCGACGGCGCCGGAAGCCAGCGTGCCCATCAGGGTCTGCGGCTGACCGTTGACCCAGGTCACCTTGCTGGCGTCGACGCCGGCCAGCTTGGCGTACGTCGGGAAGAGGTTGCGCACGACGGAGGTGGGGGTGTCGGCGAGCTTCTTGCCCTCGAGGTCCTTCGGGGTGGCGATGTTCTTGCCCTCGACCGACACGATGGCGGCCATGGTGCGCTGCTGGATCGCCGCCACCGCGACGAAGTCCTTGGCCTGGCCGTTGCCGAACTGGAGGATGCCACCGGTCAGGTCGATCGGGCCGAAGTCGGCCTGGCCGCTGGTGACCAGGCCGATGACCGAGCCGGTGCCCTCACCGGGCTTGATGTCGACGTCGAAACCGGCCTCCTTGAAGAAGCCCTTCTCCTTCGCCACCCAGGCGTACGAGTCACGGCCGAAGTTGCCGAACGAGGTGAGGTAGGTCACCTTTTCCAGGGCCGCACCACCGGCGGCCTTGGTGTCCCCGGACTTACCCGAGTCGCTGCTGCAACCCGAGACCAGGGCGAGGGCGGTGGCCAGCGCGGCGGCGGCGACCGTACGGGTCAGCCTTCTCATCAGTGCACCATGTCCTTTCCGACCAGGCCATGTTCGCCCGGACGGGTCGTGGGTCCGACGGGGCCGACAGGAAGGGGCAGCCGACCGGACCGTCGTGAGGGGACTCTTCGCGCGCAACAGCGTACGAGAAGCGCAGCGCGACGATGCCCGGGCGTACGGTTGCGGAACGGAAACGAAGTTGCCTGACGGAAAGTGGACTGACGTCCACCCCGGACGGTGCTATAAGGAGCGACTCCCGCTACGCTAGCCCGGCTCGCGTTCAGCACGCGGAAGGGAGCCGGCGGCGAGATGATCCGACTGTCCGGGGTGTCCCGCACCTTCGACGGCCGCTCCGGCCGCGTCGAGGCGCTGCGCGGCATCGACCTCGACGTCGCCGAGGGCGAGTTCGTCGCCGTGCTGGGCCGGTCCGGTTGCGGCAAGTCGACACTGCTGCGCATGATCGCCGGCCTGCTACCGGTCACCGCGGGCGAGATCACCGTGGCCGGTACGCCGATCACGAAGCCGCGCCGCGACATCGCCATGCTGTTCCAGCGGCCCGCGCTGCTGCCCTGGCGTTCGGTGCTGGACAACGTCCTGCTGCCGGTCGAGATCTTCGGCTGGAGCCGGGCGAAGCACCGCGACCGGGCCCGCGCGCTGCTGGAGATGGCCGGCCTGGGCGGCTTCGAGAAGCGCCTGCCGCACGAGCTCTCCGGTGGCATGCAGCAGCGGGTCTCGCTCTGCCGATCACTGATCGGCGAGCCGCGCGTGATGCTCATGGACGAGCCCTTCTCGGCGCTCGACGCGCTCACCCGCGAGGAGCTCTCCGGCGAACTCCAGCGCGTGCACATGGAGACGAAGGCGACCATCGTCTTCGTCACCCACTCGATCGACGAGGCGGTGCTGCTCGCCGACCGGGTCGTCGTGCTCAGCCCGCGGCCCGGCCGGATCCGCGAGATCGTCGAGGTCAAGGTGCCCCGGCCGCGCACGCTGGGCCGCCACGCGCACCTCGCCGACGTGGCCCGGATCAGCGCCGAATTGCACGAACTGCTGATGGAGCGGGACGCCCCGGTCGGCGTACCCGCGCCGGCCGGACCGGCGGAGCCGACCGAGCCGACGGAGGAGCCGGCGCCGGCCGGCACGGGAGGACAGTGAGCATGCGGGTTTCCGTCTTCACGGAGCCGCACCGCGGGGCCAGCTACGACGACCAGCTCCGGTTCGCCCGGCGGGTCGAGGAGACCGGCTACGAAGGCTTCTTCCGGGCCGACCACTACCGGGCGATGGGCGACGAGCCCGGGCTGCCCGGCCCCACCGACGCCTGGCTGACGCTGGCCGCGCTGGCCCGGGAGACCTCCCGGATCCGGCTCGGCACCCTGGTCACCTCGGCCACCTTCCGGCCGCCCGGCCCGCTGGCCGTGATGGTGGCCCAGGTCGACCAGATGAGCGGCGGCCGGGTCGAGCTGGGCATCGGCGCCGGCTGGTACGAGCGGGAGCACACCGCCTACGGCATCCCGTTCCCCGGCGTCGCCGAGCGGTTCGACCGGCTGGCCGAGCAGCTCGAGATCGTCACCGGGCTGTGGCGCACCCCGCCCGGCGAGACGTACAGCTTCAAGGGCGAGCACTACCAGCTCCTGGACGCGCCCGCGCTGCCCAAGCCGGTGCAGCGGCCGGGGCCGCCGGTGATCGTCGGCGGGCGCGGCCCGAAGCGCACCCCCGAGCTGGCCGCCCGGTACGCCGACGAGTTCAACATGCCGTTCAAGACCGTCGCCGAGACGGCCGCCGCCTACCAGCGGGTACGCGAGGCGTGCGAGCGGACCGGACGGAACGGGTCGGGACGGGTGCCCCTGGTGCTCTCCGCCGGCGTGGTGGTGGCCATCGGCCGGACCGACGCGGAGGCGCAGCGCCGGGCCGCCCCGCTGCACGTCAAGAGTGCCCTGCCGCCGGAGGACCCGGTGGTCGGCTCCCCCGCCCAGCTCGTCGACCGGCTGGGCGAGTTCGCCGCGATCGGCACCACCCGGGTGCACCTGCGCCTGATCGACTTCGATGACCTCGACCACCTGGAGCTCATCGCCGCCGAGGTGCTCCCCCAACTGGACGGAACCCGATGACCCACCTCTCCCCCGACGTCGAGCTCGGCCCGGTGGGCCAGGAGATCGTCTACGAGAACGACCGGGTGCGCGTCTGGCACATCCGACTGGAGCCGGGCGAGCGGCAGCCGCTGCACCGGCACGACCACCCGTACCTGGTGGTGGCGATCCAGGGCGCGAAGAACGTGGTGCAGACGATCGACGGCACGCAGATCGACGCCGACGAACCGACCGGCGGGGTGGTCTACCGCGACCCGGGCGCCGTGCACATGCTGACCAACGTCGGGGACACCACCTATCTGGCCCGCCTGGTCGAGTTGAAGTAGGCACTGCTCACGCCGCTGCTCCGTAAGGAGTGGCAAGTGGCGATCGACGGCACCGGGCCGTAACGTGCCCGACATGGCCTTTCGGACGTGGGGCAGACTGCTGCTCACGGCGCTCGGGGTGAGCGTGCTGGCCGGGGCCGGCCAGCTCGGCATCGCGTACGGCTTCGGCGTCGTACGCCTCGACGGCGTGTTCGCCGACGGTTCGGTCAACCGGTGGCCAGCCCAGCTCGCCTGGGTCGGCTGGTTCGCCGCGGTCGCCGCCGTGGCCGGTACGGTGCTCACCGAACGCCTCGCCCGCCGGGACGGTTTCCCGGGTGGCACCACCGAACAGCTCGCCGTGGCCGGCGCCGCCGCGCTCGGCGCGATCGTGGTCGCACCGCTCTGCATGCAGCCCGCCCGCGCCGCCGAACTCGGCGGCACCGTCGACCCGGTGTGGGCGGTGGGCATCTGCGCGATCCTCGGCGCGGTGGTCGGGGCGGGTGCCTCTATCGCCGTCCTGCTCAAGCCACCGTTCGGGTGGAACATCGTGCTGACCGCGGCCGCCGTCTGGCTTCTCGCGCTGCTCTCCGTCGTGCCGACGGTGGCCTCGGCCCGCCCGCTGCACACCGTACGCCTGGGGGTTCTCGAACCGTCCTGGCTGGACGCCGGGGCGGCCCAGCGCCTGGCCATGCTGATCCTGCCGACGGTGTCCCTGCTCGCCGGCGCGGCGGTCGGCGGGCACGCCCGCCGCCGTGGCCACCTGCCCCTGGTCGGCGGGGCGGCCGGGGCGGCCGGGCCGGTGCTGCTGGCCTTCGCGTACCTGACCGCCGGGCCCGGCGACGCCGCCGACCGCTACCAGCTCGCCCCCTACTACGGCGCGCTGATCGCGGTCGCCGCGGGCGCGCTCGGCTCGGCCGCCACCGCGGTGCTGCGCCGGCCGGCCACCGCGGCCGGGTCCGACGCCATCGAGCCCACCGACATCCTCCAGCCGCTGCCCGCGTCGCCCGCCGTCCCCGGCACCCCGGCCGCCGGCTCCTCGGCGCTCGCCACGCGGCCGGCCCCCGACGGCACGGACGAGGCGGCGGCCCCGACCATCGGGCCGCGAGAGGCCGGCCGGCACACCCCCGCCCACTGGGACTGGCCGGTGCCCGCCGGTGTCACGCCGACGTCGGTACCGACCGGCCGGGCCCACCGGGACGAGGTGCGCCCCGGCCCGGACATCCGCCGCGACGACCTGGTCGCCGAGGACGAGCGGACTCCGACCGGCCGGTCCGACGAGCCGGCGCCGGCCAGCCTGTTCGGCGGCGCGGCACCGGACGAACCGGTGCGGACCGGCCGGCACGGCGAGCCGGGCGAGGACGGACCGACCCGGGCCGGCCTCAGCGGTGAGGCGGACGCCGACGAGCCGCCTTCCGCCGGGCGGGACACCGAGGACCTGATGCGGTCCCTGCCCGTGCCCGGGCTGCTGCCGCCCGGCCGGCGGACCGCCGCGATCGACGTGCTGGCTGCCGGTCGGCCGGTCGGCCAGCCGCCGGTCGAGCCGACCGGTACCGCCCCCGCCGCGGACGCCACGCCGGCCGGGCGGCGCGACCGGGAGCAGCAGGACGCCGGGTCGACGCCGGACCGCGCCGCGCGACGGCTGCCGTCGTCGCCGGAGCCGGGTCCGGCCGCGCCGGCGGCGGAGCCCGCACCGACGGGCGCACCGGTGGCGGAACAACCCACCGCTCCGGCGGCCGAGGTCGCCACGGGGACCACCGCCGTACCCCGGTACCGCCGACAGCGACCGGCCTCGCCCGCGGCCGGTGGCGCCAGCGGCACCGGCCGGGAGCCGGCCCCGGCGACGTCGGCCACCGGCCCCGAACCGGCGCGATCCGAGGCGCCCACCACGGAGGCCCCGGTGGTCGAGCGCCCCGCGCCGGCCGAGCCGCGCCCGGCCGGCCGGTCCAAGCGCCCGCGCAAGGGTCGGACCAGCCCGGCCACGGAACCGATCGCGACGGCGACGCCCACCGAGCCGGCCGGCTTCGCCGGCGCGCCGCTGCCCGACGAGCCGCCGGCGGCGCCGGTCGCCGGGCGGCCGGACGCCACCAGCGACGGTTCACCGAGGGAGCGCACCTTTTTCCTGGACCCGGAACCGGTCGACGCCCCGACATCGCCCCGCCCACGCTTCCCGATCTTCGAGGACGTGTCGGACGGCCCGGGCAGCGTCCGGCCCGCCTGGCCGATCGCGCCCACGTCGAACCGGCCGGTCAACCCCCGCGACAACGGCGGCGCCCCGGACGGCACCAGCGGAGACGACGGCACCCCGACCGAGCCGGCCCGGGTCGAGCCCGCGCCGCGCCCCCGCCACCGCGCCCTGCCGGACCTGAGCCGGGGCAGCGGGTGGGACGCCCTCGCCACCGCCAGGCACGCCACCCCCACCGCTGGGGAAGACCCGCAGTCCGGCGAGGACGGGCGGCAGGCCGCGCACGCCGCAGCCGGAACGCCGGCCGCCGACGACCCGCACCCCGGGGAGCAGGCGACCATCCCGGGCGACGCGGACGACGAGCCCGGCAACGGGAAGGCGAAGCAGCGGCGAGGCCTGTTCCGGCGCAACCGGGCCAAGGAGACCAAGGAGACCAAGGAGATCAAGGAGGCCGAGGCGCCCGCGGCCGCGGCGCTGACGCGGGACGAGGAGTACGTCGACTGGGTCGCCGGCCTCGCCTCGGACGAAAACCCCGACGACGCCCATACCCTGCGGACCGGCCGCCACCACCGCGACTGACCTCCGGGGCGGGCCGACGGTGTGACCGGCCCGCCCCGGAGCGGGTCAGGCCAGCGGCAGGTAGACCCGCGCCCCGGCGGAGACGAACTCCTCGGACTTGTCCTTCATCCCCCGCGCGGCGTAGTCCTTCAACTCCTGCGTGATCTTCATCGAGCAGAACTTCGGCCCGCACATCGAGCAGAAGTGTGCCGTCTTCGCCGGCTCGGCCGGCAGCGTCGCGTCGTGGTACGACCGCGCGGTCTCCGGGTCCAGCGAGAGGTTGAACTGGTCCTCCCAGCGGAACTCGAAGCGCGCCTTGGAGAGCGCGTCGTCCCAGGCCTGCGCCCCCGGGTGCCCCTTGGCCAGGTCCGCCGCGTGCGCCGCGATCTTGTACGCGATGACGCCCGCCTTGACGTCGTCCCGGTCGGGCAGCCCGAGGTGCTCCTTCGGGGTCACGTAGCAGAGCATCGCGGTGCCGAACATGCCGATCATCGCGGCACCGATCGCCGAGGTGATGTGGTCGTACGCGGGCGCGATGTCCGTGGTCAGCGGGCCGAGCGTGTAGAACGGGGCCTCGTGGCACCACTCCTGCTGGAGGTCCACGTTCTCCTTGATCTTGTGCATCGGCACGTGACCCGGGCCCTCGATCATCACCTGGACGTCGTGCTCCCAGGCGACCTTCGTCAGCTCGCCGAGGGTCCTCAGCTCAGCGAACTGCGCCTCGTCGTTGGCGTCCGCGATGGAGCCCGGCCGCAGCCCGTCGCCGAGCGAGAAGGTCACGTCGTACCTCGCCAGCAGCGAGCAGAGCTCCCGGAAGTTGGTGTAGAGGAAGTTCTCCTCGTGGTGCGCCAGGCACCAGGCCGCCATGATCGAGCCGCCCCGGGAGACGATCCCGGTCACCCGGTCCACGGCGAGCGGCACGTACGGCAGCAGCACCCCGGCGTGCACGGTCATGTAGTCGACGCCCTGCTCGGCCTGCTCGATGACGGTCTCCCGGAACACCTCCCAGCTCAGCTTCACCGGGTCGCCGCCGACCTTCTCCAGCGCCTGGTAGATCGGCACGGTGCCGATGGGCACCGGCGAGTTCCGCACGATCGCGTCGCGGGTCTCGTGGATCCGCTTGCCGGTGGACAGGTCCATCACGGTGTCCGCGCCCCACCGGGTGGCCCAGGTCAGCTTCTCCACCTCCTCGGCGATCGAGGAGGTGACCGCCGAGGTGCCGATGTTGGCGTTCACCTTCACCAGGAACGCCTTGCCGATGATCGCCGGTTCGCACTCCGGGTGGTTGACGTTGAGCGGCAGCACGGCCCGCCCGGCCGCGATCTCGTCCCGGACGAACTCCGGCGCCACGCCCTCCCGGATCGCCACGAACTCCATCTCCGGCGTGACGACGCCGGCCCTGGCGTACGCGAGCTGCGTCGGGCGCTTCCCGTCCACGCCGGCCAACGGCGTTCCGGCGCCCCGGACGGGCGCGACGTCGCCGCGCGCGGCGATCCACGGCCCCCGCAGCGGCGGCAGCCCGACCTCCGGGTCGGACCCGGGGCCGGAGGTGTCGTAGAGCCGGACCGGCGGGTTGTCCCCGGCCAGCCCCACCTCGGCGAACGGCACCCGGAGGTCCGGCCGCGACCCCTCCACGTAGACCTTGCGTCGTGCCTGCATGACAGCCTCCCTGATGGTCAACAGGACCAGCCGAAGTGGTCCAGCGGGCCGCGTCCCGCGCCCAGCTCCCAGTGCCGCGCGCCGGTCAGCGCACGGGTCACGTACTCCTTGCCGGCGGCGACCGCGACCGGCACCGGATCGCCGGCCGCCAGCCGCACGGCGATGGCCGCCGAGAACGAGCAGCCGGTGCCGTGGCTGTGCCGGGTGGCCACCCGGGGCCCCCGCAGCAGCGTGGTCGTCCCCCCGCCGACCAGCACGTCCACCGCCTCGCCGCCGGCGTCCACGTCACCGCCGGTGACCACCACGTGCGCCGGACCGCCGGTCGCGAGGGCCTCGGCCGCCGCGACCATCTCCTCGACCGTGGTCACCGGGCGTCCGGTCAGGGCTGCGGCCTCCGCGCAGTTCGGCGTCGCCACCTCGGCGTACGGGAGCAGCCGCTCGACCGCCTCCACCACGCCGAGCCGGTGTCCACTGCTGGCGACCAGCACCGGGTCGACGACCAGCCGGGGCAGCCGGCCCGCCTCCGCCGCCTCGGCCACCGCGTCGGCGACCGCCGGGGTGCCGAGCATGCCGGTCTTCACCGCCCGTACCGCGAAGTCGCCGAGCACGCTGTCGAGCTGGTCGCGGACGGTCTGCGGGGGCAGTGGCAGGACGGCGCCCACGCCCCGGGTGTTCTGCGCCGTGACGGCGGTGATCACGCTGGTGCCGTACGCGCCGAGGGCGGCGAAGACCTTGAGGTCGGCCTGGATGCCGGCGCCTGCGCCGGAGTCCGATCCGGCGATGGTGAGGATGGTTGTGGGGGTCACTGTTCCCCTTCGGTGGTTGCGCTTTGGGGCTGCGGCCGACCGTGCCGGCTTCGCGGCACCGGGCCGACCGCCTCTTCGAAGGCTCTGCCCAGCGTGGTGGCGGTCTCGGTGAGGTCTTCGGCTCGCATGAGCGCGCCGAGCACCGCCACCCCTGCCGCACCTGCCTCGACGCATGCTTCGACCTGATCGGGCGTCTCGATGCCGCCGAGCGCCAGGACCGGGACGGGGCTGACTCGGACCAGCCCGGCCAGCCTGGTCGTGCCGAGGGGTGGGCCGTAGCCGGGTTTGGTTCTCGTCGGGAATACCGGCGAGAGGGTGGCGTAGTCCTCGGTGGTGAGACGCGCGAGTTCCGTGGCGTCGTGGCAGGAGCGGCCGACCAGGCCGACGGGCGGCGGTGGATAGGGGCCGGCGGCGGGCAGGTGCACGGCATCGCCGTCGAGCGGGTCGGGGCCGGCGACGATCAGGGTGCCGCCTGCCTCGGCGAGCACCGCGCGCAGCTCGACGGCGAGGGCGAGACGCTCGGCGCGCGGCAGGTCCTTCTCCCGCAGCACCACGAACCTGACTCCCCCGGCCCCCACCCCCGCGACCACCTCCGCCAGTGGCCTACGCGCCACCCGCCGGTCCGTCAGCAGCACCACCCCCGACGGCACCGGACTGCCGGACATCGTGGACGATCGCGGCCCGTCGAGGGGCCACTCGCTGCCACGACTCAGCTCGGAAGCCGCGACCTGCGGCACGCCGGTCACAGGTCGGGCCGTCCGTCGTCGGGGGTGGAGGCGAGCGCGTGGAAGCGGCGGGCGATCCGGCCCGCCCCGTACGCGTGCCGCCCGGCCGCCACCGCGTACCGCATGGCGGTGGCCATCGCCACCGGATCCGCCGCCCGGGTGACCGCACTGGCCAGCAGCACCGCGTCGCAGCCCAGCTCCATGGCGAGCGCCGCGTCCGAGGCGGTGCCGATGCCGGCGTCGAGGATCACCGGCACGTCCACGCACTGCCGGATCAACCGGATGTGGTGCGGGTTGCTCACCCCCAGCCCGGAGCCGATCGGGGCGCCGGCCGGCATCACCGCCGCGCAGCCCACGTCGGCCAGCCGCCGGGCCAGCACCGGATCATCCGAGGTGTACGGCAGCACGGTGAACCCGTCCTCGACCAGCTCCTCCGCCGCGCGCAGCAGCTCCACCCCGTCGGGCAGCAGGGTGCGCTCGTCCCCGATCACCTCCAGCTTCACCCAGTCGGTGTCGAACGCCTCCCGGGCCAGGTGGGCCACCTTCACCGCCTCGGCGGCGGTGCCGCAGCCCGCCGTGTTGGGCAGCAGCCGTACGCCACACCGGTCCAGCAGGTCGAGCAGGCCGCCGGCGGTGCCCGGGGCGGTGTCCACCCGGCGCAGCGCCAGCGTCACCAGCTCGGTCCCGGAGGCGCGGATCGCCTGTTCCAGCACGTGCAGGTTGGCCGCGCCGCCGGTGCCGAGGATGAGCCGGGAGCCGAACGTGACCCCGCCGAGTTCGACGGACACCGCGCTCACCCGCCCTGGGCGGCGCTGAGCACCTCGACCCGGTCGCCGTCGCGCAGCACAATCGCCGGCCAGCCGCCGCGCGGCACCACCTCGCCGTTCACCGCGACGGCCAGGCCGCGCTGCTGGTCGGTGACGGTGCGGACGACGTCCGCGACGGTCGTCCCGCCGGGCACGTCACGCCCCGCACCGTTGACGGTCAGTTGCACGTCTCCTCCTCGCTGGCGGATGCGGTCCGGTCCGTGCCGGCGAACCGGTCGGGGGTGAACGGGGCGAGCAGCCGGTCCGGCTCGCCGGTGACGATCAGCTCGGCGACCAGGTCGGCGGTGACCGGGGTGAGCACGATGCCGTGCCGGTGGTGTCCGGTGGCGGCGAGCACGCCGGGCCGCCCGGGCAACGCCCCGAGGATCGGCGCGTTGTCCGGCGTACCGGGGCGCAGCCCGGCGGACGCCTCGACCAGGTCGTACTCGGCCAGCTCGGGAACCAGGTCCACGGCGGCGCGGAGCAGCCGGAGCACCGCCCCGGCGGTCACCTCGGTGTCGGTGCGCTCCTCGACGGTCGCCCCGACCACCACCTCGCCGCTGTCCCGGGGCACCAGGTAGACCGACTCGCCGTCCGCGTACCCCCGGATCACGTGCCGGAAGTCCGGCGCGCCGCGACCGGGCGCGCGGAGCCGGAGCACCTGGCCCTTCACCGGCCGGACCGGAAGGCCGGTGAGCGCCGCCGCGCCGCAGCCGGCGGCGACCACGGTGACCGGCGCGTCCAGCTCGGACAGCTCACGGACCGCGCCCGGCCGCCACCCCACGCCGGCCCGCTCGGCGGCGGTCCGCAGCGCGGTGACCAGCCGGCGCGGGTCGACCTGGTGGTCGCCGGGGGCGACCGCGCCGCCACGGACCCGCGGGGCCAGCGCCGGTTCGCGGTCCCGCAGCGCCGAGGGGCGCAGCGGCGTGATCGGCAGCCCCAACCCCTGCTGGTACGTCCAGAGCCGGCGCGCCTCGGCCAGGTCGTCGGCGGTCAGCCCGACCACCAGCGTGCCGTCGGTGCGGTACCCGATCCCGACGCCGGCGGCCTCCACCAGCTCGGCGGCGAAACCGCGCCAGCGGGCGGCGGACTCGGCGAGCAGGCCGGTCAGCTCGTGCTCCCCGAAGTACGCCTCGGCGACCGGCGACAGCATGCCCGCGGCGACGTGCGAGGCGCCGGACCCCGGGGCGGGATCGTGCACCACCACCCGCAGCCCGCGCTGCGCGCAGCGCCACGCGATCGCCAGCCCGACCGGTCCCGCCCCCACGATGGCGACGTCCGGCCGGGTCAGCACGCCAGCGCCTCGATCAGTTCGGCGGTCGTACGGGCGGGATCAGGGCTGGCGGAGATCGCCCCGACCACCGCCACCCCGTACGCCCCGGCGGCGCGCAGCGCCGGCACCGAGGCGGGAGTCACCCCGCCGATCGCGATGACCGGCACGGCCACCGCCCCGGCGACCGCGCGCACTCCGTCGGGGCCGATCGGGTCGGGCAGGCCGGACTTGGTGGTGGTGGCGTGGCAGGGGCCGACGCCCAGGTAGCTGGCCCCGGCGGCGACCGCCTCGGCGGCGGTCACCGGTTCCCGGGCGGTCGCGCCGAGCACGGCCGTGGCGCCGAGCACCCGGCGGGCCGCCCGCACCGGCAGGTCGTCCGCCCCGACGTGGCCGCCCGCCGCGCCCACCGCCAGCGCCACGTGCAGCCGGTCGTTGACCAGGCACGTCGCCCCGTACGGCCGGCACAGCGCGACCACCTGCCGGGCCAGTTCGTACGCCTCGCGGTCGGTGGCGTCGTCCGCCATCCGGACCTGGACGACCAGCTCGGCGCGGGCCACCGGCAGGGCGACGCGCAGCACGCCGAGCGGGTCCCGCCCCGGCCGGGTGTCGGTGATCAGATGCAGTCGTCCCAGGGACGGCACGGCAACACTCCTCCCTGCGCCGGCATTACCCGGATCAGGTTCGACGGTCGGGGGCTTCCAGCCCCCCTCTCAGCCCGGTACGCACCGGGCTCCCGTGGGTCACTTGCGGCCTACCGTACGGCGTTCCCCCGGATCCGCCAAGGGTGGGTGACACTTTTCCCACCCACCGTCCCGATTGGAGGACGGGGACAGTGGGTGATCGTCCACTCACGCCATGCTGTCCGGATGCCCGCGAAGCGGTATCGGCGGCCTGACCCGAGCAGCACGCTGCCCCGGCGCCGATCGGGACGGCACCGGGGCAGCGGACGAAGCCGGTCAGAGGATGGCGTCGAGGGCGTCCAGATCCTCGTCGGTGGGCTGCCAGGTGCCCGCCTCGGCGTTGGCGCGTACCTGTTCCGGGGTGGTGGCGCCGGCGATCACCGAGGTCACCGCCGGGCGGGCGGCCAGGCCGCCGATCGCCACCTGCAGCATGGTGAGCCCACGCTCGGCCGCGTACGCCTCGATCGCCTCGATGGTGTCCCAGTCCGCCGCCGCCAGCCGTTCGGCGTAGCGGCCGCCGCCGGAGAGCCGGCTGCCCGCCGGGGGCGCCTCGTTCCGGTGGTACTTGCCGGTGAGCAGGCCGTTGGCCAGCGGGAAGAACGGCAGCATGCCCAGGCCGAACCGCTCGCAGGCCGGGATGACCTCCGCCTCGACACTCCGCTCCAGCAGCGAGTAGTGGTTCTGCGCGGAGATGAACCGGGTACGCCCCTGGGAGGACGCGGTCCAGTCGGCGTCGGCGATCTGCCAGCCGGCGAAGTTCGAGTTGCCGAGGTAGCGGACCTTGCCGGCGCGGACCAGGTCGTCCAGGGCGGCGAGGGTCTCGTCGATCGGGGTCTCCGGGTCGGGCTCGTGCATCTGGTACAGGTCGATGTGATCGGTGCCGAGCCGGCGCAGCGACGCCTCGACCGCCCGGGCGATGTACCGGCGGGCACCCCGGGCGCCGTGATCGGGCCCGTTGAGGCCGTGCATGTCCATGCCGAACTTGGTGGCCACCACCACGTCGTCCCGGCGCCCCTTGAGCGCCTGGCCGAGCAGTTCCTCGGAGCCGCCCTGCGGCTCGCCGTAGATGTCGGCGGTGTCGAAGAAGTTGATCCCGGCGTCGAGCGCGGCGTCGACCACCGCGCGGGTGCCGTCGAGGTCGAGCTTGCGGCCGAAGTTGTTGCAGCCGATGCCGACCACGGACACCACGAGCCCGGAGTCGCCCAACCGGCGGTAGGTCATCTCAGTCACGAGATCCACCCTATGCCGCCCGCCACCGGGCCACCGGTCGAGCCCGCGGGTCCGGCTCCCCCGGGGTGAGTCGTTCACGACATCAGGTTCGTAGCGCCTCGACACCCGCCTGCCGCCCGCGATGCCACCCTCGCTCCCGGCGGCGCGCGCAGGCCGCCCGCCGCACCACGCCCACCCGGCCCAGGTCCCAGTCGAAGTCGGGCCGATGGCCGTCGATCACCCGACGTCCCAGACCGGCTCCGGGGTCTCCACCACCTCGCCGTCCCCGCGGAAGAGCACGAACCGGTCGAAGGAGCGGGTGAACCAGCGGTCGTGGGTCACCGCGATCACCGTCCCCTCGAACGCGTTCAGGCCCGCCTCGAGCGCCTCGGCGGAGGCCAGGTCGAGGTTGTCGGTGGGCTCGTCGAGCAGCAGCAAGGTCGCCCCGCAGAGCTCGAGCAACAGCACCAGGAACCGCGCCTGCTGCCCGCCGGAGAGGGTGCCGAACCGCTGGTCGCCCTGCCCGGCCAGCTCGTAGCGGGACAGCGCCGCCATTGCCGCGTGCCGGTCCATCCCGGCCCGGTGCTCGTCGCCCCGCCAGAGGATGTCGACCAGCGCCTTCTCCATCAGCTCCGGCCGGTCGTGGGTCTGCGAGAAGTGCCCGGGTCGGACCCGCGCGCCGAGGCGGATCATCCCGCCGTGCGCGACGGGCGCGAGCTTCGCCCCGTCGACCGGGATGTTGGCCGGATCGGGGTCGGTGCCGCCGCGGGCCAGCAGGCGGAGAAAGTGGGACTTCCCCGTCCCGTTCGCGCCCAGCACGGCGACCCGGTCGCCGTACCAGAGCTCCAGGTCGAACGGGTAGGTCAGGCCGTCGAGCTCGAGCTGCTCGGCGATCACCGCGCGCTTGCCGGTCCGCCCGCCGGTCAGCCGCATCCGGATGTCCTGGTCCTTCGGGGGTACGGGCGGCGGCCCGGCCTCCTCGAACTTGCCCAACCGGGTCTGCGCCGCCTGGTACCGGGAGGCCATCCCGCTGTTGTACGCGGCCTTCTGCTTGTACATCAGCATCAGCTCGCGCAGCTTCTGGTGCTCCTCGTCCCAGCGGCGGCGCAGCTCGTCGAGGCGGGCGTGCCGGGCCACCCGCGCCTCGTGCCAGCTGGCGAAGCCGCCCGGGTGCACCCACGCGCTGCCGCCCTCCACGGCGACCACCCGGTCGGCGGTCTGCGCCAGCAGCTCCCGGTCGTGCGAGACGTAGAGCACCGACTTGCCGGACTCCCGCAACCGGGCCTCCAGCCAGCGCTTGCCGGGCACGTCGAGGAAGTTGTCCGGCTCGTCGAGCAGCAGCACCTCGTCCGGGCCGCGCAGCAGCATTTCCAACGCGAAGCGCTTCTGCTGGCCACCGGAGAGGGTCCGCACCGGACGCTCCCGGGCGGCATCCCAGGGCAGGTCGAGAACGATGGTGGCGACGGTGTCGAAGAGCACCTCGGCGTCGTACCCGCCGGCCTCGCCCCAGGCGGCGAGGGAGTCCGCGTACGCGAGCTGGGCCTTGCCGGCGGCGTTGCTGTACTTGCCGCGGACCTCGGCCGCCCGCATGGCCGCCTCGGTCTCGGCGAGCCGCCGGCCGGCGTCGCGCAGCGCCGGCGGGGCGAGCGCCAGCGCCAGGTCGGCCAGCGTCGAGTCGTCCCCGATCATGCCGATGAACTGCCGCATCACGCCGAGCCCGCCGGAGCGGGCGATCGCACCGGTCTTCACCGGCAGGTCGCCGGCGACCATCCGCAGCAACGTGGTCTTGCCGGCGCCGTTGGGACCGACCAGGGCCACCTTGGCCCCCTCACCGACCCGGAACGACACCTCTGCGAAGAGCTCCCGGCCGTCCGGGAGGATGTGCCCGACTCCAGCCACGTCCACGTATCCCACGCGGGCATCCTGCCCGAGGGACACCGCCGGGCGACACTCGATTACCGGGTGACCCGCAGCACCCGGTAGCCCTTCTGGCTGGCGTGCCGCTCGACCTGCCAGCCCTGCTCGACCAGCCAGCGGTGCAACGAGTCGCCGCCGAGGTGCCGGGCGATCACCAGCCAGGCCATCCCGTCCGGGGCGAGCCGGGGCAGCCAGCGCAGCAGCAGCCCGTGCAGCTCCGCCTTGCCGATGTGGATCGGCGGGTTGGACCAGATCTGGGCGAAGGAGACGTCGGCCGGTACGCCGTCCGGCGCGACGACCCGGACCCGGTCGGCGGCGCCGACCCGGGCGGCGTTGGCGGCGGTGAGATCCCGGGCACGCTGGTTGACGTCCACCGCCCAGACGGTGGCGGACAGCGCGGTGGTGGCCAGCACGCAGGTGATCGGGCCGAAGCCGCAGCCGATGTCGAGCAGCGCGCCGGTCACGTCGGCCGCCGGCAGGTCGGCCTTGCGGAACAGCACCGCGGTGCCGGGGTCGAGCCGGTCGGCGGAGAAGACCCCGCTGGCCGAGGCGAGCGTGTAGTCGCGCCCGGCGACGGAGAATTCGACCGCCCGCGGCCGGGCGGCGGTGGTCGGTTCAGCGGTGAAGTAGTGGTCGCCGGTCACGTCGGGCATTGTCGCACCGCTCGGGCCGGGCACCGGCGACGGTGCCGCCGGGAGGGCCCGACGCCACGCTGCCGGAATTTCCCGATATTACCCTCGAAAGGGACAATCGGCCCTAGTGTGGCTCACATGGTGTATCGGTACGAGTCCGATGAGGACGCCTTCCTGGAGTACCCGAGGCCCGGGTCGGACCCGTCCGTGCCCGGTGCCGCGCCGCCTCCGCCCGCAGGCCCCTCGCCGTCCCGCTTCCCCACCCCGTCCCTGCCCCCGCCGGTCCGGGCCACCCGGCCGACCGCCGACGCCGGCCACCCGCCGGCGCCGGCCCCCGTCCCGGCCCCAGCACCGGCCCAGCCCCCGGCCGAGCACGCCGCTCCCCGGGCCGCCGTCCCGGTGCCGCAGCCGCCCATCGGCGGCGGGCCCCGCCCGCCGGAGAGCGCGGCGTTCCGGACCACCGAGCCGCTCGACCTGACCCGCACCCGCCGGGACGAACGCCGGCGTGGCGGCCGGGTCTGGCAGGCGTTGATCGGTGGGGCCGCCGTGCTGGTCCTGCTCGCCCTCTGCGGGCTGGCGGTCGCCGCCCTGCTCCGGGACCGGACCGGAACGCCGCAGGCCGGCGCCACCACCGGCCAGCCGGTGGTGGAGCAGTCCGCCGCAGCCGACGGGACCGACCTGGACTCCCGGGACACGGACCAGCTGGCGCTCACCGCCAAGGAGGTCTTCCCGGGCCGCCAGCTGGTGGTCACCGAGGGCCAGCCGGCGTACGACGTGCTCAGAACGAACTCCAGCGGCAGCTGCGCGGTCGCCGTCAGCGGCGAGATCGCCGACCTGCTGGTCCGTCTCGGCTGCAACCAGGTGGTCCGGGCGACGCTCCGCTCCTCCGACGGGAAGTACCTGCTCACCACCGGCCTGTTCAACCTCACCGACGTGGCGAGCGCGCAGCGCGCGCGGGACCGGATCCGGCAGATGCTCGACGAACGGCAGGGCCGGTTCCGGGGCATGACGGCCGGCACCGGCACCGAGGCCGTGGCGAAGGCCGCCGCCCGGATCGGCTGGCAGGTACGCGGCCACTACATCGCGTACTGCCTGGTCACCCGGGCCGACGGGCAACGGATCACGGCCACCGACGCGAAGGCCCGCGAGATCCTGTACGACCTGATCGAGGTGTACCTCAACCGGGGCGTCCTCGACCGGCGGGCGAACGGCGGGGTGGCCAGCCAGCCCACCGAGGCCCCGACGGACGGCGTCACCGGTCAGGACGGCACCCTCAACTGAGGACGCTCCGCAGCGGCCCGTCGTCCCATGAGGACGGCGGGCCGGCGTTCAGCCCTCGGCGACGGGCACCCGCAGCCGGCGGGTGAGTTCGGCGCGGCGGGCGTACCCGGCGGCGTCCTCCGGGTAGCCGACCTCGACCAGGGCCAGCCCGTGCGCCGGCGCCACGGTCACCTCGCTGGACCGTTCCCGACGGCTGAGCAGGCTCGCCGGCCACTCGACCGGCCGCCGGCCGTCCCCGGCGACCAGCATCGCGCCGACCAGGCTGCGCACCATGTTC
This sequence comes from Micromonospora sp. NPDC051924, assembly GCF_055586005.1. Taxonomy (NCBI): domain Bacteria; kingdom Bacillati; phylum Actinomycetota; class Actinomycetes; order Micromonosporales; family Micromonosporaceae; genus Micromonospora; species Micromonospora sp. NPDC051924. The sequence goes on from NZ_JBVJJA010000028.1 coordinate 103,665, forward strand.
TGGCAGAACGCGTCGGCCTGCACGGTGGCGACCAGGATCCCGTCCGGGTCCCGCCGCCAGTCCAGCCGGGTCACCTCGCGCAGGGTGGTGGCGTTCTCCTTGCGCCGGCAGTACGCGGCGAAGTCGTGCTCCCCCACCAGACCGGCCGCGGCGGCGTTCAGCGCCGCCAGGTCCAGGGGCTTCGGCCAGGCGAGGGTGTCCGTACGCCGCAGCGGCTCGGCGCCCCACCGGGCGTCGGTCACCCGGTACTCGTAGCGGCGGAAGGTGGCCGAGAAGCGGGCGTCGAACTCGGCCGGCACCTCGGTCATCGCGCGGACCCGCACGTCGGGCGGGAGCAGCCGGGCCAGCCGGCGCAGCAGCTTCCCCTCGTACTGCCGCCAGACCTCGGTCGGCAGGTCGAGGTGGCAGACCTGCCCGGTGGCGTGCACGCCGGCGTCGGTCCGGCCGGCCACGGTCAGCCCGGTCGCGGTGCCCGCGCCGAGGACCAGGTCCAGCGTCTCCGTGAGCACGCCGGCCACCGTGCGCCGGGTGGGCTGGGCGGCCCAGCCGGAGAAGTCGGTGCCGTCGTACGAGACGTCCAGCCGCAGCCGGGTCCGCTCGTCCATCTCGTACCTCCCGTTCACGCCGTCGGGCCCGGCACCCCACGAAGGGGTGCCGGGCCCGACGATGCTGCCTGTGCTCAGGCCTTCTCGTTCTCGGTGGCCTCGTCGCTGTCCTCGCGGGCGGCGGCGGTGTCACCGGAGGCCGAGACCGGAGCGTCAGCGTCCTGGTCGGCGACCTCGCTGGACTTCGGGGCCTCCTCGGCCGGGGCCAGGGCCTCGACCTTGTCCTGCTGGGCGGCCTTGCGGGCGGCGGTCTTCTTGTTCGCCTTCGGCTCGGCGACCTGAAGCTCCTCGACCAGCTCGATGATCGCCATCGGAGCGGCGTCGCCCTTGCGCGGACCGGTCTTCACGATCCGGGTGTAGCCACCGTTGCGGTTGGCGTACCGGGGCGCGATCTGGTCGAACAGGGCGTAGACCACGTCCTTGTCCTTGACGACGCCCAGCACCCGCCGACGCGCGGCGAGGTCGCCCCGCTTGGCCTTGGTGATGAGCTGCTCGGCCAGCGGACGCAGCCGCCGGGCCTTCGTCTCGGTGGTCTGGATCTTGCCGTGCTGGAACAGCGCAGTGGCCAGGTTGGCCAGCATCAGCCGCTCGTGCGCGGGGCTGCCGCCGAGGCGGGGGCCCTTGGTGGGCGTGGGCATTGTTGGTGCTCCTCAGATGTGGCGGCAGCCGGACTTAGAGCTGCTCGGTCTCGCGGTAGTCGTCGGTGTCGTAGTCGGCCTCGCCGAAGGCGTCCACGACGTGCGCCGGGTCGAAGTTCGGAGCCGAGTCCTTCAGCCCCAGGCCCATCCCGGCGAGCTTCATCTTGACCTCGTCGATCGACTTCTGACCGAAGTTCCGGATGTCGAGGAGGTCCGCCTCGGTACGCCCGATCAGCTCACCAACGGAGTTGATGCCCTCGCGCTTGAGGCAGTTGTAGGAGCGGACGGTCAGGTCCAGCTCCTCGATCGGCAGAGCCAGGTCCGCCGCCAGCTGGGCGTCCTGCGGGGACGGCCCGATGTCGATGCCCTCGGCGGTCTCGTCCAGCTCCCGGGCCAGCCCGAAGAGCTCCACCAGGGTGGAACCCGCCGAGGCCAGCGCGGTACGCGGGCCCATCGACGGCTTGGTCTCGACGTCGATGATCAGCCGGTCGAAGTCGGTCCGCTGCTCGACGCGGGTCGCCTCGACGCGGTACGTCACCTTGAGGACCGGCGAGTAGATCGAGTCGACCGGGATCCGGCCGATCTCGGCGCCCGCCTGCTTGTTCTGCGCGGCGGTGACGTAGCCCCGACCCCGCTCGACGGTCAGCTCCATGTCGAGCCGGCCCTTGCCGTTGAGGGTGGCGAGCTTCAGGTCCGGGTTGTGCACCGAGACACCGGCCGGGGGCTGGATGTCACCGGCGGTCACGTCGCCCGGGCCCTGCTTGCGCAGGTACATGCTGACCGGCTCGTCGTGCTCGGAGCTGACGCACAGCTCCTTGATGTTCATGACGAGCTCGACCACGTCCTCCTTGACCCCGGGGATCGTGGTGAACTCGTGCAGCACACCGTCGATCTTGATCGAGGTGACGGCCGCGCCCGGGATGGACGACAGCAGCGTGCGCCGCAGCGAGTTGCCCAGGGTGTAGCCGAAGCCCGGCTCCAGCGGCTCGATGGTGAACCGGGACCGGGTCTCGTTGATCGACTCTTCGGAGAGAGACGGTCGCTGGCTGATGAGCATCTTTTCTCTTCTCTTCCGGGGCGCCCGCCATATGACGCCCGACAAACTGTTCCGGTGGGGGGGGGGGGGGGGGGGGGGGGGGGGAGGGGGGGGGCGGGGGGGGGGGGGGGGGGGGGGGGGGGGCGTTGGGGGTGGGGGGGGGGGGGGCGGCGGGGGGGGGA